>CAYPCE010000259.1:2215-5238 GCA_964409085.1 uncultured Desulfobacteraceae bacterium | reverse complement strand
CCGAAACGATGATCAAGGCCACGTAAGCGAAGGAGGGCGGGTCCGGCCATGCCGGGCTTTCCGTGGTCAACCGTTGCCGATTATGATATCGTCTTTTCGCCTCGGCTTGGCGGAGAGGGTTGCGAAAGTGAAACCTCGTTGATTTTACAGAAAAAAGGAGGCGCAATGGAGACCCGGGAAGAGGTGTCGGACAGGCTGCGGGAAAAGCGGGAAGCGCTGATTCAGGATTTCCTGGCGGGAAGCGTCCCCGACTTTCTGGGCTACCAGACCCGGTTGCTGGACGACTATCTCCGGGAGATCTGCCGGGCTCTGGACGACCGGCCGGCCCTGTCGCAGCGGGATTCCTACGCCGTCGCGGCCCTGGGTGGATACGGCCGGGGCGAGATGTGCATCCATTCGGATGTGGACCTCCTGTTTCTGTTCGACGCCGCCATTCCGGAAAACGCCGAGGATTTTATCCGTGCCGTGGTCTATCCCCTGTGGGATCTGGGCCTTTATGTGAGCCACAATGCCCGCATCCTGGCCGAGCCCGTGGAACTCCCCGACGACGCCGTTTCTTCGCTGACGGCCCTTCTGGACGCCCGGCTCGTGGCCGGCGCCCCGCCGCTGTTTGCCGCTTTCAGGGAAAAGTTCCGTACGGAACTGGTCGAACCCCGGTCCGAATCGCTCATCGACTGGCTCATCCAAACGAACCGGGAACGCCACAACCATTTCGGCGACTCCTCCTATCTGCTGGAGCCCAATCTGAAGGAGGGGCAGGGGGGGCTCCGGGATTACCACACCCTCATGTGGGTCGCCCGGATCCAACGGGACCTGAAGGAATCCCGGGACCTGGAGTTCTACGGCTATCTCTCCCACGAGGAATACCGGGAGCTGGACCGGGCCCTGGGGTTCATCTGGCGGATCCGGAACCATCTTCACCACCTGGCCGGCAAGAAGCACGACCGTTTCGGGTTCGAGTTCCAAATGGAAGTGGCCGACCGGCTGGGCTACGTGGAAAAAGAGGGGCAGCAGCCGGTGGAGCGGTTTCTGGGACGGCTCCAGGAAGAGATGAGCTTTTTAAAAGATCTCCATCTGATGTTCGTCTACGAGCTGGAAAGCCGGCTCGAAAGTCCGGAGGCGGCGGAGGCGCCAACGGCCGGGCCGGCGCCGGGGCTTCAGATCCATCGGGGAATGCTCCGGTTCGACTCGCCCCAGGCGGTCCTGAACGACCCGGCGCTGCTGATGCGGATTTTCGAAGAGAGCGGGCGGCTGCAACTGCCCCTGGGGATCGAGGCAAAGCGGCTGGTGAAAAACATGCGCCGGTATCTCACCGACACCGTCCGGTCTTCCCCCGAGGTGGTGGCGTCCTTTGAAGCCATTCTCTCCGCCCCGCCCTTTCGGTTCACGCCCTTGAACGAGATGCTCCGAACCGGCCTCCTGACCCGGTTTATCCCCCAGCTCGAGGCGATCCGTCACCGGATCCAGTACGATCAGTACCATCTTCATCCGGTGGACAAGCATTCCCTCCGGGTGGTGCGCACCCTCAAAAAGTTCGGCGGGCCGTCGGATCCGTCCCGGGGTCGGCTGTGCGGCGAACTGTATGCGGCCCTGGCCGACCGGCGCCCCCTGTTGTGGGCGGCCCTGCTCCACGACATCGGCAAAGGCGAGACCGGCGGCGACCATGCCAAAAAAGGCCCGCCCATCGCAGAAGAGATCCTCCGGGAGCTGGGATACGGCGAGGATCTGATCGGGACCGTCTCTTTGCTGATCCGGGAACACCTCTTGCTGGCCAAGACCGCCACCCGGAGGGACATCCACGACGAAGAAACCGCCATTTTCTGCGCCCGGCGGGTCCAGGACCCGGACCGGCTCAGGATGCTCTACCTCCTGACCGTGGCCGATTCCATCGCCACGGGGCCCAAGGCGTGGAACGACTGGTCCCTCTCCCTCATCCAGGGCCTCTATTTTTACACCCTGCGGTTGCTGGAGCAGGGGGAACTGGCGTCCAAAGAAGCGGTGGACCGGGTGGAAGCCAAAAAGACAGCGCTGATCCGGTTGACGACCACGCCCGAAGAACGGGCCGCGGCCCAGGCGGTGATGCCCTTCATGTCTCCCCGCTATCTCCTTTTCGCCGAGCCGTCGGAGATGCTCGCCCACGTCAACCTCCACAAGCTCATGGGCGCCGAGCCCTTTGCCTGGAAAATCGAGAAAAAACCGGACCCCTCCACCCGAACCGTGACGGTCTGCGCCAGGGACAAGCCGGGGCTTTTCTCCAAGATCTCCGGCGTGTTCACCCTTAACGGCATCGACATCCTCAACGCCCAGATCTACACGTGGCGCAACAACGCCGCACTGGACATCTTCCGCGTCACGCCGCCCCCAGATCCCATTTTCGAGGCCGACAAATGGAACAAGGCGGCGCGGCACCTCCAGGAGGCCATCGACGACCGCCTGGATTTGTGCGCCGAAGTCAAAGAACGGATCGGCGAACGCCGCCCGCCCCGGTCGTCCCTTCACCATCGGCCCACAAAGGTGGTGATCGACAACCGGAGTTCCAGCTATTTCACGGTCGTCGAGGTGTTTGCCTACGATTTTACGGGGCTGTTGTTCCTCATCACCGAGGCGCTTTTCCGCCTGGAACTGGATGTGTGGCTGGCCAAAATCGCCACCCAGGTGGACCAGGTGGTGGACGTTTTTTATGTGCGGGATTTCAACGGCCAGAAGGTGGATGATCCGGAGGCGGAAGCGACGGTTCGGCGGACGATCATCGAGGCCATCGATTCATAGGGCGGAAAAAAAGCAGGCCCGGTGTTCGTTGAAAAAAAGATTCGCTCAAAAAAAGATTGACAATGGGCGTCGGCCCCTGTTACTTAGGTTCTAAAATGTAATCTTTTGGAATTATGATGATCGGTATCGTCGCCATTATTAACATTATTCTCCTTATTATTGTCGTCGGAATTCTTCTCCTTCCGGCGGAAGGGGGTTGATAATGGCCTAAGCACACCGTTTATACAGGCGACGCAAAATCCGTTATCAGCCCC
>CAYPCE010000259.1:0-2115 GCA_964409085.1 uncultured Desulfobacteraceae bacterium | reverse complement strand
AAGCAGGGAATCGAACGGGCCCCCCACCGGGCGCTGTTCAAGGCCATGGGGTACACGGACGGCGAGATCGGCCGGCCGCTCATCGGCATCGCCAATTCGGCCAACGCCATCATTCCGGGCCACGTCCACCTCGACAAGATCGTCGAATCGGTCAAGGCGGGGATCTACATGGCCGGCGGCACGCCGGTGGAATTCGGCGTCATCGGCGTCTGCGACGGCATCGCCATGGGCCACACCGGCATGAAATATTCCCTGGCCAGCCGGGAACTCATCGCCGATTCCATCGAGATCATGGCCACGGCCCACGCTTTCGACGCCCTGGTGCTGGTCCCCAACTGCGACAAGATCGTGCCCGGCATGCTCATGGCCGCGGCCCGCCTCGACATCCCGACCGTGGTGGTCAGCGGCGGCCCCATGCTGGCGGGCAACCATCCGACCCAGGGCGCCTCGAAGAAGATCGATCTGATCACCGTTTTCGAGTGCGTGGGCGCGGTCCGGGCGGGAAAGATGAGCGAAGACGAGTTGTCGGCCATCGAGGACGCCGCCTGCCCCACCTGCGGCTCCTGCTCGGGGATGTTCACCGCCAATTCCATGAACTGCCTCACCGAGGCCATCGGCCTGGGCCTGCCGGGCAACGGCACGGTGCCGGCGGTGATGGCGGCCCGGCTGCGGCTGGCCAAGGTCGCGGGCCAGAAGGTGCTGGAGATGCTGGAAAAGGGGCTGACCCCCCGGAAGATCATGAGCCCGGAAGCCTTTGAAAACGCCCTGACCGTGGACATGGCCCTGGGGTGTTCCACCAACACGGTGCTCCATCTGACGGCCATCGCCGACGAGGCCGGGGTTCCCATGGACCTCGACCGGATCAACGAGATCAGCCGGAAAACCCCCCACCTCTGCTCCCTGAGCCCCGGCGGCGCCCACCACATCGAGGACCTCGACCGGGCCGGCGGCATCCAGGCCGTGGTCAAGACCCTGGCGGACGCGGGCCGGATCAACCCCGACTGCCTGACCGTCACCGGCCGGACCGTGGGCGAGAATATCGGCCCGATCAACGTGCTCGACCGGGAGGTCATCCGGTCCCTGGACAACCCCTACCACGACCAGGGCGGCCTGGCGGTGCTCTTCGGCAACCTGGCGCCGGAGGGCTGCGTGGTGAAGCAGTCGGCGGTGCGCGACGAGATGCTGCGCCACGAAGGCCCGGCCCGGATCTTCGAGTCCGAGGAAGCCGCTTCCGAGGCCATCATGGCCGGGAAGATCCAAAAGGGGGATGTGGTGGTGATCCGGTACGAAGGCCCCATGGGCGGTCCCGGCATGCGGGAGATGCTCGCCCCCACCTCGGCCATCGCCGGCATGGGGCTCGACGCCCACGTGGCCCTGATCACCGACGGCCGGTTTTCCGGCGGCACCCGGGGCGCGGCCATCGGCCACGTCTCCCCCGAGGCGGCCCAGGGCGGTCCCATCGCGGCGGTCCGGGAGGGGGATCTCATTGCCGTGGACATCCCCGGAAAAGCGATTACGTTGAAGGTGCCGGAAGACGAAATAAAGAAACGGATGGCCGGATGGACCCCGCCCGAACCCGCCGCGCGGGGCGCTATCGCCCACGGTTACATGGCCCGCTACGCCCGGATGGTGTCTTCCGCCAGCCGGGGCGCCGTTTGCCGGGACTGGAAATAGGAGGTATGACATGAAATTATCCGGCGCGCAGATCATGATGAAGACCCTCCAGGAAGAGGGCGTGGACACCATTTTCGGCTATCCCGGCGGCGCGGTCATCGACATCTACGACGAACTGGTCAAGACCGACATCCGCCATGTGCTGGTGCGCCACGAGCAGGGCGCGGTCCATGCCGCGGACGGCTACGCCCGGGCCGCCGGCAAGGTGGGCGTCTGCCTGGTCACCTCGGGGCCCGGCGCCACCAACACGGTGACCGGCATCGCCTCGGCCTACATGGACTCCATCCCCATGGTGGTCATCACCGGCCAGGTGCCCAAGGGCCTCATCGGCAACGACGCCTTCCAGGAAGTGGACATCGTGGGCATCACCCGGCCCTGCACCAAGCACAACTACCTGGTGGAATCCACCGACAGCCTGGCCCGGGTCATCAAGGAGGCCTT
>CAYPCE010000258.1:2572-5253 GCA_964409085.1 uncultured Desulfobacteraceae bacterium | reverse complement strand
CGCTAAGCCTCGAGCAGATACACGCAACTATTTTGTATTATTTGGCCAATCAGAGTGAAACAGATGAATACCTGTCACGGGTTCGGGCAATCCAGGAAAAGGCGTGGCGGGAAGATCGGGCAAATCCATCTGAATTCACAATCGATTTACGAAATCGCATTCAGAAGCAACGGCAGCTTTGTCACAAAAACAGAAACTGGACGCCCGACACATATGAAACCGCGATTTCTTCTTGACGAGCATGTCAGCAAAGCCATACAACGTCAGCTCAGACGAATTGAAAAAGAGATCGAAGTATTATCCATCGGAGACAGGGGCGCGCCTCCGGTGGGAACGTCAGACCCGGAAATTCTGATGTGGATGGAGGAAAATGGTTATGTTCTTATAACCGAAAACCGCAGCACCATTCCCACGCATATTTCCGACCATTTTTCGTCAGGAAGGAGTTTTCCGGGTGTGTTTTGGATTCGTCCGGGTACCGGCATCGGCTGGATCGTTGAAGAATTGCATATGATCTGGTTAGCTTCAGAAGCGGAAGAATATAAAAATATCGCAACGTACATTCCGTTGTAATACATTCAAATAGAAATCAATGCAGGTTGTCGTGAAGTTGAGCATCCGCGCCGCCTTGGGTTAAAACCCCAGGCTCAATCATTTGAAACCGGCTAAAGCCGGTTCGGGTCGCGAATGATCATATTGGCCACGATAGCCGTAACCGGCTTTCAGCCGGTTTTTTGGTTTCAGCCTGGGGTTTCAACCCAAGGCGGCACAGCGAAGGCCGATGAATTTGGCTCAGTTTTGTATTTTTTACAATCCTCCCTAACAAAATTCTAACCCATCCATAATCAAAAACTAATCCTTTTCCGCTATGAATGCCATTTGACAACCCGAAGGCGGCCTTGCCGCCTCCCTGGAACCCCTCGGGAAAGGAGCGGCACATCTTGAAAAATGTTCTTGCCAAAATCAGAAACGCGGGCCATGACCGGTTTTTCAACACGGTTCACGGGTCCCGGCTCATCTACAACACCTGCTGGGAAGACCCCCGGATCGACCGGGAATTGCTGGCGCTGGACGGCGACAGCCGGGTGGTGGTGATCACCAGCGCCGGGTGCAATGTTCTGGATTACCTGATGGACGGGCCGGCCGAAATCCATGCGGTGGACGTCAACCCCCGGCAGAACGCCCTGCTCCAGCTCAAGCTGGCCTTGATCGCGGCGGGGGATTACAACGACTTTTTTGAGGTCTTCGGCCGGGGACGCCATGACGATTTCCAGGCCCTTTACCGTCGGCTCGCCGACCGGCTGCCGCCGGAAGCCCGGGAGTTTTGGGGCGACAAGGCCGGGTATTTCAATCAGCGGGGCCTGAAAAAATCCTTCTACTACCATGGCACCACCGGCATGGCCGCGTGGCTGTTCCTGAAATACCTCTACCTGACCCGGCCCCGGTTGCGGTCCCTGATCTTCGATCTGGTGGACGCCCAATCCCTGGACCGGCAGCGACAGATTTACGACGAGATCGAAGGCCGGCTCTGGGGCGGGGTCAGCCTGTGGCTGGTGCGCCAGCCGGCGCTGATGGCCCTGCTGGGGGTGCCCCGGCCCCAGATCCGGCTGATCCAGACGGAGTATCCGGGGGGCCTGAGCCAGTTCGTGCGGGACAAGATGCGCCACGTTTTCACGGAGGTGGTGATGGCCGACAACTATTTCTGGCGGGTCTACATCACCGGCGAATACACCGCCGGTTGCTGCCCCAACTACCTCCGCCCGGACAACTTCGCCCATCTGCACGCCCGCGTCGACCGGGTCCATACCTACACCGGGACCCTCAGCGCGTTTCTCGGGGAACGCCGGGGCGCCTACACCCATTTCGTATTGCTGGATCACCAGGACTGGCTGGCCTGGCACGCGCCGGCGGCCCTGAAGGAGGAGTGGGACCTGATTCTGGAAAACAGCCGGCCCGGCGCCCGGATCCTGATGCGTTCGGCCGGTTTCCGGCTCGATTTCATCCCCCGGTCCATCGCGTCGGCCCTGCGGTTCCGGCCCGACCTGACGGAGCGGCTCCATCCAACCGACCGGGTGGGCACTTACGGCAGCCTTCATTTTGCGGAGGTGGTATGAGCGAAACCCTTGAATCTTACTACCGGTTCCACGCCGGCATCTATGACCTGACCCGCTGGTCCTTTCTCTTCGGCCGGACCGGGATCATCGATCTGCTGTCCCGGTTGACGGCGCCCCGCCGGATCCTCGAGGTGGGGTGCGGCACCGGCAAAAACCTGATGAAACTGGCCAAAACCTTTCCGACGGCCCGCATCACCGGCCTGGACCTCTCGCCGGACATGCTCCGGAAGGCCCGGGAAAAGACCCATGCCGCAGCCGACCGGATCGAACTAGTCCACAGGGCCTACGACGGCCCGACGGCGGCCGGAACCTTCGACCTGATCCTCTTTTCTTATTCCCTTTCCATGATGGATCCGGGGTGGGAGACCGCCCTCGGGGCGGCCAGGGACGACCTGCGCCCGGGCGGCCGGATCGGGGTGGTCGATTTCCACGATTCCCCCCTCTCCGGGTTCCGATCCTGGATGGGCATGAACCACGTGCGGATGGAGGGCCATCTGCTGCCGGCGCTCCAGCGGGCCTTCGATACCGAAACCTTTACCATCCGCGGCGGATACGGCGGGCTCTGGC
>CAYPCE010000258.1:0-2472 GCA_964409085.1 uncultured Desulfobacteraceae bacterium | reverse complement strand
CTGCGATGGGCCCTGAACCAGGATCCCGTGGCAGATGGCCATACGGTCCACATCGACTGCCGCGCCATCGTCTCCCGGCTGACCCCCCAAACCGATGTCGCCGCCCTGACGGCCGGGATCGCCGTGCCGGACGCGCTTTGCATCTGGCTCGACAACGTCCACGAACTGCGGGCCGCCGAGGCCTTCGGGCGGCTGGACCGATCGGGGTTGTCCCATCTCGAAGACCTCTGCCAACCGCCGGCGCGCTTCATTCTGTCGGGCCGCGGCCGTCTCTGCCGTTCCCTGGCAACGACGTTTTCCCCCGTTCAATT
Source organism: uncultured Desulfobacteraceae bacterium (assembly GCA_964409085.1). Lineage (GTDB taxonomy): Bacteria > Desulfobacterota > Desulfobacteria > Desulfobacterales > JAABSP01 > JAABTD01. Next base: position 2,161 of record CAYPCE010000258.1, on the reverse strand, counting down.
CCGACTGCCCCCGCTGTCGGAAAAGGACACCTACGACATGATCGCCAGGCCCCTGAAAGGCCGGCTCCGCTTCGGGGACGGCCGGATGATCCCCAAGATCCATCGCCTGTCCGGCGGCCATCCGGATCTGATCCGCGGGATCCTCAAGGCCGTCGTCGACCGGGCCCGGGAAGGGCGTGCCGATGTCGTTACGCCCCGGGATCTGGACGCGGTCCTGTCGGCGATGGTCCGGTCGGAAACGGGACAGATGCGGGACCTCTGGGACGACCTGCCCGACGCCGCCCGCCGCGCGGCCGCCACGCTGGCGGACCTCCTGGGCGACGAATCGGCCTTTGCATCGGAACGGCAACTTCTGGACGCCGTGAACCGGACTTGGCCCGGGATGACGGAGACCGACGTCCGGCACGCCGTGGGGTTTCTCAGGCGGGACATGTTTCTATTGGAAGCCATGCGGCAGGGGGACGGCATCCGGTTCAAGGCCGACGCGTTCCGGCACTGGCTCTCGGTCCAGGCCCCCGACCTGGCGGGGGAACCCGCGGAAGAGACAGTCGCGGCGGCGGTCGCGGCGGCCGGTCCGCCCCGGCGGCGCCGGTTTTCGAAACGGCTCGCCTGGTCCGTCGCGGCCCTTGCCGGGGTGTCCGCCGCCGTGCTGGCCGCCCCCATGGCGTTCAACCGCGATTCCGGCGACACAGGACCTGCATCGCCGGCGCCGCCGCCGGTCGTCTCGGCCCCCATCGCGGTTGAACCGCCCGCCGATCCGGCGGACGGGGCCGAAACCCTGGCGTCCGTGACAGCGACAAGGGCGCCGGTCCCGATCCCCCGGCCGCCGGGCATGGTCCGCATCGGGCGTTTTTACATCGACCGCACCGAGGTGAGCATCCGCGACTACGCGCAGGTCTTTCCCGATTACACGCCCCCCAAAGCCGCGTTCACCGCCGACATGCCCGCCGTGAACATCTCCCACGCCGAGGCCCGGTCCTATGCCGCCGAAACCGGCAAGCGCCTCTGCACCCCGTCGGAATGGCGGGCGGCCCTGGGGCCGTCCCCCGCCGTGGACGGGGCCGTGCTCCACTTCGGCGCCACCGACATTCCCTACGGCGTCGATGAGGAAAGCGAAGCGCACCCCAACGGCCTCCGCCACATGACCGGGAACGTCAGCGAATGGGTCGCCCTGGACGGCGCCGCCGACCCGGCCTACATGGGCGGCAACTGGTGTCTCAACCTGTTCGAAACCGTCTCCGCCGACGCCATCCTGAAGGTGCGCCGGGCCGACAACAACGGCGCCGGCGCCGTCACCATCGGGTTCCGGTGCTGTATGGACGCCGAGGGGTAATTCGACCTCCCAGTCGCTTAGCGGATCCAGATCTCCACCCGCCGATTTTTCCGCCGCCCGTTTTCCGTCAGGTTGGACGCCACCGGCGCCTCTTCGCCGGCGGACACGGCCACGATCTCGTTTTCGACCCGGCGCAGCGCCAGTTCCCGGGCCGCCTTCCGGGCCCGCTCCAGGGCGATCCGGTAATTGACGCCGTAATCGCCGACGCTGTCGGCAAACCCCACCAGGACGACGGTTTTCCCGCGGTTTTCCGGTCTCTTTAAAAATGCCGCAAGCCGCTGCACGTCCCGTATGGACCGGTTGTCGATCCCGGTCTTTCCTTCCTGGAAGCGGAAGTTCATGGACGCGCGCCGGGCGCCGTTCACGGCCTGCCGATACTGCTGAAACACGTCGTCGTTCCGGGTCCGCCGGTCCGGTTCGATCTGCAGGGGCCAAGTCTTGATGGCCATGTCGACGAATTCGATCTGCCGGACGATGGCCTGCCCCTCGGGGGAAAGGGCGAAATCAATGAAAAACCGGGTGTAGAGGTTGTCCGGAAACGCCGGGGTGTACAGGTACAACCGCCGGGTCAGGGGATAGTCCTCCGACGCCACGGTAAACGGATTGGCCGGAACCGGCCGGGTGTCGCCGTCGGTGACCGCCACGGCCTTGGATCTCAGGATGTAGGGCAGGCCCGTAAACCCGATGGCGCCGGGGTCGGCCGAGACGGCCTTGGAGAGTTCGGTGTTGGACTCGAACCGCCGGGCGGCCGGCGTCAGGGGCCGTTTTCCCAGCACCAGGCTTTTGAACGTATCGTAGGTGCCGGATTTGTCGTCCCGGGCATAGACG
>CAYPCE010000257.1:0-5258 GCA_964409085.1 uncultured Desulfobacteraceae bacterium | reverse complement strand
GGGTCCAGAAACACGCGGTCCGCTGCCGGGGCCGGGTCGTCGCCACCGAGGACGCTCATATTCAGCAGTTCGGCATGATCAAGCAGGGGGAGCAGACGGTGACCCTGGAGATCCTGGACGGCCCCTGCAAAGGCAAAACCCTGGAGGGGCTCAATCCCCTCATGGGCCAGATGGACCGGGACAAGGTGTTCCGGAAAGGGGACATCGCCCTGGTGGTCCTTTCCGTGGACGCCGGGGGCGAGATCCGGTACGTCAACCCCCAGTCCCATTACCGGCTGGGAACGGAGATCTTTCTCCTGGGCCTGTTTGCCCTGCTCCTGCTGGTCTTCGGCGGATGGACGGGCCTCAAGGCCCTGCTCTCCTTCCTCTTCTCAGCCCTGATGATCTGGAAAGTCCTGGTCCCCCTGATGCTCAAAGGCGCCGATCCGGTGCTCCTCTCCCTGGGGACGGTGGCCGCCATGAGCGCGGTCATCATCTTCCTGGTGGCCGGGCCGACCCGGAAGGGCGTGGTCGCCTTCCTCGGGGCCTTTCTCGGCGTGCTGACCAGTTGCGGGCTGGCCCTCTATTTCACCGAGCGGCTCCACGTCCACGGCGCGGTGCTCCCGTTCGCCGAGACGCTCCTCTATTCCGGGTTCGGCCACCTGGATCTGGAGAAGATATTCGTGGCGGCCGTTTTTCTGGCCGCCTCGGGCGCGGTGATGGATCTGGCCATGGATGTGGCCGCCAGCCTGGACGAGGTGGTCGCCAAAAAGCCGGACATTTCAACCGCCGAGGCCGTCTTTTCGGGCATCCGGGTGGGCCGGGCCGTGGTGGGCACCATGACCACCACGCTGCTGTTGGCCTATTCCGGATCCTACATCACCCTTCTCATGGCCTTCATGGCCCAGGGGGTCCCCCTGGCCAATCTTTTCAACCTCATTTACGTGGCCGCCGAGGTGCTCAAGACCCTGGTGGGCTCCTTCGGCCTCGTGACCGTGGCCCCATTTACCGCCCTTGCCGGCGGCATCCTCTACACGCGCCGCCCGCGGGAAAAGGCGCCGATGGCGCATCCCCATATCGAACAAGGAGACGCATGACCCAACCGAAGCAGTACATCCTGGACACCAACGTCGCCGACCGGGAGCGGCTCCGCCGGAAAAACGCGGACCTGCGGCGCGAAAACGAGCGCATCAAACAGGAGGCGGTCCGCCTTCGGGCCCAGCGCGACGATCTGGCGGCCCGGCATGAGACCCTTCGGGCGGCTCATAAAGCCACCCTGGAACGGATGCGGCAAAAAGAGAGCGATCTCGGCGCGGGGTACGAACTGTTCAAAAGCTTCGTGGACCGGGGCGGCCAGGACATCGTTCTCATCGACGCCGCCTACACCATCCGATATGTCAACTGGCCCGCCGCCGCGGCGCTTCAACTGCCCGATCCCTTCATTATTGTGGGACGGCAGATTTTTGATTTCTTCGCCTACAAAGACGCCATGAAGGTAAAAGAAAAAATCGATAAAGCGTTTCTCAGCGGCGAAAAGCAAAAAATCAAAGACGTGGCGTTTCAAAACCTGAAAGGCGCGTTTTTCAAATTGAAAATCAAAATGACCCGAGTCCGCTACCAGGACAAACCCTCCATCAAACTTGTTCTGCAGTAACGCCGTCCCGTGGCGCCTGATTCCCCGTGGTCCGCACTCCTGCGTCCGGGATGGTCGGAACGTTTTTTTTGCCGGTCTCCCCTGCCCCCGTTCCATTCCCGGATGCGGATGTTTTCATGCGAAAACGCCTGGTGGCTGTGCGAACTGTCCCGCCTGATCTACCGGCAGGACCGGGCGGAGATCGGCCCCGAAGCGCCGGCGCCCCCCAGAAGCGCCTTCCTGGATCGGGTCGGCCTGCGGGAAATCTTTACCTCGCGAAACGGGACCAATTTCTGCGCCGTCGTCGCTTCCGAACCGGCCTTTCACGACCCCTTCGCCGCCCTGATCTTCCGGGGCACCAGCGGATTTGAAGGCTGGCTGTCCAACCTCAACGCGGTCCAAACGCCCTGGCCCTGGGGCGGCGCGGTCCACTGCGGCTTCCGGGACGATTTTCTCGGCCTCTGGAACGGAACCGCTGCGTTTCTCGATACCCTGGACCTTCCCCTGTTTTACGCTGGCCACAGCCTGGGCGGCGCCCTGGCCATGCTGGCGGCCTCGGTCCGGCCGCCCCTGGCGGTTTACGCATTCGGCGCGCCCCGGCCGGGAGACGCCGCCTTCGCCCACGTTCTGCGCCGCCTGCCCGTCTTCCGGGTGGAACACGCCAAAGACGTCATCCCCACCGTCCCGCCGTCGGTCATTCCATTCTATTTCGATCATCCGGGAATGCAAATTCTTTTAGAGCCCGTTGCAACCGCGGCGAGCGACGCCGGCCGCTCCCGGCGGTTCTCCGACCCGCCTGAATTTCTGTTCAGACACGCCCCGGTCAATTACACGGCGATGCTAAACAAAATTCTAACAATCCCCTGACATTCCCCTAACAATTCCATTCTATACATGGGTTTCCGAGGGCCGGTAACACGGCCCCGCAACCGGCCGAGCGCGGCGACAGGACGCCCGCGGAACGCCGATAAACGAAAAAACCTCAGAATCCCATGCTGAAATGAACGGAGAGACCCCATGACAGCCACACCCCTTTCGTTTCCGACCACCCGGATCGATCTTCACGTCCATTCCAAATTTTCCAGACGCCCGTCCCAGTGGGTGCTCCAGAAGCTCGGATGCCCGGAGAGTTTTACAGAGCCGCGACAGATTTACGACATCGCCAGAAAGCGGTCCATGGACCTGGTGACCATCACCGACCACAACACCATCGTCGGCGCATTGGAGATCGCCCATTTGCCGGGGACCTTCGTCAGCGAGGAGGTTACCTCTTATTTCCCGGACGCTGGCGCTACCGGCTGCAAGGTGCATGTGCTGGTCTACGACATCGCCGAGGACCATCACCGGGAGATCCAAAAGCTGCGGGAAAACGTTTTCGATCTGGCGGCATATCTTCAGAAAGAGGGGATCTTCCACATCCTGGCCCATCCCCTCTACAGCGTCAACGACCGGCTCACCATGGACCATTTCGAGCAGCTCCTCCTGTTATTCCGTAACTTCGAAATGAACGGGGCCAGGGACGACCGGCAAAGCCAGTGCCTCCAGCGGGCGTTGGCGGCATTGACCCCCGAGGTAATGGAAAGACTGGTCGACAAACACGGCATCGTCCCGGCCTTTCCCGAACCCTGGCGGAAGAACCTCGCCGGCGGGTCCGACGACCACAGCGGGCTCAACATCAGCCGGACCCACACCGTGGTCCCGGGGCCGGCTACCGTCGGGAATCTCCTGTCCGCCATCGCCGGAGGGAGGGCGGAGGTGGTGCGTCAGTCGGCCACGCCCCTTACCCTGGCCCACAACCTCTACGGCATCGCCTACCAGTTTTACCGGAACAAGTTCGACCTGGGCCGGTACGCCAACCGGGACGTGCTCATGCGGTTCCTGGACCGGTCCCTCAGTCCGCCGTCGGAGACCGATCCGGGCCTCCTGTCCAAGCTCTATTTCATGTGGAGCTACCGGAAGCCGCCCAAAGTGGAGACCGCCATTCCCCAAAACTTGATGGACGCCATCCGCCAGGAAACCCGGAACCTGATCCACGAGAACCCGACCCTTCTCAACCCGGACCCGGGCCCATCGGACCGGTTCGAAACCGAGGAGCGGCAGTGGTTCGATTTCGTCAACCAGCTCTGCAACAAAGTCATGCAGGGGTTCGCAGACCATCTGGTGGGGCATCTGGCGGGCGCCAACGTCTTCAACCTCTTCCACAGCATCGGATCGGCCGGGGGGCTCTACACCCTGCTGGCGCCGTATTTCGTTGCCTTTTCCCACTTCACCCGGGACCGCGCCTTCATCGCCGATGTCGCCGACCGGTTCGCCAAAAACCCGGAAGTCCGCCGCTCCAGTTCGGAAGAAGTGCGGGTGGCCCATTTCACCGACACCTTCTATGAGGTCAACGGCGTGGCCCTGACCCTCAACCAACAGGTGGACATCGCCCAAAGGAGCGGCAAGAAGTTGACGGTCATCACCTGCGATGCCGGAGACGGCCCCAAACGGGCGGGCGTCAGGAATTTCGAACCCATCGGCGTGAGGGAACTGCCCGAGTACCCGGAACAGAAGCTCTTCTACCCGCCCTTTCTGGAAATGCTCAACTACTGCTACGAACAGAACTTCACCCACATCCATTCCGCCACCCCCGGCCCCATCGGCCTGGCGGCCCTGGCCATCGCTCACATCCTGAAGCTGCCCATCAACGGCACCTACCATACGGCCCTGCCCCAGTACGCCCGGCGCCTCACCGGCGATGCCGCCATCGAGGACCTCACCTGGAAATACGCCCTCTGGTATTACGGCCGGATGGACCAGGTCTATGTGCCCTCCCGCGCCACCGGAGACGAACTCGTCGCCAGGGGGCTCCCGCAGGAAAAAATTCGCCTTTTTCCCAGAGGCATCGACACCCGGCTTTTTCACCCGTCCAAGCGGAACGGCTACCTTAAAAAACACTACGCCATGGAAGAGGGGCCGACCAAACTCCTCTACGTTGGGCGGGTTTCCCGTGAAAAAAACCTGACCCTCCTGTGCGACGTTTTCAATGCCTTGGTCAAAGAGGGCGCCGACGCCCACCTGCTGATCGTGGGAGACGGTCCCTACCTGCCGGAGATGAAGGCCAGTCTCGTCAGCCTGCCCGTCACCTTCACCGGCTACAAGAGCGGCGAGGATCTGGCGGCCATCTATGCGTCCAGCGACCTTTTCGTCTTCCCCAGCACCACCGACACCTTCGGAAACGTAGTACTGGAAGCCCAGGCCTCGGGGCTGCCGGTCATCGTCACCGACATGGGCGGGCCCCAGGAGAACCTGGACCCCGGCCGGACCGGTTTCGTTGTCCGGGGGGACGATCCCCTGGCCTTTCTGGCGGCGGTCCGGAAACTGACCGCCAACCCGGATCTGCTGGCGGAAATGGGCCGGGCGGCGCGGAATTACATGGAAGAACGTTCATTTGAAAAGGCCTTTGACCAGACCTGGCGGATGTACCGCCATCCCCAGGAGGGGCCCCGGATGGCCGAGGCGGTGTAGGGGTGGCCACCATGGTTCAATCGGCCCGACGGGTCCTGCGGGCGGCGCAGGCCTTTCTGAAAAACCGGATTCCGGGCCAACTGGTGGTCCAGCTCAGCGATCACTGCAACGCCCGGTGCCCCCAGTGCGGCATGCGGAA
>CAYPCE010000256.1:0-5316 GCA_964409085.1 uncultured Desulfobacteraceae bacterium | reverse complement strand
TGGGTCATGCCGGCGCTCTGGCAGGTGGGGATGTCGAGCATCATGTTGAGGTGCGCCATGAGGATGTTGAGGAGGTTGTGGCTGATGAGACCGTAGTTGGGGTTGTAGTCGAGGCGCGGATCGGCGATGGAGGGAAACCCGCCATGAATGCAGATGATGCCGGGGTGGAGGATCTGGGCCGCACAGATACCGAAGAGGACCTCGGCGTGGGCCATTGTGAGGGCGCCGCTGAAGCAGTAGGGAGCGCTGACGCCGGCCATGGGCATGGAGGACACCATGACCGGCAGCCCCGCCCTGACCACATGGTAAAATTCGATGGAAAAATGATCGTTGACCGTCAACGGCGGACGGGTGAGGCAGAAATCGACCATGATGTTCCGGCGGGCTTCATGGATCTCTATGGCCCGTTCCAGGGCCGCCTCGCCGGAAACGGCCAGGCACAGCGGCTTGGCGCAGTACTCGGCCATGAGGCTCATTCCATAGGCATCGTCTTTCAGCTTCACGCCCCGGCCCATGCCGGCCACCGCCGGGCTCTTGTCCGCTGTTTTGGCGATCCGGATAAGGTGGCCGGCGGAGGGGGGCATGCCGCCTTTTGATTTTCGGTCGTCGTAAACATAGGGGGCGGTTCCGCCAATAAGGAAGCGGTTGCGATCCACAAAAAAATCGGCGATCCCCGGCACGGTTTTGAGGCTCCGGAGCACCAGATCCTCCATGAGGTAGATCCGGTCGCCGTGAACGATGGCAGCACCGCTCTCCTCGAACCGGGCGAAGGTGTCGACGATCTCCGGCAGACGGCAGCGGACGCCGAGGTTTTCCAGCACCCAGAGCGCGTCCCGGTGGACCTGGTGGAGCATCTCCACCGTGTCGTTTCCCAGCGCCGCCCGCGATGTCTCGATTTGGGACGCATTCACGGCCTCTCCTCCTTTGGTGGTCATTGCGCAATGGCATCATATTTCCACAGGGCAGGGGCGGTGTCAACTGGATCGGGCGGTAAATCCGGCCCTTTCTCCCATCACCCGAGGATTTCCTCTTGATAAGTGGACGCGATGGCGATATGGGATGTCCTTTTGATTTATTTTTTGCCGGGATGGGAGCCGTATGAACAAAACGACAACAACCGATGGGGAGACGCCGATCCTCCTGGGCTGCGATCATGCAGCAGTGGCCCTGAAAGAAACCGTCAAGCACCACCTCACGGACAGGGGGCTGCCGGTCGAAGACGTCGGGACCCATTCCGACGCATCGGTCAATTATGTGGATTTTGCCGCCAAAGTGGCCCGGGCCGTCTCCGACGGGACCGTCCGCCGGGGCATCCTCATCTGCGGCAGCGGCATCGGCATGTCCATGGCCGCCAACCGCTTCCCCCGGGTCCGGGCCGCCCTGTGCAACGATCTGTTTTCGGCCATCATGGGCCGGAAGCACAACGACGCCAACATCCTGGCCATGGGCGGCCGCATCATCGGGGACGTGCTGGCGAAAGAGATCGTGGACGCCTGGCTCGACACTCCCTTCGAAGGGGGCCGCCATCAGGAACGAATCGACGCCATGGACGCCGCCGTCAGACAGAAGGAAGCATCAGCGTGGACCTGAAGACCCTCCAATCCCTCCGATCCCTCGACCCCCAGATCGCCGACGTCATCCGGGATGAACTCAACCGCCAGCGCCACACCCTGGAGATGATCGCATCGGAAAACATCGCCGACACATCGGTCATGGCCATCCAGGGGAGTATTCTGACCAACAAATACGCCGAAGGGTATCCGGACAAGCGATACTATGGCGGGTGCGAATTCGTGGACGTGGCCGAAAAGCTGGCCATCGACCGGGCCAAGGCCCTGTTCGGGGCCCAATACGCCAACGTCCAGCCCCATTCCGGGTCCCAGGCCAACATGGCGGTCTATTTCGCCCTGCTCAAACCCAAAGACACGGTCATGGGCATGGATCTTTCCCACGGGGGACACCTGACCCATGGCGCGCCGGTCAGCTTTTCCGGCCGGCTGTTCAATTTCACCCATTACGGTCTCGATCCCGATACCGGGCTCATCGACTACGGCGCTGTGGAGAAACTGGCCGGTATCCACCGGCCCCGCCTGATCATCGCCGGGGCCTCGGCCTATCCAAGGACCATCGATTTCAGCGCCTTTGCCGATATCGCCCGGTCCGTGGGGGCCTATCTCATGGTGGACATGGCCCACATCGCCGGTCTGGTGGCCGCCGGGGTCCATCCCTCCCCCATCCCCCACGCCGACGTGGTCACCTCCACCACCCACAAAACCCTCCGGGGGCCCCGCGGGGGGCTGATCCTGTCCAAAGAAGATTATTGCGGGCAGCTCAACAGCCAGATCTTCCCCGGTATCCAGGGCGGCCCCCTCATGCAGGTCATCGCGGCCAAGGCCCTGGCCTTCAAGCAGGCCGCCACAGCGGAATTCAAGGCCTACCAGCGCCAGGTGGTGGCCAACGCCCGGGCCCTGGCGGAGGGGCTGCTGGCCGCCGGCGTCGATCTGGTGGCCGGGGGCTCCGACAACCACATGGTGCTGCTGGACCTGACCCGCCTGGAAATCACCGGCCAGGAGGCCCAGGACCGGCTGGGGGCCGCCGGCATCACGGTGAACAAGAACTCCATCCCCAACGAGACCCGGAAACCCCAGGTCACCAGCGGGGTCCGCATCGGGACCCCGGCCGTCACCACCCGGGGCCTCAAGGAACCGGAAATGAGGACTGTGGGCGAGATCGTTGTGGAGGTGCTCCGCCATCCAAAGGACGAGGCCGTGATCCAACGGTCCCGGAAACGGGTGACGGAACTCTGCGAGGCATTCCCGCTCTATCCGGAAATGGGAACGTGACACGGTGAGCATCCCATGATCGACGACCACCGTCCCTCCTGGGAGACCTATTTCATGGACATCGCCCGGCTGGTGGCCTGTCGGGCCACCTGCATGCGCCGGGCCGTGGGGGCGGTGATCGTCAAGGACAAGCGGATCCTCTCCACCGGGTACAACGGGGCCCCGGCCGGGCTCCCCCACTGCCGGTCGGCCGGGTGTCTCCGCCATCTCCACAACGTGCCCTCGGGGGAGCGCCACGAGCTGTGCCGGGGCATCCACGCCGAACAGAACGCCATCATCCAGGCGGCCTACCACGGCGTCTCCATCCGGAACGCATCCCTTTTCTGCACCAACCTGCCCTGTTCCATCTGCACCAAGATGATCATCAACGCCGGGATCCAAGACATCTATTACGCCGCCGGGTACGCCGATGCCATGTCCGAAGAGATGTTTTCCCAGGCCGGGGTGGACCTCATCCACCTGGCGGAATCCCAGGAGGACCCGTTGCCATGAAGTGCCCCTACTGCGGTGAATTCAACAACAAGGTCATCGACTCCCGCCTGAGCAAGGACGGCCAGGCCATCCGCCGCCGCCGGGAATGCCTCGGCTGCGACCGCCGGTTCACCACCTACGAACAGGCCGAAGAGATGGAGGTGATGATCGTCAAGAAGGACGGCCGGCGGGAACCGTTCTCCCGGGAGAAGGTCCGGGCCGGCATGCAGCGGGCCTGCGAAAAGCGGAACATCAGCATGAACGTCATCGACGCCTTCCTCGACGAGTTGGAGCAGGACCTGCGGGAATCGGGGAAAAAGGAGATTCCCGCCCACGTCATCGGCGAAAAGGTAATGACCCGGCTCCACGGAATGGACGGCGTGGCCTACGTCCGGTTCGCCTCGGTCTACCGTGAGTTCAAGGACGTCAACGATTTCGTCTCGGAACTCAAGAGTCTTCTGGACCGGGAGGAAGCGAGGAACGGGAGAAAGCAGAGGACGGAGGACAGCGGACAGAGGGCAGAGGACGGCGGACAGCGGACGGAGAGCGGGGGGTCGTGAATTCGTCGCCTGCGGATGTTGGGTTCATGGACATGGCCCTGGATCTGGCCCGGCGGGGAACGGGCTGGACGTCGCCCAATCCCATGGTGGGGGCGGTGGTGGTCCGGGACGGACAGGTGGTCGGGAAGGGGTTCCACGAACGGGTCGGCGAACCCCACGCCGAACCCAACGCCATCGACGCCGCCGGGCCGGCCGCCGCGGGGGCGACCCTCTACGTCACCCTGGAACCCTGCAACCATACGGGGCGGACCCCGCCCTGCACCGAAAAGATCCTTTCGGCGAGCATTAAAAAGGTGGTCGTCGCCATGGACGACCCCAACCCGGACGTCTCCGGCGGCGGCAACAGGCGGCTCCGGGAGGCCGGCGTCGAGGTGGTCTCCGGGGTCCGGGAAAGCGAAGCCCGACAGCTCAACGAGATCTTCATCAAATACATCCGCACGAAATCCCCTTTCGTCCTGGTCAAGTGCGCCGCCACCCTGGACGGCCGCATCGCCACGCGGACGGGCGATTCCAAATGGGTCTCGGGGGAAGCCTCCCGGGCCTATGTCCATGGATTGCGGCACGCCTACGACGGCATCCTGGTGGGGGTGGGCACGGTCCTGGCCGACGATCCCAGCCTCACGGCCCGCCGGCCGGGACTGGAAAGCAGGGACCCGGTCCGGATCATCCTCGATGCCCGGCTCGATATCCCCCCCCAGCGGAAGGTTCTCGCTTCCGGGCCGGCCGCCGGCACCGTCATCGTGTGCGGCCCCGAACCGCCGGCCGACAAACGGTCGGCCATCGAAAAGACCGGGGCCAGGGTTTTGGAGGCGCCCCTGTCCGGGGGCCGCATCGACATGGCCCGGCTCATGCCCTTTCTGGGGGAAATGGGGATCACCAGCCTCCTCATCGAAGGGGGGGGGACGGTCCTCGGGTCGGCATTCGCCGCCGGCATCGTGGACAAGGTCACCTTTTTTTACGCCCCCCGGATCCTCGGAGGGGATGACGGGGTCCCCGTCTGCCGGGGGCGGGGACCGGAGCGGATGGCCGATGCGCTCCGGCTGGTCGATGTATCGGTCCGCCGGTTCGACGGGGACGTGATGATCGAGGGGTATCCGGGCCGCATTCCCGCTTGAAAAACTAAGACGTTTGTGGTATCTAATCGGCGAAATTTCGTCATTGCGGGCAGTTATGCGCCGCATCTCATCTTTTACCTCTTTACCGAAGCAAGGAGGGCTTTATGCGAAAGGGATTTACCGTTGTCGCACCGCTGCTCATGACACTGGCCATCATCGGATTGATCGTTTCACCCTGTGCACTGGCGAAAGAGGTCATTAAAATCGGCATCAACGCGCCCATGACCGGCGACATCCCCAAGGTGGGCGAGGGCTCCAAGTACGCGGGCCAAATGTGGCTCAACGACATCGAGGCCAACGGCGGCCTGGAGGTCGGCGGGGAAAAAT
>CAYPCE010000255.1:0-5330 GCA_964409085.1 uncultured Desulfobacteraceae bacterium | reverse complement strand
CTGCTGCTGGACAGGGTCGACATCCCCGACGCGGCCCCGCTGGCCACCGTGGCCGACGGCCTGGCCTGGCTGTCGGGCGCCGGATACGGATGGTCCGGCGGCGGGTTGACCCTCATCGACGTGTCCGATCCCCAGAACCTGCGGACATACGCCCATGAGGTAAAGGGGTCGTATCCCCGGGTGATCGGCGCCAGGGGAACCAAAGCCTTCGTGAACGTAACGGGCGGGACGGCTCTCTACGACGCGTCAAACCCGGAAACCTTGCAACTAGACGGCTTCCGAAGCCACGGGGGGTGGTCCGACCGGATCCGGTTCACGGATGACCGGGGCTATCTGCCGATGGGGTATTATGGGGTGTGGGGAGAGGACTTGTAACGAAGGGCGGCCCGGCGCCGTTTTTCGGCGCCGGGCTGGAACTCCTGGAAAGACCGCGTTTCTTTCAATGGATGTAGAACCGCCCCAGCCGGGTCGGGACCGTCCGATAGGCCGCATACTGTTCCGGCCCGAACCAATCCGTTTCGATGGCTTCGAAGCTGTCCGCCAGCCGCTCCATATCGGTTTCGGTCAGCCGCTTGTCGTCCACATCCTGGAGGAACGCGGTTTCGCTCCGCATGTGGCGACGGGTCACTTCGATATAGCCCAGCGCCATGTAGACCAGCATCTCCGGCCCCTCCGGATCATTGTCCCGGCACCGCTCCATGGCCCGCTGCATCCCCTGGAGAAAATCCCTCGCCAGTTCATGTTCCCGGACCATCCGCCAGATCCGGTTGTCCTCGACCGTGGTCCGGGTATCTTCCAGGAGGGGGTAGAGGAACGTCTCCTCCTTGCCGTGGTGGCCTTTATCGGCGAAATTCATCAAAAAATCGACCAGAGCGTCGATGTGTTCGGGGTTCTCGACGATCCGGGTCCGCTCGATCCGGCGGCAAATCGCCTCCAGAATATCCAGGGCGACGCCGATGGTCCGGTGTTCACTCTGCAAAGTTTCGACAGGGTTCATGACGATCTCCTCTATTTCTTGGAAAAGGTGGGATCCAACCTACCGTCCGCTGCTGGACCTTACTTTAACCTTTCCGATCCATTCGGGAAATGGGGAGACGGATGTATTGTGGGGGGCGTATTCCAACCATCGCGATGCGGTTTTTTCTCCCCCCTCCGGGGAGAAATCGCACGCCGCAGGGGCGGGAAAAATGGGAAGGATCACAGGTTCTGGGGTTGGGGAGGTTATTCCTCCGTAAAAAACCGTTTCACCGCTCTGTAAAAAATCTCCACCCCGATTTCGAGCACCGTCTCGTCGATGTCGAACCAGGGAGAATGGAGGGGGGCGTCGATCCCCTCCGCTTTATTGGAACAGCCCAGCCGCATGATGGCGCTGGGGCGCTCCAGGGTGAAGTAGGAAAAATCCTCGGAGCCCATGATGGGCGGCAAGTAATGGGCGTTTTCCTCGCCCAGAACGGCGCCGGAGGCCCGGTAGAGCGCATCGGCCACCCCGATGTCGTTGGTCAGCACCGGGACGCCCTCGGTGATCTTGAAGTCGCAGCGGACATCGAAGGTCTTTTCCAGCCCCAGGACGATGTCCTGGAGACGGTCGAATACAACCCGGCGGTTTTCCTCCTTCAGCGCACGAATGGAGCCTTCCAGATGGGCGGATTCCGGGATGACGTTGGCGGCGCCGGGCGCGGAAAAGGTCCCGACGGTGACCACCGCCGATTCCGTAGGCTTGATGTTCCGGCTGACGATGGTCTGGACGTGCTGGACAAAGGCGCATGCCGCCACGATGGGGTCGTTGCCCTCCTCCGGCCGTGCCCCGTGTGCGCCCTTGCCGGTTACGGTCAGGGAGAACCGGTCCGCCGAGGCGTACCCCTTGCCCCGGAAGACGCCGGCAGAGCCCACGCCGAGATCGGGGGACATGTGGCCGGCGATGACCCGGTCCACATGGGGGTTTTCCAGAACGCCCCGGTCGATCATGGCCCGGGCCCCGAGGCCGCGCTCCTCGGAGGGTTGAAAGAAGAATTTGACGGCCCCTTTCCGGTCGGCCATAAAACCGGTATCGACGATTTTCCTGGCCACGCCGAGCATAATGGCGGTGTTGGCGTCGTGGCCGCAGGCGTGCATGACGCCCTCGTTTTCCGATGCATAGGGCGTCTCGCTGAGTTCCTGGACAGGGAGAGCATCGATGTCCGCCCGGAGGCCGATGACGGGGCCGTCCCCGGTTCCCCGGATCAGACCCACCAGGCCGGTCATCAGGGGAATCCGCTGGACTTCCACGCCCATATCGTCGAGGATCTCGGCAATGGCCTCGGTGGTGCGGACTTCCTGTCCGGAGATCTCGGGATGCATGTGGAGATCGTGTCGGATCTCCGTCAGCCATTTGACCAACTCCGGATCACGGGGAAAAGTGGATCGGCTCATGAAAACCGGCTTTCTGGTGGTTGCGGGTTTGGGTACGAGAAAGCTGAAAACAAATGCTTCCGTTCAACTTTTCAGTACAGCTACAGAAAAGGAATGGATATGTCAAGAACCGATCGACAGGGACCTCAGAAAGTAGGTGGGACGGATGTCTCCGGGGAGTTCACCCGCTGCCCCGCCGGTGACGCCGGTGGTCACGAGCGCCGAATCGAGCCCGAAGGCGTTGGCGCCCCGGATGTCCGTTTCGATGCCGTCGCCGATCATGACCACATGCCGCGTGCCGCACTTTTCCAGGGCAGCGTCGAAGATCGGCCCATGGGGTTTGCCCAGGCGTGCGAACCGGTAGCCGTCGCGATCCGGATAGCGGTACCGGAGGGCCGATTCGAACATCATGGCCAGGGTTCCGCAGGTGAACCCGTAGCTGCTGTCGGATTTGGGATAGATCAGGTCGGGATTGGGCACGACAAGGTGGAGGTCGTCCCCCCGGTCGGCCTTTTTAAAGAGCGCCGAGAGAACGGCGTCCACCGTTTCGAGAAAGGGGTATCCCTCTTCATCGCCGATGACCAGGACGTCGAAATCCCCGCCGGGGGCCACCACCCGGCCGCCGGCGTCGGTCGCGTACCGGGCGCTGTCCGGCGGGCCGAGCACCGCGCACCGGGCACCAGCCAGGTGGTTTTCCCGGAAATAGCCGTCCAACAGGCGGCCGGACGTGATGATCCGATCCGCATCGATATCCAGACCGAACCCATTGAACCGCTCCGCCAGCGTGACGGGCAGCTTCGACGCATCGTTGGTCAGGACATAATACGGTTTTGACCGGTGGTTGAGCGCGGCGATCAGCTCCGGAACGCCCGGAAGCGGCCCCTCCCGGTGGACCAGAACGCCCATGGCGTCGAAGAGCAGGGCGTCATAGGCTTCGATCAGCCGGTCCATGGTGATGTCTGTCATTTTGGGCATCTTCCTTGCGAGTGGGATGTCGGTGATTCCGCCTTGACACGGCCCAGTCAATCCCATAGAACCCTCCACCAGTTTGCAACTGGAGAGATCGCCATGACCGCATTCGCCATCCGCTTTTACCGATCCGCCGCCGGGCCGCTGCTGATGCTCGGGGCGGCGCTGTCCTTTACCATCATGAACGTCCTGGTCAAAATCGTCGGACCGGAGTTCCGGGTGTGGGACCTCGCCTTCTACCGGTTTTTCGGCGGTTTCGTCATTCTTGTAGCCTTCCTGGGCCGCACCGGAAACCCCTTCAGGGGCCACAACATCCCGCTCCTGATGGTCCGGGGCTGCACCGGATCCATCGCTCTGGTGCTGCTTTACGGGGCCATCCGCCTGCTGCCGGTCTCCACAGCCATGGTCCTGTTCTTTTCGTTCCCGGCCTATGCCGCCGTCTTTTCACTCCTGATCTTCGGCGAACGGGTCACGCCCCTGGGGATCGTCTGCATCATCGCTGTAATGATCGGGGTGATGGTCCTGTTCGACTTCCAGGTCGGCGGCGGACTGATGGGGCAGGTTTTCGGCGTGCTCGGGGCCGCCTTTGCCGGGCTGACCGTCACCCTCATCAAGGCCCTGCGGGCCAAAAACGGCCCGGCGGTCATCTACCTCTACCTGTGCACCATGGGAATGATGGTCACCTTCCCGGCCTACGCATCCGGCCCGGTGCTCCCCTGGCCGCCGGACCAACTGGCCATC
This sequence comes from uncultured Desulfobacteraceae bacterium, assembly GCA_964409085.1. Taxonomy (GTDB): domain Bacteria; phylum Desulfobacterota; class Desulfobacteria; order Desulfobacterales; family JAABSP01; genus JAABTD01. Next base: position 1,232 of record CAYPCE010000255.1, on the reverse strand, counting down.
TGCGGCGGCATCGTGGTGTCGGCCTTGACGGCCCAGCTGCTCATGAATCACGGATTCTTCTACTGCACCAGCCTGGAAGGCGGCGTGTTCATGTCCATGGAAGTGGTCTTCACGGCCATGATCGGCATCGCCTTTCTCCATGATCCCGTGGGGTGGCGGTTCGGGGTCGGGAGCCTGCTGATTGTGGGGAGCGTGCTGGCGCTCAATATCGCCAAGGCCCGCTCGGCCCAGGGGGCGCCGCGGTGATGACCGGGAATTTTCTCCCCCGCCCCGGTCAATCATCTCCGGCGTTGTATCTCCATCTGTAGCCGATCGTGAACATATCACACCTGGCCGACGACGCAAAACCGAATTGACCATCCCGGACGGTTTTTGCTTGACAGCGCTCCTCCCGGCCGCGGCTGCGGCCGGGACCGCCGGAGCCGTGATCAGGTCAACCGTCCGTTTCATGCGTGAGGTCACTTGCAAGCATGGCGGCTCATTCTTACTCTTTCCGCGAAAACGGATACGCCGGAACCGACCCCGTCGATCGATCGAGCGCAACGGCGTCAACTCAATCCATAAGAAGGAACCGCACATTTCATGCAGACCAACAACACCATCCGAAACGTGGCCATCATCGCCCACGTGGATCACGGCAAGACCACCCTGGTGGACGCCCTGTTCGCCCAGAGCGGCGTGTTCCGGGCCGGGCAGGCGGTGAGCGAGCGGGCCATGGACACCCTGGACCTGGAGCGGGAGCGGGGCATCACCATCGCCGCCAAAAACTGCTCCGTGGCCTGGAAGGGCGTCAAGATCAACATCATCGATACGCCGGGCCACGCCGACTTCGGCGGCGAGGTGGAGCGGGCCCTCACCATGGCCGACGGCGCCCTGCTGCTGGTGGACGCGTCCGAAGGGCCGCTGCCCCAGACCCGGTTTGTCCTCAAGAAGACCTTCGAGGCCGGGCTCCGGGTGGTGGTGGTGATCAACAAGATCGACCGGAAGGACGCCCGCCCCCTGGCGGTCCTCGACGATCTTTACGACCTTTTCATCGATTTGGGCGCCGACGAGGAGCAACTCGACTTTCCCTTCCTCTACGCCATCGGCCGGGAGGGCGTGGCCCAGGAGACCCCCGACGAGAAAGGCCGCGATTTGACACCGCTCTTCGACCTCATTCTCAAGGAGATCCCCGGGCCGGTCCATGACCCCGACGCCCCCTTTCAGATGCGGGTTTCGGACCTGGGGTATTC
>CAYPCE010000254.1:0-5403 GCA_964409085.1 uncultured Desulfobacteraceae bacterium | reverse complement strand
ACTCCCCGCCGGCGCCACCGCCACCGACCTGGTGCTGCGGGTGACCCAGATGCTGAGGGAATACGGCGTGGTGGAGAAGTTCGTGGAGTTTTTCGGGCCGGGCATGAAAAAGCTGACGGTACCCGACCGGGCCACCATCGCCAACATGAGCCCGGAATACGGCGCCACCATGGGGTTTTTCCCGGTGGACGAAAAGACCATCGGGTACCTCAAGGCCACCGACCGGGGGGAACGGGCCGATATCGTCGAGGCCTGCACCAGGGAGCTGGGCCTGTTTTACACCGGCGAGGCCGACCCGGAATACACCGACGTGCTGGAACTGGATCTCTCCACGGTCGAACCGGCCCTGGCCGGCCCCGCCCGTCCCCAGGACCGCATCCCCCTCCCGAACCTCAGAAAGTCCTTCGGCGACATCCTGGGCTGCGACTACGAACGGGACACGGACAAGGAACATATCTCCAAATTCCATGACGAATCCGGCTCCCTCACCCAGCGCCAGGAGGTATGCACCCCGGCCGACCGGCAGCTCTATGACGTGACCCTCAACGGCCGGGAGGCCAAGATCGGCGACGGCACGGTGGTCATCGCCGCCATCACGTCCTGCACCAACACCTCCAACCCCTTTGTCATGCTGGGGGCCGGGCTCTTGGCCAAAAAGGCGGTCAAGCGGGGGCTCCGGGTCCCGTTTTACGTCAAAACCTCCCTGGCGCCGGGCTCCAAGGTGGTCAACGGGTACCTGGAGGACGCCGGCCTCTTCCCTTACCTCGAAGCGCTCGGGTTCCACCTGGCGGCTTTCGGCTGCACCACCTGCATCGGCAACAGCGGGCCCCTCCATCCCGAGATCGAAAAGGCGATCGCCGACAACAACCTGACCGTGGCGTCGGTGCTGTCGGGCAACCGGAATTTCGAGGCCCGGATCCACCAGCGGGTGCGGGCCAATTTCCTCGCCTCTCCCATGCTGGTGGTGGCCTTCGCCCTGGCCGGCCGCATCGATCTCGACCTCACGTCCGACCCGGTGGCCCTGGACCCCAACGGCGACCCCGTCTACCTGAAGGAAATCTGGCCCGCCCCGGAGGAGATCCAGCGTCTCATCGATGCCCACGTCAAGACGGACTTCTACGCCGAAGAATACGGCCGGATCTTCGACGGCGACGAGTTCTGGCGGGATCTGTCCATCGAAGAGAGCACCACCTACGCCTGGCGGGACGATTCCACCTACATCAAGAACCCGCCCTATTTCGAGGGCTTCAGCCTGGATGTGGACAAACCCGGCGACATCGAAGGGGCCCGGGTCCTGGCGTTGCTGGGGGACACCGTGACCACCGACCACATCTCGCCGGCCGGCGCCATACCGGAACAATACCCCGCCGGACAGTACCTCATCGACAGCGGCGTCGAAAAAACGGATTTCAACTCCTACGGCTCCCGCCGCGGGAACCACGAGGTGATGATGCGGGGCACCTTCGGCAACATCCGCATCAAAAACAAACTGGTGGACAAAGAAGGCAGCTTCACCCGTAAGTTTCCTGAAGATGAGACGACCTATATCTACGACGCGGCCATGCGGTACATGGAAGAGGGGACTCCGCTCGTCGTGCTGGGGGGCAAGGAGTACGGCACCGGCTCTTCCCGGGACTGGGCCGCCAAGGGAACGTTGCTGCTGGGGGTCAAAGCGGTGATCGCCGAGTCCTACGAGCGGATCCACCGCTCCAACCTGGTGGGCATGGGCGTGCTCCCTCTCACCTTCAAGGAAGGGGAGGGGTGGGAAAGCCTGGGGCTCGACGGCTCCGAAACCTTCGACATCGAGGGGATCGCCGACATGAGCCCCCGCAAAACCCTCAAGGTCACGGCGAAAAAAGACGGCGGCGAGACCGTGGCATTCGAGGTCACCTCCCGCCTCAACTCCGACATCGACGTGGCCTATTATCAGCACGGCGGAATTTTGCCTTATGTGTTGCGGAAGATGATGGAATAATCCCAAACCAGACCTCCGGGGTTTTCAAAACCCCGGAGGTCTGGTTTACGACTTCGACGAGGCGGCGCCATGGAAAAAAAGAACCGATCCCGACTGATTCTCGTGCTGGCCATCGCGGCCCTGGCCGGGCTTTTCTTCGCCCTGGATTTCGACCAGTACCTCACCCTCGACTATTTCAAGACCCAGCAGCAGGCCTTCGAACGGTTCTACGCCGATCACACGGGAATGACCGTCGCCGTCTATTTCGCCGTCTACGTGGTGGTCACGGCCCTTTCCCTGCCGGGCGCCGCCGCCATGTCTTTAGTGGGCGGGGCCATTTTCGGACTGTGGCTGGGGGTGCTGGTGGTGTCCTTCGCCAGTTCCATCGGCGCCACCCTGGCCTTTCTCGTGGCCCGGTTCCTGCTGCGCGATTCCGTCCAGAAGCGGTTTGGCGACCGCCTCGACAAGATCAACAAGGGGGTGGCGCGGGACGGCGCCTTCTACCTGTTCACCCTACGGCTGGTGCCGATCTTCCCGTTTTTCGTCATCAACCTGGCCATGGCCCTGACCCCCATCCGGACCCTGACGTTTTACATCGTCAGCCAGGTCGGCATGCTGCCGGGCACCGTCGTCTACATCAACGCCGGCACCCAGTTGGCGCAAATCGAATCGGCGGGGGGTATCCTCTCACCGGGGCTGATCCTTTCCTTTGTCCTGCTGGGGGTCTTTCCGCTCATCGCCAAAAAGGCCGTGGCCGTCCTGAAGGCCCGGAAGGTCCTGGCCGGGTTTTCGAAGCCGTCCAGATTCGATTACAATGTGGTGGTCATCGGCGCCGGCTCGGCCGGACTGGTGTCGGCCTATATCGCCGCGGCCGTGAAGGCCAAGGTGGCCCTGGTGGAAAAAGACCGGATGGGCGGCGACTGCCTCAACACCGGGTGCGTGCCCAGCAAGGCCCTGCTCCGGTCCGCCAAGATGCTCGCCTACGCCCGGCGGGCGGAAGAGTTCGGGTTCAGGAAGACCGAGGTGGCATACGACTTCGCCGACGTCATGGAGCGGGTCCGGCGGGTCGTAAAGAAAGTCGAACCCCACGACTCGGTGGAACGGTACACATCGCTGGGCGTCGAGTGCATCCGGGGCGAAGCCCGGATCACGTCGCCCTGGGAAGTGTCGGTGGACGGCCGGACCCTGACCGCCCGGAGCATCGTGGTGGCCACGGGGGCCCGCCCCTTCGTGCCGCCCATTCCGGGGCTGGACAACATCGATTATCTCACCTCCGACACCGTCTGGAACCTGCGGAAGCGGCCCGACCGGATGGTGGTCCTGGGCGGCGGCCCCATCGGGTGCGAGATGACCCAGGCCTTCGCCCGGTTCGGATCCCAGGTGACCCAGGTGGAGATGGCCCCGCGCATCCTGGGCCGGGAGGACCCGGACGTCTCGGAGATGATGAAAGGCGTTTTCGAATCCGAGGCCGTCCGGGTGCTCACGGACCACAAAGCCAAAGAGGTGATCCGGGAAGAGGACGAGAAGGTCCTCGTCTGCGACCACGGCGGCGGGGAGGTCCGGGTCCCCTTCGACGAAATCCTGGTGGCCGTCGGGCGCGCGCCCAACGCCAGGGGGTTCGGCCTGGAGGACCTCGGCGTCCGGATCGACGCACGGGGCACCATCGAGACCAACGAACTGCTTCAGACGAATTTTCCCACCATCTACTGCTGCGGGGACGTGGCCGGCCCCTACCAGTTCACCCATACGGCCTCCCACCAGGCCTGGTTCGCCACGGTCAACGCCCTGTTCGGGACGTTCAAAACCTTCAAGGTCGATTACCGGGTCATCCCCTGGACCACCTTCACCGATCCCGAGGTGGCCCGGGTGGGGCTCAACGAGCTGGAGGCCGGGGAAAAAGGCGTCGAATACGAGGTCACGACCTACGGCATCGACGATCTGGACCGGGCCATCGCCGAGGGCGAGGACCGGGGCGTGGTCAAGGTGCTCACCAAGCCGGGCGCGGACAAGATCCTGGGCGTCACCATCGTGGGGCATCACGCCGGCGACATCATCGCCGAATACGTGGCCGCCATGAAGCACAACATCGGGCTCAACAAAATCCTTTCCACCATCCACATCTATCCCACCCTGGCTGAGGCCAACAAGGCCGCCGCCGGGCAATGGAAAAAGGCCCACGCGCCGGAAGGCGCGCTTCGGTGGGTGGAGCGCTATCTGGCGTGGCGGAGAGGGTAGGGCGCCTCGCGGACCGATCCGGCCCCACAGCCCCTTGAAAAAAATCTTCCGAGGGCGTAAAAGAGAGGGCGGAACGAGGATCAATCGGAAGATCGGCGGACGCGCGGCCCGTGCGTCCGCATGGGATCAACGGCGAGGCAAGGAGACGGACGACATGGAGGATTTCGGCGCGAAATTGAGCAGTTTGAGAACCGAGAAGAAACTGGGCCTCAAGGAAGTGGCCCAGGGGGTTTCCATCCCGGAGTCGCGGTTGCTGGAACTGGAACGCGGGGTGAGAATCCCCACCGAGGGCCAGGCCGAGCGGTTGGCGGCGTATTTCGGCGTCGGCGAACTGCCGAAGCCTGGCACGGCGGCCCAGTAGCCGCCGGCCCGACCCCGTCGGCGCGGCATGGTTGGAGGGCGCGGGAATTCCCGCGCCCTTTTGCGGTCGGAGGACGCAGAACCGGCATGATGGAACACGACCTCGAATCCGCCGTCCGGCGGATGGAAGCGACGGCCCGTTCGTTTTTTGAAACCGCCCGGGGCAGCCACGACTGGGAGCACACCCGCCGTGTGTGCAACAACTGCCAGCGGATCGGCCCGGCCGAAAACGCCGACATGCCCGTGCTCCGCATCGCGGCCCTGCTCCACGACATCGGGAGGGCGGACCAGGACCGGACCAACGGTTCCGTCTGCCACGCCCGGAGAGGGGCCGAGATGGCCCGCCCCCTGGTCCGGGAACTGCCCCTTTCCGACGACCGTAAGGCCAACATCCTCCACTGCATCGGGACCCACCGCTTCCGGGGGGAACACCGGCCGGAGACCCTCGAGGCCAGGGCCCTGTTCGATGCCGACAAGCTGGATGCCATCGGCGCCGTGGGCGTGGCCCGGGCTTATCTCTTCGCCGGCGAGATCGGGGCCCGGCTCCACAGCCCGGACGTCGACATCGACCGGACCGAATCCTACTCCATCGACGACACGGGCTACCGGGAATACAAGGTCAAGCTTGTCGGCATCAAGGACCGGATGCTCACCCGTACCGGCCGCCGCATGGCCGAGGAGCGCCACGCCTTCATGGCGGCCTTTTTCGACCGGTTTCTGGCGGAATACGACGGCGTTTGCTGACCTGACCCGGCGCCATTGAAAGACGTTGTGGTCTTGATAACGTTTCGGCCAATACGCGAGCCGAAACGGTTTCAGCCGGGTTTTGCCTGTAGCCGGGGGATTCATTCCCC
>CAYPCE010000253.1:0-5409 GCA_964409085.1 uncultured Desulfobacteraceae bacterium | reverse complement strand
GCAAAGGCGATGATCCCGTTTTCAAAGACCTGGATGTCCCGGTCCGTCTTGGCCAGGGAGACCACCAGGTCCAGGGCCCCCAGGATTTTCTTGCCCTTGGGGTGGACGTGGCAGGCGTCGGTGGCGCACCCCGGCTCGTTGCAGATGGGGGTGATGATGCCCAATCGCCGGCTGCCGTCGTCGGTCCGGAAGATGCGGGTCCGGGCCGCCAGATCGAGCGTGGCGATGGGCGGGTCCTTCTGGTGGCAGATGTAGCAGGCCTCGTCCTTGATGTTGGTCCGCCGGTCCACTTCCTCTGGCCGGTTGGAGAACTTGATCTGCCCCTCTTTGTTGTAGATCCGGATGTTTTCGATTTCTTTCTGGGAGCCGATGTTTTGGATGATCTGGTTAATGTCGTCCCGGGAGTTGAGCATCATGGCGTAGTGGGTCCCCAGCTTGATGGTGTTGCCCAGCCGGTCGGCCCCCACCATGATCTCGTCCATCACTTTTTCCTTCTGGTACCGGATGTTGAAATAGGCCCAGGTGGAAATGCCCACCAGAAAGATCAGTTCGACGGTGAGGATCAGTTTCAGAACAAGGCTGTTTCGGAGCATTTGAATGCGTCGGAACATGGGTGGTGTCGCCCTCTTGCAGGTGTTTTGGGAAAGTAAATTTGCATTTACCATGCCAAGGGAACACTGTCGGATTCGAATGGGATTTCAGCTCATTGAGAAAGGGATTCGGCAGGGGGATCGGGGCGCATCGGCAGCGTTGCAGGGGAGGTAAAGGGAATGCGAATCCGTAACGATTCGATATAAAAGGAAAAATATCGATTTTTCCGTTGAAGGGGCGTTGCACCCCGCGTTTTGCAACGCGTGGTGCAACGTTGAGCGGCCATATCGGGGCAGGATGGGGCGGGGGCTACTCCGCTGTCGCTTCATAGCCGATATCCGGCGCGATCACGATCTCCACCCGCCGGTTTCGGGACCGCCCCCCGGCGGTGTCGTTGGGCGCTACGGGGTCATACATGGAACGGCCAACCACCTCCATTTTTTGGGGATCGATCTTGTTGATGGTCTGGAAATACCGGACCACCGCCGCGGCCCGGGCCGCGGACAGTTCCCAGTTGGAGGGGAACCGATGACGGTAACCGCTGGCGATGGGCACATCGTCGGTGTGACCGATGACACGGATCTTCTTGTCCTGGGCCCGTTGCAGGATATCGCCGACGTTTTTCAACATCTCCCGGCCGCTGCGACGGATCGTTGCTTTGCCCGAAGCGAACAGGATCCGGTCCACGAAGGTAACGGAAAATTTCCCCTGGAGATCCTCGATGATGACATCCTTTTTTTGGATGCTCTCCTTCAGGTCGGCAGTCAACGCCTCATAAGTCGACTGGAGTTTCTCCACCCGGGACGTGGCCTCCATCCACTGCTTCCGGACTTCCGGGAACTTGCGGCGATACATGGCCAGCTCTTCCCCGTTCTCCGCGAGAGCGGCTTTCAACCCGGCGATCTCTTTCCGGCAGCCGGCCGCTTCTTGGAGGGCGGCCTCTTTGGCTGCCAATTGGGCCTGGAGGTTGGCGATCTGCTCTGTTTTCCTCGACAGCCGGGTCTGAAGGTTGTCGATTTGGGCGATCCGTTCATCTACCTTGGCCCGGGGTGGCGCCAGCTGGTCCCGGCTTTCCGCAGCACCGTCTCCATCCGCCTCCGCTCGCAGGTCGGCGATCGCCGAGCGCGCTGCGGCCAACTGCATGGTGAGGTCGGAAATCGTCTTCTGCCGGGCCGCGATGGTGTTTCGGAGTTCCTCGATTTCGGCAGCGGCCGCTTCTCCGGGGGCTGCCGGCCGCGCTGCAAGTTCCTGGCGGAGGGTTGCCATGGCGGTTTCTTTTTCCGCGATTTCGGCTTTCAATTCTCTTTCCTCCACCCGGAGAGATTCGATCTGCCGGGTCAGCTCGGCGATGCGGTCCGTCTTTTCGGCCAGTTTTGTCTGGAGGGCCTCAGTCTGCTTGTCCAGGGCATTGGCGGTTTGCGCCTTCTCCGCTTCCAGGGCATCGATCCGGCTTTGGAGCCGGAGGATTTTGGATCGGGCCGATGCCAAATGGCCGGTCACTACGTCGATTTCTTCCCCGGGCTCGTCGGGCACATTCTCAGACGACTCTTCCGGCGATGGGGCGGTCTGGGGTTCCAGGGCCTCCAGCTGTTCTGTGCAATCGGCGATGCGGTCTTCGCATTTCGATAAATCGGCCTGAAGGGCGGCGATTCGTTGCCCGGATGTCTTGGCGGCCTCAGCCTTTTCGTCTTCCAGCGTTTGGACTTGCGACTCGATCGTTTCGATCCGGGACCGGGCCGCCGACAGCTTCTTTTTAAGAGCGTTGTAATCGGCCAGTTGCGTCTGGAGATCCGCCGTCTTGGCCTCCTGGGCCGTTAACGTTTCCCGGAGGGCGGCAAGGGAGGCCTCCTTTTCCGCCAACTGGGTTTTCAGGTCAACGGCTTCTTTGTGGAGGGTTGCCATCTGTTGGCTCAGATTTCCGACGCGATCAGCGGACTCAGACAGCTGGGCCCGGAGGGATGCGGCCTGGGTTTCGGCTGTTTGGGCCGCCTTGGCCTTTTCGGTCTCGAGGGACGCAATCCGGGACCGCAGCTTCTCCGCTTCGGCGGCGGCATTATCCAGCTTGGCTTCGATGGTCTCGATGGTTTTCCGGTTTTGGGCGATGCGGTCTCGCAGTTCCCGGATGGTCTTTTCCTGCTCTCCCAGCGTTGCTTTCCGATCCATCGCAGCCGATTCCAGCTCTTTGAGCCGCTTCTGCCGGGCTTCGAGCTGGGATTTGATGTCGGTTTCCCGAAGCCGCAGGTCGTCGATCCGGGATTGCAGGCGGCGGACCTCCTCTTCCCGATCCGAAACCGTGGAGGATTCCCTGGCCAGCCGGCGCTCGGCGGCATCCAACTCGGTTTTCAGTTCTGTTTCCTTCTGGTAAGAGATGATCCCGAAGATCGCCGCGCCGATCAGCGCAACGGCCAATACGATGATGCCGATGGTCTTGTTCATGCTCTGCCTCCGTCCGTAGGTAGGTTGCTGTCCGTCTCCATCGAATTTGGATTCTACACCATATTGTTTTAGATGGAAAGAACCGGGTTGGCGGCGGTTTGACAAGACGGCCTGTTTTCCCTAAAAATCGGGAATGACAGGATGGGGTGGAAAACGGGTGTTTCTGATTCAGATACGAGGAATGAAAGTGATTTCGAAACAATCCATTGGATGGCTTTCCGCCGGCACCGTTCTTGCCAAGCCAAATCAATTCCGGCTAAACGCATTCCTCTACCCTTGCATATTGCATATAAACCGTCTCAGGTGGTTTGCTGGAATCAATTATACAAGAGTTGATTCCGCCCGACCGCGCGGGAGTGATCTCCCACGCTATTATGCGTCGTCCCTACGGGACTGGAATTGTTTCAAAATGTTCTGTAGTGACTGTGATAAAACAGCCTGGGAGTTCACTCCCTTGCGGTCGTCTTAAGAGGCCTTTTTCTTGTCGAACCCGATCTTGGCGAAGATTTTCTGTTTGATCTGGGTGTCGTAGAGTTCCCACTTGTGTTGGCGGTACTCCTCTTTTTCGCCGCCGGCCAGAAACCCGATGGGAATCTGGAACCCGCCGGCCGAGAGCTTGCCGCCGCCGAAGTAGTGGCCCGAGGCGTCCTTGCCAAAGGCTTCTTTGATGAACCCGTCCGGGTCGAGGGTGATTTTGGTCGTGCGGAAAGAGCCGATGAGGGTCTCCTCCCAGCCTTCGCCGGAGACGATGCCGTAGACGATGGCGGTGTGGACGTTTTCTTCGGTGAGCAGAAAATCGGCGGCCTGGGGGATGGCGTCCCGGTCTTCGGTGCGCAGATAGCCGATGCCGCTGATGGAAAAGCTTTCGGCGATGGCCCGGTTCCTGAGTGCCCGTTCGGTGATCTCCATGGTTTGGCGGGACCGTTCCTGCCGCATGATCTGACGCAGCAGATCCGCGTCCTTGAAGCGGCTGAGGTAGGAAGCCGCCTGGAAGTCCTCGTGCTGGGCGTGGACAAAGCCGTTGGTATCGGTGATGATGCCGTGCGTCAGGGCCGTGGCGATCCGCACATGGTCCTGGACGGATGCGTCGAGGTTCAGGAGCCCCTGCTGAAGGTATTCCGCATAGATGCTGGCGGTGGCGCCGATGGCGCGGCGGATGTCCACGAATTGGGCGTCGATGTCTTTATGGGATTCGTGATGGTCCACCACCACCATCGTCGGCACGCCGGCGGCCTTCAAATCCTTCACCAACTGTCCGGCGGTGGCGCCCTGGTTGTCCAGGAAGATCGCCCCGGCATAGTTCCCAAGATCCATTTTGCCTTCGTACCGGATCATCTCGATGTTGAGCAACCGCACCAGCGCCACGTTCTGCTGGTGGCTGATCCGGCCGCAGTGGACAATGTCCGTTTCGATCTCGTACTGTTCGCAGGCCAGTTGATGGGTGAATGCGGTGGAGATGGCGTCGGGGTCGGGAAAATCCTGAAGGACGATGATGTGGCGTTCCCCGCGGTGCTCTTCCATGGTTTTGATCAGTTTGGCGGTGGGGGAATTGGGTTGCGGCGTGGATTTGGATTTATCTTTCGGCTTCTCTTTTTCCTTGTCTGGCATCTGAGCCTCCATTGGGCCGTTTACGTGCAGCCGGCGCATTTTTCGGTTGAACCCGTCCCTTGAAGTGTGGACCTATATCTTACGCCAGTCAACCCCGAATCTGTCCAGATATTTCCGCAGCCGGTCGGCGTCGTTGGGCCGTTTTTTCGACGTCCGGGACACCGCGAAGAGCCGCCGGCCGGCTTCCGACAGGTTTTTGCACTCCCGGATCACGGTTAGCACGTCTGCGAGCTGAACCCGGTCGAACCGGTCGAGTCCGACGGCGGCCGTCTCACCCAGTACGTCGATGACGATGTCGCTTCCGGGCGCGTCCCCATCCTTCGATCCCCACGACGCCCGCAGCCGGTCGATTTCCTCGGCCACGTCCCCCACCGTCACGCGGCCGCCCTCGGCCAGGGTCGCCATCCGTGTGACCGCGCCGTTGAAATCCCGGAAGTTGGCGGACCAGAGGGCCTCGGGCGACGCGGCGAAATCGAGGAACCGCCGGGCGGCCTCCCGGTTGAAGGAGACGCGGACCCCGTCCTTCCGGGCGAATTTCTCCAGTTCGTAATCGAGATTCGGGGCGATGTCCTCGGGCCGGTCCTTCAGGCCGGGCATGTCGAAGGTCCAGAGGTTGATCCGGGCCAGAAGGTCGGCCCGGAACCGGCCCTTTTTAACGTCTTGAGGCAGGTCCCGGTTCGTGCCGCAGATGAGCTGGAAATCGCTTTCGGCCTCCCGGTCCGCGCCCATGGGCAGGAACCGTTTTTCCTCGATGGCCCGCAGCAGCATGGACTG
>CAYPCE010000252.1:3197-5422 GCA_964409085.1 uncultured Desulfobacteraceae bacterium | reverse complement strand
ACATGATATGAGACGTTTGATTGCATTGCCCCGGGGGTTTCGCCCCTGAACGGATGGAAACCTTTCTCTTGGAGATGCACGAAAACGGATTTCGACGTTGAACGCAAGCGCTGTCAAAAACCGTGTTCTCATTGTAGACGACGTTCCTGAAAACATCCGCGTGATAGAGAACATTCTGCGGCAGGCCGGCGACTACGCGGTGGCCGCGGCCCTGAACGGCCAAAAGGCCCTTCAAATGGCCCGGAAAATCTTGCCCGACGTGATTCTTCTGGACATTGTCATGGACGGCATGGACGGCTTCGAGGTCTGCGAAATCCTGAAAGCGTCGCCCGTCACCCGCGACATCCCGGTCATTTTCCAGACCGCCCAGCGGTCGGAAACCGAGGACATCGTCCGGGGATTTCAAAGCGGCGGCGCGGATTACATCACCAAACCTGTCAACGAAGCCGAGCTGCTGGCCCGGGTCCGGACCCACATCGCCTTGAAGAAAGCCCACGATGCGGTCCGGGAGAGCGAACGGCGGTACCGGGCGGTGGTGGAGGATATGACCGAATTGGTCTGCCGGTTCCGGCCGGACGGTGAATTGGTGTTCGTCAACGAAGCCTTCCGCCGGCATTTCGGGAAATCCGGGGGGGAGCTGTTGGGGACCTCTTTTTTGGACCTGATTCCGGAAGGGGACCGGGAAACAGTCCGGCGGAGTCTAATGCCCTTGTGCCGGGAAGTCCCGGCGACGACCTGCGAGCATCGGGTTGAAGGCCCGGACGGCGGCGTCCGCTGGCAGCACTGCACGAGCCGGGCGGTGTTCAACAACGACGGCGCCGTCCGGGAGATTCAGTTCGTGGGCCGGGACATCACGGATCGGGTCCACGCCGAGGAAGCCTACCGGAACCTGGTGGATCATTCCCATTTGGGCATGGTCATTTTCCAAACGGACCGGTGCGTGTTCGCCAACCGGAGAATGGCGGAAATTATCGCCCGGCGGGTGGCGGAGCTGACCGGCATGACTTGGTCGAAATTCCAGGAGATGGCGCATATAGAGGACCGGAAAACCCTCCTGACGCATTTCAACGCCGCCGTTTCGTCGCCGGCGGGTACGGCGCACTGCGCGGCCCGGTTCTTCCGGCGGAGCGGCGATGTTTGCTGGCTGGACATCCGGTTCGCCCAGGTCTCCCACCAGGGAACGCCCGCCGTCCAAATATCCCTCATGGACATCACCCGGGGCAAGGGCGCGGAAGCGCCGCCCGGCGGGCGGGAAACGTTCCATGACATGATTGGGGCCAGCGCCCCCATGCAGCGCGTTTATTCTCTTGTCGAACAATTCGCGCCAACGGACATCGCCGTTCTGCTCAACGGGGAGACGGGGGTTGGAAAGGAATTGGCGGCCGAGGCCCTCCACGCCCAAAGCCTCCGGGCGTGCGGCCCCCTGGTCCGGGTCAACTGCGCCGCATTGCCGGAAAATCTGATTGAAAGCGAACTGTTCGGCCACGTCCGGGGCGCGTTCACCGGCGCGGACGGGGACCGGGAAGGCCGGTTCCAGGCGGCCGACGGCGGCACGCTGTTTCTGGACGAAATCGGGGAATTGCCGCACCATGTGCAAGTCAAGCTGCTCCGGGCCATCGAGACGCGGACCGTCCAGCGCCTGGGCGACTCCAAACTTCAGGAGGTGGATATCCGGATCATCTCCGCCACCAACGCGGATTTGCAGCAGCGGGTCGAAGACGGCCGGTTCCGGGAAGACCTGCTCTTCCGCTTGAAAGGCGCCCATATTCATTTGCCGCCCCTCCGGGACCGGGGAGACGACCTTCTGGCGCTGTTCCACCATTTCGCCGATCATTTCCGAGAGTGGCGCGGCCGGTGCCCCGTGAGGGTGCGCGAGGATGCGACCGCCTTGCTCGCGCGTTATCCCTGGCCGGGCAACGTCCGGGAGCTGAAAAACGCGGCGGAAAGGGCCTGCGCCGTCTGCCCCGGCGATATCCTGACACCGGAAGACCTCCCGCCGGAGGTCCGCGGATGGACCGCGGACGCCTTCGATGCCCGAACCGGACCCGGGTCAACGGCCGCCCCGGAACCGGCCTTCCCGGGCATGTCCGCCGAAGAGGCGATGATCCGCAAAGCCCTGGCGTCGAGCCGGTGGCACAAAAGCCGCGCGGCCCGGCTCCTGGGGATCGCCCGCAGCACCCTGTACCTGAAAATGGCGGAGTATGGGATCGACAAGGAGGGATGAA
>CAYPCE010000252.1:0-3097 GCA_964409085.1 uncultured Desulfobacteraceae bacterium | reverse complement strand
TGTTTCCGTTCGTGCCGCTCATGAAAAACGGGGAAGATCTCCTCTCCGAAGCTGACAACCTGATTTATGGAAGTGAACGCACCAAAATCGAAAAAGCGGACCTGCTCACTTCCATGGCGATCCTCTCCGGCATCGTGTCGGACAATCTGCCGGCAAAGCTCATCAACAGGAGAAAAGATATTATGATCGAATCCGCCGCCTACGACATAATTAAAAAGGATGGCATCCAGGAAGGCATGCAGAAAGGCATCCAGGAAGGCATGCAGAAAGGCATGATATTGGAAGCCCGCGAAATGCTCATGGAAGCCATTCAAGCACGGTTTGAAATCGTGCCGGACGATGTTTCCGCTATGGTGACGCGCATTTCGGATCGAAACATTTTAAAAGCAATGCTCAAGCACGCGATCATGTGCCAGAATGTCGATGCCCTGCGGGAAAAGCTGTCGATAATGGCGAAATAAGCTGAAATACGGAAATGAATACCCCAACAAGAGCCGGCCGCGCTGGAGTGAATCCCCACGCTATTTTATCACAGTCGCTACAGGACGTTTTTGTGCGATTCAAGTCCTGTAGCGACGACACATAGTAGCGTGGGTGTTGCCTCCCGCGCGTCAGTGGCGGCCTGACCCGGCGGCATTAAAGTCTTAATGCCGGTATTAATTTTACCATATCCTCTCAAAATCGGACATAATGTCCAAAATCCATCGGACATAATGTCCGATTCAAACAAAATGTCCGACACGCCCTCCACCCCTTTCAAATCTATAACATACTGCATAAATACAAAATATAACTTTTTTTAACCTTTTAGAGAATTGGCATGTTTTTTGATTGTTCTCTTCCCCATGGCGATGCGCCATGAAAAGACATGGAAGGAGAACCACATGACGCCAATGATCGGGGACAGCAAGCCCATGGCGCGGGTGTTCGAGGCCATCCGGAATTATGCGCCATTGGACGCCGGCGTGATGATTACCGGGGAAAGCGGCACGGGCAAGGGGCTGGCGGCCTGGGTCCTGCACAGAAGCGGGCCGAGGGCCGGGCTGCCGTTTATCCGGTTCCATTGCGCATCTCTTTTTTACGGGGAAGACGGGGCGCCCGGCCTGTGGCCCTACGATTTGTCCGCCCTGGGCGGCGGAACCTTGTTCCTGGACGAACTCGGGGACCTCTCCGTCCCGGCCCAGCGCCGGCTCATGGGGCTTCTGGAAAGCCCGGAAATCAAAATGCCGCGCCCCGGCGGCGTCCGGGTCGTTTCATCGGCTCAAAACGACTTGATTGGAATGATACAAGGGGGCGCCTTCCGGCAGGACCTCCGGTTCCGCCTCAACGCGCTCACCCTGTCCATGCCGCCGCTGCGGGAACGGAAAGAGGACATTCCGCTTCTGGCCGGGTTTTTCCTGGAGAAGATCGCGGAACGGACCGGCCGACCGCCGAAAACGCTTTCCAGGGCCGCGGCGCAGGTTTGTATGGCCCACCCCTGGCCGGGAAACGTCCGGCAGCTCCGGAACGTCCTGGAGCAGGCCGCCGCGGTGTGCCCGGGCGATGCGATCCTGCCGGACCATCTCCCCTTGAACCCGGCGGCGGGGCGGGCGGCACCCGAAATAACGCCGGCGCCGGCCGCCGACGACCGGGACCGTATCCTGGACGCCCTGGAAGCGACGCGTTGGCGCAAGAACCGGGCCGCTGAGATGCTGGGGATGAGCCGGTCCACGTTTTACCGGAAGATGGACAAACTGGGGATAGATGCCTGAACGGGTGAGAATATGGCTTAATGAAGAAAAATGGAAATTATGACAGGAGGCCAGTTATGCGTTTCAAATGTTTCACACTTTTAATTGTTCTGTTTTGTCTCGTTCCGGCGTCCGCTTTTGCCGCCGATGAAACCCTTGGCGGCGTAGCTGGCGAGGGCAATCTCAAGATCACCGTGCAAGAATCAGCCACCGTAGATGGTAATCAGCGCTATGCCATCATGGATATGGCGCGTTATAGCGATAGCAGCTGGCATACCTTGCTGTATCGTGACGAATCCTTCGGCTGGTACAGTTGCAAGGGTGGCCGCCTCGTCTTCGATGAGGGGAGCTACCGCTATGGAAATGATCAATTCGGTACAAAGCCCGCCGATAGCGATCCCACCAGCGCAACCAACACCAAGGACGGCGATACGATTACCACGGTCTTAGCGTTGGGGACCGATGCGGTCCTGACCCAGACCGTCACTTACCAGACGGGCAACGACTATGTCCACTATGTCTGGCAAATCGAAAATATCAGCGCCACCACGTTTAACAACCTTAAGTTCTTCAACGTCGCGGATACCTGTATGGGCGGAAGCGGCGATTCGGATGAGACCACATGTGGTAGTTGGGATGACGGCGGCGACGGCTTTTGGGTCGCGGCCTCCCAGGCGGCTGGTGTGCGCTCGGATGAATATGGCGGCGGCAAACAGAACCTGTGGTACTTCCAAGCCGTCACCCCGCCGGCACAGTATGGCACCGGCGATTATTCTACAGTAACTGATAACCTGGTAGATGGGGCATTGACCAACAATACGGATACAAATCAAGCAGACCACGCCTATGGCCTCCAGTGGAACCTGGGCAGCCTGGCCCAAGGCGAGGTGTGGACCATCGAAGCCTACGAGCGTTTCACGCTCCCCCCGGCCAGCGACGTCATCGTCATTCCCCCCGTCGAAACAGCCATCGGCGAAGGCGGCGCGGGCGACGCGGTCTATACCGTCATTAACCTCGGCGGGAGCGCGGTTAACGTCACCTTATCCACCAGCGCCGACCCGGCAGGGTGGAGTGCCAGCGTGACCGACCCAGCCAGCGGTTCAGCCGCCATTCCGGCGGGCGGCGAGGCAGACGTCACCGTTCACATCGAGCCGACCGGCTCTTCCGAAGGCGATAGCGGCACGGTCACGTTGAACGCCAACGACGGCACAAACACTTCCAGCGATGCGACGACCGTGCAGGTTACCGCGGGTGGTAGTTCCGGTCCCGCCGCCCCCACCGTCACCAGCCCCGTCAGCGGCACTGCCGTGATGACCGACACGCCCACTTTTGAAGGGACCGGCGAAGCTGGCGGCGAGATCAACATT
>CAYPCE010000251.1:3759-5432 GCA_964409085.1 uncultured Desulfobacteraceae bacterium | reverse complement strand
CCGCTCTCCCTGGAAACCTCGGGCCGGCTGGCCGGCCTCCGGGCCGCGGCGGACTGCGGCAAGGGGGTGGAAGAGGCTATTCGCGAGGCCGAAGCGGCCCTGGCGTCCCAGCCCGGCCCCGAGCGGGGCTGCAAGCTGGTCACGGCGCCGGTCAAGGGCAAGAAAACCTTTATCTGTTTCGACGAGGACACCACCCTCAAGAACGTCAAGCAGGCCATGGCCCAGGGTTTCGACGTGCCGGAACTGATCAAACGGTTCACCGCCGCTGGCACCGGTCCGGGACAGGGCGGGATCCCCGGCCACAACCTGCCGCTCTTCGTGGCCCAGACGGAGGCGTCCCCGGACAAGCATCCCCGGCCCACCACCGTCCGCGCGCCGCTGGTCCCGCCCCTGATGGCCGAATACGCCGGCGCCAACCACGACATGAGCAAGCGGACCCCGGTCCACGAATCCCAGGCCGAATCCGGCGGCAGGATGGAGCGGATCGCCGTCTGGAACCGGGCCCGGGTCTTCTCCAAAGACAAGGGTGCCAAATCCGAGATCGAGAACGTCCGGACCAATGTCGGCATGCTCGACGCCTCCACCCTGGGCAAATTCCGGATCTTCGGCCCCGACGCTGTCAAGGCCCTCCAGCGGGTCTACGCCGGCGACATGACGAAAATTCCGTCCAGGCGGATGAAATACGCCGCCATGTGCAACGACGACGGCTGCCTCCTGGACGACGGCGTCATCGTTCAGCAGGGGGAAAACGACTTCTATTTCACCGCCTCCACCGGCCGGGCCGGGCAAACCGTGGAGTGGTTCCGCTTTCACACCAAATACGAAAACTGGGACTACCACCTGGTCAACCTCACCGACGCCTATGGCGTCATCAACCTGGCCGGTCCCAACGCCCGGAAGGTGCTGGAGAAGGTGGCCGACGCCGACGTTTCCAACGACGCATTCCCCTTCATGGGGTACCGGGAATTCACCGTAAAGGAGACCATTCCCGTCCGGGCCATGCGGCTGGGGTTCGTGGGGGAACTCTCCTACGAATTCCACGTCCCCTCCTCCTGGATGCAGGCCCTCTGGGACGTGCTGGCCGAGGCGGGCGCCGAATTCGGCATCCAAAACTTCGGCCTGGAGGCCCAGAACACCCTGCGAATGGAAAAGGGCCACGTCATCATCGGCTCCGAGTCGGAACAGCGGACCAACCTGCTGGATTTGGGACTGGGCTTTCTGTGGGACCGGAACAAGCACGAGGCCAAAACCGTGGGCGCCGTGGCCCTGCGCCAGGCAGAGGACCAGAAGGGGCGGCTCAAGCTCGTGGGCTTCAGGATGACCGACCCCGCCGACCGGGCCCCCAAAGACGGCTCGCCCATCGTGGACGAGCGGATCCGCGGCTACGTCTGCACGGCCCGGTACAGCCACACCCTCGACATGCCCGTGGGCATGGCCCTGGTGGAAGACGAGCTGACCCCGGAGGGGACCCGGCTTTCGATCTTCGAGGACGGCTGCGAGGGCAACCTCATCCATGGCGAAATCATCCCCATGCCGTTTTATGATCCCGACGGCAAACGGATGCGGATGTAAAGGAGGAAAGCGAAGATGAACACCCTTCAAAGACGATCCCCGGTGCAGTTTTCCGCCCGGCCGGTCAAAACCGACGTCCGGGACGGCTGGACCGTGGTCCT
>CAYPCE010000251.1:0-3659 GCA_964409085.1 uncultured Desulfobacteraceae bacterium | reverse complement strand
CTCGCGCTGACCGGCCCCCACGTCTATGATGTAATGGAGAAAATCTCTTCCCTAGACCTCAAGGACCCGACCAAACGGACGTCCCGCCTCATCCAGGGACCGGCCTCCCACGTGCCCTGCCTGATCATGGACCTGGGACGGCGGCAAGACCGGGACGTAGTCCTCATCGCCTGCTCCCGGGGCTACGGCCGCGACATGACCGAGGGAATTCTCCACGCCGGCGCGGAGTGGCGGATCGCCCCGGCGGGGGAAGCGGCGTTTACCCGGCTGTTGGATGCTGTGGTGGATTCGGATCTCCCATAGCGCCCCAGGGGAGCCATGATGGAATTCAGATCCTACAGACAGAGTGATTCATCCGCCATAGAAAGCCTTTTTGTTTCGGTGTTCACCCAATCGGAAGGGGAATCGGAAGGGGGGCTGATCGGCAACCTGGCCCGGGATCTGATGACCGGCACCGATCGACGGGACCTCTTCGGATTTGTCGCTGTTCAGCGGGAAAAAATAGTCGGCGCGATATTCTTCAGCCGGTTGACCTTCGAAACGGATATCGATGTCTTCATCTTATCCCCTGTCGCCGTGCACAGTGATCATCAGGGCATGGGCATCGGACGGACATTGATCGCTCACGGTCTGAAAGAACTGAAGCATCGAGGCGTAAGGGTCGTGACCACTTATGGAGACCCAGGCTTCTATGCCAAAGTGGGGTTTCACCCCCTTTCACAGGATATGATCAAAGCGCCGCTTGCGCTTTCGCAGCCGGGGGGATGGCTTGGGCAATCCCTCACATCAGACCCGATAATGGCCATACCGGGCCGCTGTTCATGTGTGAAGGCGTTAGACAATCCGGTATACTGGTAACGAATGAATCGTGTCCTTGCAAACGGCAAGGAGGTGAACGGGCCCCCACCCCGCGGCGCCGGTTCCCTATAACGTTCCACATCCAAAAAGGAGACACCCCATGAACCTCAAAGGCCTCACCGGGGGCATCTACAAACCGCTGTCCCCCAAGGACATCGACACCCTTCACGACGCGGCGCTGACCATCCTCGAAAAGACCGGGTTCACCTATGAATCGGGCCTGGAAGAGACCGTGACCATGCTGGAAAAAGCCGGCTGCACGGTGGACCGGGAAAAGGCCCGGATCCGGTTTCCCCGGGATCTGGTGACCGACCTGGCCGCAGAGGCCCCGGAGCGGGTGGTCCTCCACAGCCGGGACGGGAAAAACGACCTGGACCTCACCGAGGATAAGGTCCACCTGGGCACCGGGGGCGCGGCCATCAAGATCCTCGACATGGAGACGGGCGAGGCCCGGTCCACCACGCTAAAGGACCTGTACAGCCTGGGCCGGCTGGTGGACAAGCTCAACAACATCCATTTTTTCCTCCGGCCCTGCATCCCCACCGACATCCCGGAAGAAGCCTACGACGTCAACATGTACTACGCCTGCCTCAAAGGCACGACCAAGCACATCATGTCCGGCGTCAACAACGAGGAGGGGCTCCACAAGGTCATCGAACTGGCATCCCTTGTGGCCGGCGGCCGGGAGAAACTGGCGGAAAAGCCCTTCATCTCGGTCATCACGTCGTCCGCCATCTCGCCCCTGAAGCTCTGCACCCAGTCGGTCCGGATCATGCAGGAGTGCAACCGAAACGGCATCCCCGTGGCCCTTTCCTGCGCGCCCATGGCCGGCTCCACGGCCCCCATCACCATGGCGGCCACCCTGGCCCAGATCCACGCCGAGCAGCTGGCCTGCATCACCGTCTGCCAGTTGACCCATCCCGGCGCGCCCCTGCTCTACGGCGGCATTCCGGGCATGGCCAACCTGGCCACCATGGGATATGCGGGCGGCGGCGTGGAGTGCGGCATGATGAACGCGGCCATCCACCAACTCGCCCAGCACATCAAGGTCCCCAACTACAACTCGGCGGGCCTCTCCGACGCCAAGGTCCCGGACGCCCAGGCGGGCTGGGAAAAGGCCATGACCGTGCTGCTGGGGGCCATGGGCGGCTCCAATTACATGCACCACTCGGCCGGTATGCTGGAGTCGATGCTCACCGTGGCGCCGGAACAGTACGTCATCGACGACGAAATCATCGGCATGGCCTGCAAGGTGCTCAAGGGGATCGACGTGGATCCGGAACACCTGGCCCTTGAGGTCATCCACGAAGTCGGCCCCGGCGGCAATTTCATGACCGCCCCCCACACCCTGAAGCACATGCGGTCGGAATACTTCACCGGCAACGGCGTCACCGACCGCCGGCTCCGCCAGAAATGGGAGGCCGACGGGGCCCTGGACGCACGGAACCGGGCCAAAAAACTGGCTGCCAAGATCCTCGGCGCCGGCGAGACTCCCCATATCCCGGCGGATGTGGATGCGGCCATCCGGGAAAAATTTGAGATTTTGCTGTGACACACCTACCCCCCCCCGGCCCCCCTTCCCGAGGGAAGGGGGGAGGTTTCTGAGTGAACGCTTGACCCATATTGGAAAGTATGGCATCGGACCCCTTATCTTTTCTTTTCTCCCCCTCTCCTTCCAGGGGAGGGGCCGGGGGGAGGGGTTGCGGCAACCGCTCTCAATCAATCAACCACATTTTACGTAGACAGGAGACACGACCATGGCGGATTACCAACCGATCATCGATGCATTGCTGAGTTTGGACCGGGACGCGGTGTTATCGCAGATTCAGCAGCGGCTGGATGCGGGCGAAGACGCCCAGGCGATCCTCGACAACGGGCTTATCGCCGGCATGGACATCATCGGCGAGAAGATGGAAAACGGGGACATGTTCATTCCGGAAGTCCTCATGGCGGCCCAGACCATGGCCGCCGGCGTGGAGATCCTTCAGCCCCAGCTGGTGGAGGACGAATCCTCCGCCAAGGGAAAGGTAATCATCGGTACGGTCAAGGGCGACCTCCACGACATCGGCAAGAACCTGGTCTCCATGATGATGGAGAGCGCCGGCCTGGAGGTGACCGACCTGGGCGTGGACGCCGAGCCGGCCAAATTCATCGATGCCATTAAAGAGAAAAAACCAAAGATCGTGGCCCTGTCCGCCCTGCTCACCACCACCATGCCCATGATGAAAGGGACGGTGGACGCCATTTCCGAGGCCGGACTCCGGGACAGCGTGAAGATCATGGTGGGCGGCGCGCCGGTGACCCAGAAATTCGCCGACGAAATCGGGGCCGACGGATACGCCGCCGACGCCGGATCCGCCGCCAAGATGGCCAAGGGGATGCTGTAACCGCCGGGGCAACGCCCTGTCCATGCGTAAAACAAAAGGTTGACTTTTGGCCGATATTTTCTTACCCATGGACCCATGACGCCCCGTCTATTCATCTCCATGCGCTTTAAACATCTTTTTTGAGGGATTGCGCGGCGCACCCGCGCCCGCCGGGCAATCCCTCCCTCCCGATCATCCCGACAGAAATCGCGTTCGCACCGGCGCCCAACCGCGCCTTCCCCGAAAACGGGGCGGGCGTCCACCATCGGCTGAGGATTTTCGTTATGGAAGTCTATCAATTTTTCATCGACAACTGGCAACACACCCTGACCTTGGCCTGGCAGCACGTTTACATCGTGGCCATCGCCGTGGTGATCGCCCTCGGCACCGGCGTGCCCATCGGCATCTGGATCACCTTCAACAAGCGGGCCGCCA
>CAYPCE010000250.1:2881-5443 GCA_964409085.1 uncultured Desulfobacteraceae bacterium | reverse complement strand
CCCCATCTCCACCCCCTTCTTCCACGGCATGCTCGACCGCCTGCTATCCGAACCCGAAGCCGTCTTCAAAGGCCCCTTCCTCGACCTCCAGCTCCCGTTCCAAATAAGCGACACCCCCACCCCCCACTTCCCAAACCTCGCCCTCCCACACATCCCTTACCGCCACCAGGAACGCGCCTTCGACCGCCTTTCCGGCCCCAACCCCCGATCCACCCTCATCGCCACCGGCACCGGATCGGGCAAAACCGAATGCTTTCTCTACCCCATCCTGGACCATTGCCATCGCCACCGGGGCGACCCCGGCGTCAAGGCCATCCTCATCTACCCCATGAACGCCCTGGCGTCGGATCAGGCCGCCCGCATCGCCAAAACCATCCACCAAAACCCCAACCTGAAAGAGACCGTCACCGCCGGTTTGTTCGTGGGCCAGAGCGAAAAAAATCCCCTTTACGGCATGACCGAAACGGCCATCATCAGCCACAAGGACACCCTGCGCCACAGCCCGCCCGACATCCTGCTCACCAACTACAAGATGCTCGACTACCTCCTGATCCGCCCCAGGGATTTCCCCCTGTGGGCGCAAAACGACCCCGAAACCCTCCGGTACCTGGTGGTGGATGAACTCCACACCTTCGACGGCGCCCAGGGCACCGACCTGGCCTGCCTCCTGCGGCGGCTCAAGGCCCGGCTGAAAACCCCGGAGGGCCATCTCTGCTGCATCGGCACCTCGGCGACCCTGGGGGACAAAACCGGACACCGCCGCCTCCTGGACTATGCATCCGAAATCTTCGGCGAGCCCCTGGACCCCGACGCCGTGGTATCGGAATACCGCGTCTCGGCCGGCGCGTTCCTCGAAAAAAGCCTCATCTCCCAGGTGGAGATCGTCCCCCTGAAAAAGGCGGACGAATTGAACCCCGAAGAATACGCCACCTTCGCCGACTACATCTCGGCCCAGCACGCCCTCTGGTTCAACGACCCCGTTCCAATCTCGGACATCCCCGACGGCCCCTGGCGCGCCGACCTGTGCGACAAACTCAAGGGCCATCTCTTTTTCCAGAACCTGCTCAAAGTTCTCGCCGGCCGGGTCCGCCGCTACGCCGACATCCTGACGGACCTGGAACGGGTCACCCCCGAATTCCGATCCGCCCCCGACGATTACAAAATCCACATCCTGACCAGCATCCTGGCCCTGGTGTCGTCGGCCATGGAAGACGCCAACGGCCATCGAAAGCCGTTTCTCCAGGTCCGGCACCATCTCTGGCTCCGGGAGCTGCGCCGGATGACCGGAAAAATCGCCCCCACACCCGAACTCCGGTTCGCGGACGATTTGAATGACCGGCAGTTGAAGCGGCACCTGCCCCTGGTCCATTGCCGGGAGTGCGGCAGCATGGGATGGGCCGGGGTCAAACGCCAGCACGACGACGCCGTGATCACCGACCTCCAGACCTTCTACGTGGCGTTTTTCCGCAACGACCCCAAGACGGTCTTCATCTTCCCCGAGGACGCCGACCTGCGGGAGATCCAGGCCGACGGACAATTCTACGGGTTGTGCGGCGACTGCGTCCATCTCACAACCCAGCTTTCCACCCGTGAATGCCCCCACTGCGGCGAATCCCCCCTCATCCGGGTCTTTATCCCCAACACCCGCGTCCAGCGGCGCGACGGCCGGCAGGTGGGAACCCGCAACTGCCCCTACTGCAACGCCCACAACGGGCTGACCATTCTCGGTTCCCGGGCCGCCAGCCTCACCAGCGTGATGATCGCCCAGTTGTACGCCTCCACCTTCAACGACGACAAAAAGCTGCTCACCTTTTCCGATTCCGTGCAGGACGCGGCCCACCGGGCGGGGTTTTTCACCGGCCGCACCTACCGGTTCAACCTCCGCAGCGCCATCCAGCAATACGTTCAGGCGGACGGCGACGGACGCCCCCTCAAGGAGATCCCGGCCGGCTTTGTCCGCCACTGGTCGGACCGGATGGACGACCGCGCCTTCATCGCCGCGTTCATCGCCCCCAACATGATGTGGCTGGCCGATTACGAATCCCTGAAGCGGACCGGCCAGCTCCCGGCCAACGCCGATTTGTTGCGGGACGTCCAGCGCCGCGTCGAATGGGAAATCCACGCCGAATACGGGTTCCGCTGCCGGATCGGCCGGACCCTCGAAAAGACCGGCTCCTCCGTGGCCCATCCCGACCCGGACCTGCTGGACCGGATAACCTCGGAAGCCCTGGAACCCCTCCGAAACGAGATCGGCGGCCTCCGGTCCCTGGACGAACACACCCTCAAGACCTTCATCATGGGGATTCTCGTCCACCTCAAGCAACAGGGCGGCCTCCACCATCCCGTTCTGGAGCCCTACATCCAGGAATGGGGCAACACCTATCGCATCAATCAAATCCCCTGGATGCCCGGTTTCGGGTTCAACACCCGAGCCCCCGCGTTCCTCTCCACAAAACGGGTCAACCGGTTCGATCCCCTGTTGAGCGCCGGATCGAAGCGGGCCACCTGGTATGAAGGATGGGCGGACAAATGTTTCGCCCCGGTCTTTATCCTGGTGGGGGA
>CAYPCE010000250.1:0-2781 GCA_964409085.1 uncultured Desulfobacteraceae bacterium | reverse complement strand
CCCCCGGCCCAGGCCAATTACCTCCAGCGCATCGGACGGGCCGGACGACGGGACGGCAACGCCCTGAACCTGACGGTGGCCAACGGCCGGCCCCACGATCTCTATTTCTTCGCCGAACCCGAAGAGATGATCGCCGGCGAGCTGGACCCGCCGGGGGTGTTTCTGAACGCATCGGCGGTTCTGGAGCGCCAGTTCACCGCCTTTTGCCTCGACCGATGGGTGGAGAGCGGCATCGGCCAGGGGGCCATGCCCCACCAGCTCCGGAACGTGCTCGGCAATCTGGCGCCCGTCAACCCGGACAAATTCCCCCATAATTTCCTCCAATACGTGGAGACCCGTCGGACCGATCTTTTCGGGCGCTTTATCCGGGTCTTCCAAACATCCCTCACCACCGATTCCATCGATCATCTCCGGCGGTTCGTGGAAGGGGACCCGGCCGCCCAGGGGAGTCTGTCCTACCGCATCGTCGATGGCCTCCACGCCCATTACAAAGAACGGGAATCCCTGAAAAAAAAGGTGAACGCCCTCAACGGGCGCATCCGGAAGAAAAAGGAAAGCCCGGCAAAGGACGCCCACCACGCCGAGGAACTCGAAGATCTGATCCGGGAAAAAAGCGCCCTCCAGGCCCTGATCACCCGGATCAACGACCGGCAGACCCTGGCGTTTTTCGCCGACGAAGGATTGATCCCCAATTACGCCTTTCCCGAGGCCGGGGTCCTGCTGCGCTCCATCATCTACCGCCGCAAGAAAGTCCCCAAGGAAGGAGAAAGCCGCTACGACACCTTCACCTTCGATTACGAGCGGCCCGCCCGGAGCGCCATCAGCGAACTGGCCCCGGAAAACCGGTTTTACGCCGGGGGCCGGAAGGTGCGGGTGGACCAGGTGGACCTGTCGGTTTCCGATGTGGAGACCTGGCGGTTCTGCAACAACTGCGACTGTCACGGCCAGGTGGTCCAGATGCCCGATGCCGGCGCTTGTCCCCAGTGCGGCAGCCCCCTGTGGTCCGACGCCGGCCAGAAACGCCAGATGATCCGGATGCGGCAGGTCTTCGCCACCACGCCCGACCGGGAAAGCCGCATCAGCGACGACAGCGACGACCGGGAGCCGTCCTTTTACAACAAGCAGATGATGATATGGTACAGCCCCGCCGATATCGCCGACGCGTTCCGGATCGACAGCGACGATCTGCCCTTCGGCCTGGAGTTTTTGAAAAAGGTCAACCTGCGGGAGATCAATTTCGGCGAAAAGACCGACATCGGCGAGAACCTCGCCATCGCCGGAGTGGAATCGGCCCGGAAGGGGTTCATCATCTGCAAGCACTGCGGCAAGGTGCAGGAAAACCGGAAAGAGATCCGGCACACCCTCTGGTGCCGGTCCCGGAAAAAGGAATCCGACGAAAACCTGACGGAATGCGTCTATCTTTACCGGGAATTTTCCTCCGAAGCGATCCAGATGCTCCTGCCGGTGACGACCTTCGAAGGGGCCGACCGGAAGCTTCACAGCTTTGTGGCGGCCCTCCATCTGGGCCTGAAACGGTTTTTCCGGGGCAACATCGACCACCTTCAAACCACGGTTCATGAAGAGCCCGTGCCCAATTCAACCTATCGGAAAAAGCAACTGGTCCTCTACGACACCGTGCCCGGCGGCACCGGCTATCTGAAACAGTTGATGCGCTCGGAACAGCCGCTCCTCCAGGTGTTCGAATCGGCCCTGGACGTGCTGAAGACCTGCCCCTGCAACAGCGACCCCGGCAAAGACGGGTGCTACAAATGCCTCTTTGCCTACCGCCACTCCTACAACATGGCCGGCACGTCACGGGAGGCGGCCAAGGAGATGCTGTCCGACATCCTCCGCTACAAAGACAAGATGGTGCGGACGAATTCGCTGAAGGACGTGAATGTCAACCCCCTTTTCGACAGCGAACTGGAAGCGCGGTTCATCGAGGCCCTGCGGCGGGTCCGGATCAACGACGCCCCCGCCAAACTGACCCAGGAGGTGGTCAACGGCAAACCCGGCTATTTCTACAAGATCGCCGACCGGACCTATTACATCGAACTTCAGGCCAAACTGGGACCCGCCGACGGCGTTGCCATGCCGTCCAAGGCCGACTTTCTGTTCCGGCCCGCCCGGGTCCAGGAAACCTGCAAACCGCTGGCGGTGTTCACCGACGGGTTTTTCTTCCACAAAGACCACATCGGCCACGACATGGCCCAGCGCCGCGCCATCGCCCAGAGCGGCCGATTCCACGTCTGGTCCCTGACCTGGAAGGATTTGCAGAACCAGTACAAACCCCAGGGCGGGTACTTCCACAACTATCTGGCCTTCCATGCCGACGGGCAGGCCGCCAATTATGCGAAGTTGTTGGATTCCTATAAGATCGAGAAGATCCCCAAGCACAACACCGGCGACAGTTTTCAATGGCTGACCGGGTTTCTGGCCGACCCGGATGTGCGGCGGTGGCGGTTCCACGCCTTTGTTCACGGGTTGCTCCACCTGGATCACAAACGGTTTTCAGGGGAAGTGGAACAGGCCGCCTGGCGGGAGAAGCTCAACGAAACGGTCCCCGAGGAGATCGCGGAACGGGTGGGGGACGTCCAGCCGCCCTGTTTCCATGGACTTTATGAAACCCAGGATCAGGACGGCTTTTTGAAATGGTTCGTCGCCATCGAAAAGGATGACCTTCAAAAGGGGAAAACCAGCGGGTTGCGAACGGCCTGGTGTCTGATGGACAGCCCCAAGGACCGGGAAAAGCCGGAGTTCGAGGCCGCATGGAACGGATTT
>CAYPCE010000249.1:0-5532 GCA_964409085.1 uncultured Desulfobacteraceae bacterium | reverse complement strand
TACCGGATCAACGGCACCAAGCAGTTCATCTCCAACGGCCTGGCCGCCGATTTCGTCACGGTCCTGGCCAAGACGCCGGAGGGGCCGTCCTTTTTCGTGGTGGAAAAGGGGACCCCGGGATTTTCTCCCGGCAAGGGCGAGGAGAAACACGGCATCCGGGCCTCCAACACATCCCCCCTCACCCTGTCGGACGTTCACGTGCCGGTGGAAAACCTCATCGGCGGCGAACCGGGAAAGGGGCTGAAGCAGGCCAATGCGGTCTTCGGCTACACCCGGCTCATGGTGGCGTCCATGGCCCTGGGGGCCGGCGAAGCGGCCCTGGAGATCGCCATCCCCTACGCCAAGGAACGGGTCCAGTTCGGCGATCCCCTCTGCGAAAAGCAGGGATACACCCACAAGCTGATCGTGCCCCACGCGGTGCGGCTCGCAGCGGTCTCTGCCTACATCGACGATATCGCCGTACGCCTCGACGCCGGGGAAAAGGACCTGGAGGTGGAGGGCGCCATCGCCAAGCTCCTGGCCACCGAATGGGCCAACCGGGCCGCGGACGACGCCATGCAGGCCCTGGGCGGTTACGGGTACATCTGCGAATTCGGCGTGGAAAAAATCAAGCGGGACGTCAAGATCACCTGCATCTACGAGGGGACCAGCGAGATCCAGCAGAGCATCATCTCGACCTTCCGCTGGAAGAAAACCCGGAAATCCAAAGGCGCTTTTTACGGGACCATTGCCGAAACCATGGATGCGGTCGCCGCCGAAATCCCCGACGCCGGGGCCGGTTTGACGGCCACCGCCGCCCGGGCCCTCAACAAAGCGGTGGATCTTGTCCATGAGAACCGGCTCACCCGGCAGCAATCCCTCATGTTCACGCTGGCGGAGATGATGGCCTGTGTGGAGACCGCCGACAGCACCGTCCGCCGGGCCGCGAGAAGCGTCAAGGCGGGCGCCGCCGATGCGGAAAAGCACCGGTGCATGTCACGCCTTTTTGCCGGTGAAACCGCCCGTACCGTGGCCGACGGCCTGCTCAAAATCCTCATGGGATCGGCGGCTTTCGAGGCCGGTACGATCCAGGAGATCCTGGAAAGCGTCGATCATCCGGCCCTGCTGACCGGCTACGACGGCATGGTCGCGGACATGGACCGGGTGGCAAACATCCTGTTCGGCAGACCCGGCGCCGACAGCGGAGAATAGCCATGCCGGAAATGCGAACCATCGTGGTGACCGGCGGCTCCAAGGGGATCGGCCGGGCCATCTGCCTCCGATTCGCCGGTCCCAAAACCCGGGTTTATTTCAACTACGGCTCGGACGACACGTCCGCCATCGGAACCGAGACCCTGGCAAAGGAAGCCGGCGGCGCGGCCGTCGGCCGTCGGGTGGACGTGACCGCCGAGGCGGACATCAAAGCCTTCTGTGACGAGATCGTGCAAGAGACCGGCGGCATCGACGTGCTGGTCAACAACGCCGGCATCGCCCGGGACGGCCTCCTGGTGCGGATGAAGTCCGCCGACTGGGATGCAGTGCTGGACACCAATCTCAAAGGGGCTTTCATCGCCGCCAAGATCGCGTCCAAAATCATGCTGAAAAGGCGCCGGGGCCGGATCATCAACATCTCCTCGGTGGTGGGCGCCTCGGGCAACCCCGGTCAGGCCAACTACGTGGCGGCCAAGGCCGGCCTCATCGGGCTCACCAAAGCCATGGCCAGGGAACTGGCCTCGCGCAGCATTACGGTCAACGCCGTGGCGCCCGGTTATGTGGAAACGGAGATGACGGCCTCGCTGTCCCAAAACGCCAAAGACGCCATGCTGACCCAGATCCCCCTGGGTCGGGCTGGAACCCCCGAGGATGTCGCCGCTGCGGTAGCGTTTCTGGCATCCGAAGAAGCCGCCTACATTACGGGTCAGGTGATCCATGTCAACGGCGGCATGTACATGTGAAAGGAGAAAGGATTCAATGTCCATCGAAGATAAGGTGAAGAAGATCATTGCGGAGAAACTGAGCGTTGAGATGGAAGAGGTGGTGCCGGAAGCCTCTTTTGTGGACGATTTGGGGGCCGATTCCCTGGATCTCGTGGAACTGATCATGTCCATGGAAGAGGAATTCGACATCGACATCTCGGACGAGGATGCGGAAAAGATCACCACGGTCAAAGACGCCTTTGATTACGTTCAGCAAAACTCCTGACGCCCCCGCTTCCTTCCCTGACCCCGCCGCGTCGCGGCATGCGACAGGCAATCCCCGGGAGGCGGCCCCGCCGCCGCCCCTGAACAGAACCCCAACCGTCCATGGATAAGGAGGAGGTGTTGGAGAGGCGAGTCGTCATTACCGGAATTGGACTGGTCACCCCGCTGGCCGTCGGAACCGAAGCCAGTTGGAGCGCCCTGTGCGAGGGCCGCTCGGGGATCGGTGAAATCACCCGCTTTGATACGTCGGCCTTTCAGACGAAAATCGCCGGCGAGGTGAAAGACTTCAAGGCCGAGGAATTCCTCCCCAAAAAAGAGGCCAAGCGGATCCAGTTGTTCATCGCCTACGCCATTGCCGCCACCCGGATGGCCATGGAGGATTCGGGGCT
Organism: uncultured Desulfobacteraceae bacterium; assembly: GCA_964409085.1. Lineage (GTDB taxonomy): Bacteria > Desulfobacterota > Desulfobacteria > Desulfobacterales > JAABSP01 > JAABTD01. The sequence continues at coordinate 2,963 of CAYPCE010000249.1, read as the reverse complement.
GGTCATCGACGAATCCAACGAAGGCCGCGTCGGCGTCTTTACCGGTTGCGGGCTGGGCGGCCTGGACATTCTGGAGGAGAACCACCGGGTCCTTCAGAACAAAGGTCCCAAACGGGTGAGCCCCTTTTTCATCCCCATGATGATCGGCAACATGGCCCCGGGGATGATCTCCATCCATTTCCGGGCCAAGGGCCCCAATGCCTCGGTGGCCACGGCCTGCGCCGCGGGCACCCACGGCGTGGGGGAGGCCTACAAGATCGTCCAGTCGGGCATGGCCGACGCCATGATCACCGGCGGGGTGGAATCCGTCATCACCCCCACCTGTATCGCCGGATTCAACGCCATGAAGGCCCTTTCCACCCGGAACGACGACCCCCGGCGGGCATCCCGCCCCTTTGACCGGGACCGGGACGGGTTCGTGGTGGGGGAGGGCAGCGGCATGATGATCATCGAGCCCCTGGAAGCAGCACTGGAGCGGGGCGCCCGCATCTACGCCGAGATCGTCGGGTACGGCATGAGCGGCGACGGTTACCACATGACGGCGCCGGCCCCGGACGGCGAAGGGATGTCGCGGTGTATGCGCGCCGCGCTGGCGGACGCCGCCATGGCGCCGGCGGTGATCGACTACATCAATGCCCACGGCACTTCGACCCAAATGAATGATTTGTATGAAACCCAGGCCATCAAAGAGGTCTTCGGAGAGGCCTCGAAGACGATCCCCGTCAGTTCGACCAAGTCGATGACGGGCCATCTCCTTGGGGGCGCCGGCGGCATCGAGACGGCGTTTACCGCCCTGACCATCGACCGGTCCGTCATCCCGCCGACCATCAACCTGGATACACCCGATCCGGACTGTGACCTGGATTACGTCCCCAATACCGCCCGGCCGGCCGAAGTGACCACCGCCATGACCAACTCCTTCGGGTTCGGCGGCACCAACGCGGCCCTGATTCTCAAAAAGTACCGTCCATAGCCTCTTCGGAACCCCCGCACCCCCCGTCTTCCCGACGCCTCTTCTTCCGCAACGAAGGGGCGTTTTTCTTTTCCCTTGAAAATCCCGTCTTCTGCGGGTATTTTGAGACTGGAGGCTCCGCATGACTGACGACGCACTCACAAGCGAAGATCCCGGCATCCATGAACGAAGGGCCATCGTAGAGGTCATCGGGGCCCACGAGTGCCCCCTCTACCGGGTGGGGGATGAACTCCGTCTGAGCGGCACCGCCCTGACCGCCCACCCGCTGGGCCGGGCCATCTGCATCATCCTGGCGGTCGACATCCAGGGGGTGTTGAAAAAATATGAAAACGCTGAAAAAGACCCCCGGTACCGGTTTGACTGCGGCGGCTGCACCGGCTTTATCAAGCTGGAATACCGCCTGCCCGGGACCGCCAAACCGCCTGAAACCTTGCGGAGTTCCCAGGAAATCGAGGCGGTCATGGGGCTGTTGGGGCAGTTCTCCTTTTTCAACGCCCTGGAGGAAGAGCAACTCCGGGAGCTTCTTTCTTTCATCCGGGTGAAAAAATTCGATACCGGCGAAACGATCCTCCGCAAGGGGGAACCGGGCCGGAACCTCTACATCATGGTCTCCGGAAAAGTGGCGGTGATGGGCAAAGGCGACGTGGTCATCGCCTACCTCGGCAAGGGCGAGATCTTCGGAGAGATGAGCCTGATCTCCGGCGAATCGGTGGGCGCAACGGTCCATGCGGTGGAACCGTCCAAGATGCTCTACTTGAACGGCGAGGATTTCCGCCGGGTGCTGGATTCCGTCCCCTCCCTCCAGATGTACCTCGCCTGCCTCCTGGCCCGGCGCCTGGCCCAGACCAACACGGCCATGTTCGACGAACTCTCCAACGAGATCATGGGCAAACTCTCGGAGATGGCCCCCGCCGGCCTGTTCCAGATGTTCAACCTGAACCAGAAAACCGGGACAATCCGGCTCGATCTCCCCCAGGGAGAGGCGATGGCCGCCTTCCTGGAGGGTGAACTGATCCGGGCCGAATACGACGGGAAAAGCGGCGTGGAGGCATTCTACGCGATCCTGGGCGCCCGGCAAGGCCGGTTCAAATTCAAACCGGGCCTCCCCCCCGAAGAGATGAACGCCAGTTCCCTGGGGGATTTTATGAAGATCTTGATGGAGGGGGTGCGGCGGATTGATGAGGCGGAGGGGGACGGGTAAGACCGCACCCGCTGTCCGCAGTTTCCGCCGTGCAGACGGGTTTAAGCGCCCCCGGTGGCCACAAACGCCGGCCTCACCGCGACGCCGGTTTCAACATCGGTGTAATGGGTCTCGTACCGTTCCCGGTAGTCGTCCGGAATCGCTTCGACAAACACCACCAGATGAATTTCCTCAAGGTCCAATGACTTCCCATACCGGGCCGCCTGGCGCAGCGAGGCCCGGAAATCCCCCTCGTCGGTAAAGCTTTTCACTTCCAGGGCATACCGCCGCCCGGCGTAGCGCAGAATCAAGTCGATTTTCCCGTTTCCCGCGGGAAATTCCGGCCAGACCCGCCCGCCTTTCCGCGAAAGAAATTTGTTGAGATATTCGTAGAGGCTGAAATGATAGACGGCCTCGAACACGCGCAAATCCTTGCGCCGGGGCGCGTCGCTGAGCAGCCAGTGCCGATTTTTTTGGAAATACGCTTCGTACAACCGAATTAGATTGCGGATATTCAATGTTTCCGGCGTGATCACGTCCTTCAGATCGTCAAAGGGATCAAACAGGACGCCCATGTAGTCGAAGAGTTCATGGGCGAAATGATTGAACAGACGCTTTTGGACAAAGGGGCACGAAAACCGGACGCCGTACCGGTCCCCCTCCTGGTCCCAGTCCAGAACGCCGTTCATGTACAGAAACCCGGTCCGGGGATCGTCGAACCGGAAGGTCAGGGTTTCATCCGTTTTGAACAATTCCAGCAGAAAATCCTTGTACGGCTGTTGCCGGGCTTTGCTGATGATGTTCAGGATG
>CAYPCE010000248.1:0-5553 GCA_964409085.1 uncultured Desulfobacteraceae bacterium | reverse complement strand
GTGAAAACCTGAAAACCGCCATGGCGGAAAAAGGAAATTTGGAACTGCGCGACTTTAGCATGAAAAAAAAGGATGAGACCTTTTTTTCATGCGATTACAGCATATTTCCCATAGAGAACGACGGAGGGCGTCCCATAGCCCACGCGCACCTGATCCGGGACAACACCGAAGAGCGGCGCCGCGAAGCGCAAGCCCAGCAAACCCAAAAAATGGCGGCCATTGGCGCCCTGGCGTGCGGCATCGCCCACGATTTCAACAACATGCTGACGCCGATTATGGGCTATACCGAAATGATCGTCGATGATTTACCGGCGTACAGCGACGCCCTTAAGCCGCTCCGGCAGGTGCTGGCCGCGGCTGGCCGTGCAAAAGAGCTTGTGGAACAGATTCTGCTTTTCGGCCGGGAACGAGGTCCGGAAAAACAACCCATTTTTCTCCAGCATATCGTAAAGGAAACGCTGATTCTTCTGAAACGGACGCTTCCCGCCTCGGCGACCATTGAAACGTCCATAGACAAATGCGGTTCGGTATTGGCAGATCCCGTCCAGATCCATCAGCTCGTCATGAACCTCTGCATCAATGCGCTTCATGCGCTTCCGGATCAGAAAGGACGCATCGAAGCATCGTTGGAAAGCATCACCTTTAAAAAGGCGGATGAGACCGCAGATCCCCCCATCGCCCCTGGGAGGTATGTCAAATTCACCGTCAAAGACGATGGGTGCGGCATCGGCCCGGACACCATGGAAAAACTGTTCGAGCCTTATTTTACGACAAAGCCGCCGGATCAGGGAACGGGTCTGGGACTGTCCATTGTGCGGGGCATTGTGAAAAATCATAGCGGTTATATCCGGGTGGACAGCGAACCGGGGCGCGGCGCAGCATTTCATGTGTATCTGCCTGAAACTGAATCAAAAAAATCCGAAGAACAGACACGATCCACCAAAAAATCCGATTCCGTCGGAAGTGGCAAAATACTGATTGTCGATAACGAAGTCCAATGCGTTGAAATGTTGAAAAAAATGGTGGCATCGTTCGGGTACGAGACGACGGCGGCGGCATCGCCCCTGGATGCGCTCCAAATCTTCCGATCATCGCCGGATGCGTATGACCTGCTGCTCACGGATTTGACCATGCCCCACATGAACGGCCTGGAACTGTCGAAAAAAATAACCTGCATCCGGTCGGATTTACCGGTGGTGCTGATGACCGGTTACAGAAACGCGCTGACCGAAAAGGCTATGGCAGAGGCCGGCATCACTTCATGGATCGACAAGCCCCTTGGAAAAGAGGAGTTACGGAAGGTATTAAAGGAAATCCTTGGGTCGCGGGGAACAGGCGGGCGATGATCGGCGGGTCAAACTGATGAGGACATCGACATTCCCGAACCCGCAATGAAGCAAAATGACGGATGATTGGAATTGGCGTGCCGTCCCAGCCCCCGCCGGCCCCGGACACCCGCAAGGCCGTCAACCGTCTTGAATCCGCCGTCCGGCGACTGGGTTGGAAGTATGTGACCGCCGCTTTGCTGGTATCGAGGGGCCATCTTCACATCTCGGCGCCGGAGGGAGGGGCCGGTATGCTATTTATCGGCCTTTCCGTCGTCGCTTTCTTTTGGGGGCTGCGCAAAGGATAATCTCTCAATATAAGAGCTTTTACCTTGACACTCAAATGTCGAAGATATACGCAATACTAAAGAATGATGGTTGAGTGAGGCAACAAACTGCGGTTAATTGTCGAAATCCAGAATGAAGGCGATAGCAAATGAATCCTAAAAACAGCTGAAAATTCAGTCAAATGAAACTTAACAAATGCCAGGAAAAAGCCAACGTCCCAGCCGGGGAGTCGGCGCTTCGGATTTTCGAAAATGAATACAAACGGATGGCTCAAGATAAAAAACGAGAGGTCGAGGCGTTGGAATGGGCAGAAGCCACTATGTCTGACATTAGCATTGATTTAAAATAACATATACTTAAAAGAAATTTATGACTACTTGATAGTGGAGGCCCATTGCGAATCGGCATACTGAAAGAAACAAAACCCCAGGAATACCGCGTCCCCCTTACCCCGGAAAGCATCAAGCGTCTGACCGGAAGGGGTCATGAGGTTTTTGTGCAGAAAACCGCCGGCGTCGGAGCCGGTTTTCCGGATCGCGAATACGAATCGGCCGGCGCCCGGATCCTCGACGGCCCCCAAGCGGTTTCCGATGCCTCCGACATCCTCGTCAAAGTCAAGGAGCCCATCGAATCGGATTTCGCCGTCTTCGGAAACGATCAAAACCTTTTCTGCTTCCTCCACTCCGAAACGCGGCCCAAGCTGGTGGACATGCTCCTCGACAAGCGGATCACCGCCGTGGCCTTTGAAAACATCACGCTGCCGGACGGCAGCGCGCCCATCCTGACGCCCATGAGCATTCTTGCCGGGCAGCACGGCGTGCTTCAGGGGATGATGTTTTTGTGCAACCACAAGGGCGGCGCCGGCAGAAGTTTAGTCGCCTATCCGGGGCTGGAACCGGCCCGCGTGGTGGTCTTCGGCGCCGGCCAGGCGGGTTTCAGCGCGGCCCAGGTCGCCGCTTCGCTGGGCGCCCAAGTCCACCTTTTCGAAATCGACCGGAAGCGCATACAGGCCATCTCGCCGCTGTTGCCGAAGAATATCCAGGTTCTCCATATCGACAGCGTGGATCTCGAACCCTATGTCCGGGCGGCCGACATGGTGGTCAACACCGCGACCATCCCGCCCAACAGCGACCGCCACCTCATCGACCGCGGCCTGCTCTCCCGCATGAAAAAAGGCGCCGTCATCGTGGACGTCACCGCCAACCTCAAAGGCGCCATCGAAACCGTGGATCGCTACACCACCCACGACGACCCGGTCTGGGAGGTGGACGGCGTGATCCACTACGCCGTGACCAACATTCCATCGTCCGTGGCCCACACGGCGTCCCAGGCGCTATCCATGGAGGCTTTGCCGTTTTTGATGGAAATGGCGGACAAGGGGCCGATGGAGGCGCTGAAGGAAAATCCAGCCCTTCTGCGGGGCTTGACGGCCGCCAATGGAATTTTGACTTGGCATGAGGCGGGGACGTTCCTGGAACGACCGTGGCAGACGCCGGAAGAGGCGATTCATGCATAGGGTTAATCGAAATACGGTCATCGCATCAGGAGGCGCTCCATGACCGTCCCCAGACTTCCCATCGGCATTTCCGATTTTTCGAAGGTCCGCGCGGGAGGCTACTATTTCGTGGACAAATCGATGTTTATCAAAGAGATCATCGACGCCTCGGCCGAAGTGCTTTTGATCCCGCGCCCCAGGCGTTTCGGCAAAACGCTGAACCTGAGCATGCTGCGATATTTTTTCGAAAAATCCGAAGAAAATTCCAGCCTGCTCTTCAGCGGCCTGAAGATTTTTCAGGACAAGGCCGCCTGGATGCACCAGGGAAAATATCCCGTGATCTATCTGACCTTCAAGGACATGAAGGAAACAACTTGGGAAGCCTTTTTCCATCGCGTTAAAATGATTCTGGAGGATTTGTTTTCCCAGCATGAACATGTGGCGACATCCGATGCTTTGTCCCGGTCGGAACGGCGCTTCAGCGAGTCGATCCTCATGAAGAAAGCGGAAACGCCGGATTATGCCGAAGCTTTACGATACCTGAGCCGTTTTCTTTCAAAATACCACCAATCGCCCGTGGTGATCCTGATCGATGAATACGACACCCCTATCCATGCGGCCTATACGCACCAATATTTCGAAAAGGCCATCGCCTTCATGAGAAATTTCTTGAGCAGCGGGTTCAAGGACAACCCGCACCTGTTCAAGGGTGTTCTGTCCGGCATCCTCCGGGTGGCGAGAGAATCCGTCTTTTCGGGACTGAACAACCTGGGGGTTTACACAATTTTGAGCGGAAAATTCTCGGATGCTTTCGGGTTCACGGAAGAAGAGGTCGCGGACCTGATGGATACATATGGAATGCGCCATCGGTATGAAGCAGCGGCCTCCTGGTATAACGGATACCGTTTCGGTGATGCGGTCCTCTACAACCCCTGGTCAATTCTCAATTATGTCGATGAGGATGGCGAATTCAGACCCTATTGGGTGAATACCGCCGACCACCAAATCATCGACCGTCTGGCAACGCGCGGCGGAAAGGAAATCCGGGAAGAAATCGGGCAATTGCTCGATGGGAACGCCATTGTCCGCCCGATATTCGAAAGCATTGTGATGCGGGACCTGGAGGTGCGGGATGACCTGATCTGGAGTTTTCTTCTGTTCAATGGATATTTGAAGACCGTGGGTGGGCGTATCCGGAAAAATCGATACAAGCTGGCCGTGCCCAACGAAGAAGTGCGAACCATGTATGAGTTCATGGTAGAACGCTGGTTTGCTGAAAAGATCGAGTCCAACCGCCTGGAAGAAATGGTGTCCGCACTGAAGAACGGAGATGCGACGCTGTTCGAGCGCACCCTCAGGCAGGTGGTCGAAAAGGTCATGAGCTATCACGATCTAAGCGGCGAGCCGGAAAAATTTTACCACGCCCTGGTGCTGGGGATGCTCGTCTGGATGTCGGGGGAATACGACATCCGTTCCAACCGGGAGTCAGGCTATGGGCGCTACGACGTGATGCTGAAGCCAAAGGATCTGAACAGGCCGGGCATCATTATTGAATTCAAAAAGGTAGACGATAACACCTCCCCTGAGCGCGCCTTGGAAGCGGCTATGGAACAAATCGAAGCCAAACATTACGCCGCTGAACTCCAAGCGGCCGGCATCAAAAACATTTTGAAACTGGCGATTGCATTCAGGGGAAAAGATCTGTGGATCAAACACGGATAAGGATATCGGATCATGCAACCACTTGAAGATCCAAGCACCAAAAAAGAATGGGGAAACCGCCATATTCCGAACGCCCTGATTTACGAATTGGTTGGAGGCGCGCCAATCTTTTACCACGGTTACAAGGCTTATCTGAACGGCGACAAAACCATGGAGGAGCTAATGGGCAGTGGTTACCTGCAAGTTTTTCTGATTATGGCGATCATCAAGCACCTCCTCTCCGAAATGCCCGACGCCTACCAGGTATTCACCAATGAAATCGGCATTATCCTGAAGAAGGGCGATTGGCGCGCCCTGGATATCGCCATTTATCGGAAAGATGCGCTGAAAGACGTTCCACTCGAAAATAAATACCTCCAGATCCCGCCGGAAGTCGCCATCGAAATCGATACCAAGGCCGATCTCGAAAATTTCACGACCGCCATGGATTATGTCCACAAAAAAACTGACGATCTGCTGTCGTTCGGCATTCGGAAAGTGATCTGGATATTTACCAATTCCAGGAAGGTGATGGCTGCCGGAGTCGGCGAGAAATGGGTCACGATGGGGTGGGATGAACCGGTTCAGGTCATTAACGATATCGAATTGAACCTGGCGGATATGGTCCAGGAAGGGTAACCGGACGAAAGCACCCATGCAAAAACTCATCATCACCGTCGCCCCCACAGGCTCCCTGCCCACCAAGGAGATGACCCCCCATGTTCCCATCACGCCGGAGGAGAT
>CAYPCE010000247.1:0-5576 GCA_964409085.1 uncultured Desulfobacteraceae bacterium | reverse complement strand
GCGGGAGCGGGGTCATGGAGCACGCCAACACCTTCGCCCGGAAGCGGGGGATCCTGTCCGGCGCCAATTACCTCGACATCACGGACCAGCCCATGACCACCGACGTGGACTTCTGCCAGGTCTTCCAGGATTCCTGCCGCCACAGCCGCCAGAAATGGTTCGAGATCGCTTCGTTTCCGATCTTCAACATCGGCGGACTGGGGTCCCTGGAAGAACTCGGCATCACCTTATGCAACATGAAACTCGCCATCATGGAGCCGGTGCCGGTGATCCTTTTTGACAGCGAGGGCAACGGCGATTTCTGGCAGGGGACGGAACGCCAACTGCTGGAAATGGTCCGGATGGGCCGGGCCCCGTCCTGGGTGCGGGGGAATCTGGTCATCACCGACGACCCGGAAGAGGTTATCCGGGCCTACCGGGAACGGCTCCAGCTCTTTTGATCGCCCGCCTCAGCGCCAGCCCGACCCAGCCCTTTTCGGATATCTGCCGCACTGTACGGAAACCGGCGTCACCGTATGTTGCCAGCAGATCCCGGGCCTCGTCTTCCCGAAGGCCGGAAAAAATCAGGACGGCGTCCGGCGCAGCAAGGGCCCCGATCCGTCCGGCCAGCCGGTCCAGCGTCGGATACCGCAGGTTGGCAAGGATGAGAACGAAGGGTCCGGTCAGTCGGTCGATATCCGCGTCCACGATCCGGATCCGGTCGGCCAGCCCGTTGAGCCGGATGTTCCCGGCCGCCTCGGCCCGGGCGCAGGGGTCGGTATCGATACCGGTCACCCCGGCGATCCCCATCCGGGCGGCGGCCAGGGCCAGCACCCCCGATCCGGTCCCGATGTCCAGGGCCCGGGTGCCGCCAGCTTCGGGAATCAACACTTTTCCCTTTAAGGCCCAGGCCGTCAGCCGGAGGGCCAGCCGGGTCGTGGGATGGTCTCCGACGCCGAAGGCGGCGCCCGGCGCGATGCGAACCAGGACTTCCTCCTCGGCGAGGCGGCAGGCGACACCCGGCGGCGCCAGCACCACACCCCCCCCGACCCGGACCGGCCGCCCAAAGGAGGGGGTCAGGAAGGAACACCCCATCTCATAGGTATAAACGAGCCGGTTTTTCATCAAAAGGAACCGGATCGCCTGTCGGATTTTTTTCCTTTCAATTTTTGCTGTTTTTGATAATAATCGATCGATATCGGTTACCGTCCGTTTCCGATCAGACGATGACAGGTATTCCATGATGATGGTTTCGATATTCGTATCCATAATGGTTCCAATCCGCATATCATCGGCTCCGCCGTCACCGGTCAACGCACGCGACCGTCGGCCCCGGGGCGCCCCTCGCCGGGCTGATCCCTGATTATCATCCGTACACGACAGATTCAAACGAGAATCGCGTTTTCAGGAGACGATCCCCCTATCCACGAATCCGTTGAACCATGACCCACGACCCTCATCCCCTCCGGGCGGAGACCGCCCGTATCCGGCAGGCCCTGTTGGAGGCCACGACCAACTCCGCCTTTCTCATCGACGCAGACGGCGTTTTTCTGGCCGCCAATGAGATCGGGGATCGCTTCAACAGGCCTATGCGGAAATGGAGAACCGGGTGAAGGCACGGACACGGGAACTGCAGGAAACCAATGCAGCGCTTCGAAAGGAGATCCGCCAGCGCACCGAAGCGGAGTCGGCCCTCCGGGAGAGCGAACGCCGCTTCCGCCAGCTCACGGAAAATCTCGAGGACGTCTTCTGGCTGACCGATCTGGGCCCCCCCGTCCGTGTGCTGTATGCCAGTCGGGCCTTCGAAACGATTTGGGGATATTCGACGGAAGCGCTTTACGCCGACCCGGACCTGTGGCTCCGGTCGGTCCATCGCGATGACCGGGAGGAACTGAACCGGGCCTTCCACGCCTTCATGCAGAAAGGGGAGGAGTTCAAAACCGAGTTCCGGATCATCCGACCCGACGGCGCCGTTCGATGGATTTACGACCGGGGGGTCCCGGTCCTGGATGAGGAGGGGCGGCCCACGCGTCTGGCCGGCATCGCCCAGGACATCACCGCCCGGAAACGGATCGACCGGCATCGGGAGGACCTGGTTGAAGAGCTTCAACAATTTGCTTATGTTATCTCTCATGATCTCCGTGCTCCGCTGATCAACCTCAAGGGGTTTTCCGGGGAGATCCGCCTGGCCCTGGAATCCATCGCCCCCGTTCTGACGCGCTGCCGGGATGCCCTGTCGGGACCCGACCGGGAGGCGCTGGATCTGGCCCTGGATGAAGATCTGCCGGAGGCCCTGGGGTTCATCGAATCCTCCGTCACCCGGATGGAGGGGATGATCAACGCCATTTTGAAACTTTCCCGTGCCGGGCGGCGACGCATGGCGCCGGAACGGCTGGATATGGCCGCACTGGTGACTCGGGTGTTGGATTCCCTGGCTTTCCAGATCCAGAAAACCGGCGCAACGGTGCGGGTGGGGGACCTGCCCGATGTACCGGCGGATCGGCTCGACATGGAGCAGGTCTTCGCCAATCTCATCGGCAACGCCGTGCAGTACCTGGACCCGGACCGGACCGGCTCTATCGAAATCGACGGCCGGCTCCTGTTCGATGAAGTCCGATTCGAAGTCCGGGACAACGGCATCGGCGTCCCCCAGGACCAGGCGGACCGGATCTTCGACCTGTTCCACCGGATCGAAGAGCGGCCGGTCCCCGGCGAGGGCATGGGGCTGGCCTGTGTCCGGGCGGTGATCCGGCGCCACGGCGGCCGCATCTGGTGCGAACCGGACCCCGATACCGGCACCACCTTCTGTTTCACAATCCCGCTGCCCCCGGAAACGATCCCCAAAGGAGAGACCGATGTCCCATCCTGAACCGGTCACCATCGTGATCGTCGAAGACGACGCCGGCCACGCCCGGCTGATCGAAAAAAATATTCGCCGCTGCCACATCACCAACAATGCCCTGGTGCTAAAGGACGGCCGCGAGGCCAGTGATTACCTGTTCTGTGAAGGTGCGTATGCCGAGTGCACCCACCCCTCTCCGCTACTGGTTTTGCTGGACCTCAACCTCCCCAAAATCCACGGCCTCCAGGTCCTGGAACGGATGAAGTCGACCCCCCGCACCCGGGCCGTCCCGGTGGTGGTGCTCACCAGCACCGACGACCAGCGGGAGGTCGGCCGGTGCTACGAACTGGGCTGCAATGTCTTTGTCAGCAAACCCCTCGACTACGAACAGTTTTCCGACGCCATCCAGAAGCTGGGGCTGTTCCTTTCGGTGGTCACGCTGCCCACGCCCAAGGAGGACTGATGGCGGCGGATAGCGTTCTGTGCATGGAAGACGACGCCGGACTGGCCCGGCTGCTGCAAAAACGGTTGACCCGCCAGGGGTTCCGGGTGGCGCTGGCGGCCGACGGGGTGGAGGGGCTGACCATGGCCCGGGAAACCCCCTACGATGTGCTGCTGGTGGACCAAAAGATGCCGGGACTCAGCGGTATCGAGGTACTGCGTCGCCTGGCAGCCATTGATCGCATACCGCCCGCGGTGATGATCACCGGCGCCGGGGACGAACGGATCGCCGTGGAGGCCATGAAGCTGGGCGCCGCCGATTACATCATCAAGGACCCGGCCGGCGGGTTTCTGGCGTTGATCCCGGCGGTTCTCGACCGGGTGCTCAACCAGCACCGGCTGGCCGAACGGAACCGGCAGATGGAGACGGAACTCCGGAAGATGGAAAAACTCAAGGCCATCGGGAACATGGCCGGGGGCATCGCCCATGATTTCAACAACCTGCTCACCGTCATCCTGGGCTATATCAACATGGCCGCATCGGATCCCGCCATGCCGGCCCCCCTCAAAAGCATGATCGGCAAAGCGGAAACCGCCACCCTCCAGGCCCGGGACCTGACCCATCAGTTCATCACTTTTTCCTCGACGGAATACCCCGACCTCCGGCCCATGCCGGCGCCCCAGGTGGTGGCGGACGCCGCCCGCCTCTCCCTCAGCGGGGGACGCGTCAAATGCGATTGCCGGTTCCCCGACGACCTGTGGCCGGTGATCGCCGACCCCCGCCATATCCGCCAGGTGATCAACAATCTCGTGACCAACGCCAAAGAGGCCATGCCCGACGGGGGCGTCGTCCGGATCACGGGAGAGAACGTCGTCGTCCGGCCCGACGGCGACCGGACCCTCCTGCCCCTCCAGCCGGGCCGCTACATCCGAATCAACATCACGGATAAGGGCCGCGGCATACCGGGGGCGGATCTGGAAAAGGTTCTCGATCCCTATTTTTCAACCAAGGAACGGGGGCCCCAGAAGGGGATGGGATTCGGCCTTTCCACCGCCTATTTCATTCTCCAGAAGCATGGGGGCTATCTGGGCATCGAATCGGAGGTGGGACATGGCACCACGGCGTCGGTCTACCTGCCGGCCGCCGAAGGGGCCGAGGAGACACCCCCGCCCCGGCCATCCCCTGAAACCGCCCTGGCGCCCAAACGGCTGCTGCTCATGGACGACGAAAAAATGGTGCTCCAGGTCTCCGGGCAGATGCTCCGTCGGCTGGGGCACACTGTGGTCTACGCCGAAGAGGGAAAAGCGGCGGTGGACCGCGTGGCCGAATCGATCCGGGCCGGAACCCCCTTCGACGGCGCGATCCTCGACCTGACCATCCGCGACGGCATGGGGGGGCGTGAGGCCATGGCGGAGATCCGGAAGATCGCCCCCGACATCCGGTCCATCGTCTCCAGCGGGTATTCCGAAGACCCGGTGATGCACGATTTCATACAGTACGGATTTGACGCGGCCCTTCCCAAGCCCTACGATAAAAAGGAGATGGCCGCGGCGCTGTTTTCTGTGTTCAATTCCTGAACGGGACGGCGGATGGGCCGCCGTTCGACAAAGGAGGTTTTGATACTGCCCCCGCGGCCGCCGCCTGTTCGATTTGGGTGCGCCGCTAAGGTGGGCCATCGGTATGCGTCGGATCTCATGGACCGGCTGGACGTGGACCCGGTGATCTTCATTATAAAATTCGCCCCGATACCAAGGCCGGCCAGGAATTATTAGGTCAAAATCGCCCTGACAATCGGGAAAATGGGACTTATCAGGGCAAGTTTTGCCTGGATAATAGGTGAAAAAAGAGGTTATCAGGGCAAATTCGCCCTGATAATAGGTCAAAGCTGGAATTATTATGGCTAATTTGCCTGATAATCAATGGTTATGTGTAAACTATGGTAGAGCCAATAAAAACAACCTTGGGGGAGTTGCATAGTCGAGATGCAATTTACCTCGATGAAGAAAAGTATGATCGCACCAATAATGAGCTTCGGCTGGTTGGCGAGGTTAATGGGAATCTTTTTTCTAATAAGGTAATTGGAGAATTTATTCCATACGAAGTCAAGTTCACAGCACTATCCAATTGGCAAAAAATTGAGCTTGATGAATGGCTGGCATTAGATAAACCCCTGTTTCATAAATCGTCTAGCTTTTATAGGTTTGTCGAAAATGGTATAGATACATACGTTTTTCAAACATACGATTGGGTTTTTGAAATCCAGTGCGAAAGCTATGAAATTAGGTTTGGTAAAAACACATAACAAGTTGCTCC
>CAYPCE010000246.1:0-5606 GCA_964409085.1 uncultured Desulfobacteraceae bacterium | reverse complement strand
GGTCCCTTGAGATAAACATAGCGTGGGGACGGCCGGGCCGCCGGAATCGAGCAGGTTTTTACATTGATGTAATGAAGCAATGTGGCGCAGACCCTGGGGGTGGGTTGCGAACACGAAATTCGAACTTTATTCGCAACAGGAGATTCTTTTAAAATGAAACGTCTTGTAAAACAACTGTTCCGCCCCCTGAGGAAAAAAGCGGCAAAAAGCCAGGGCTTCACCCTTCTCGAAATTCTCGTCGTGCTCACTATCATGGGCTTTCTCATCGCCATGGTGGCCCCCCGCCTGGCCGGCATCTCCGGCTCGGCCGTGGACACCGTATGCGACACCAACCAGAACCGCATGGTCACCATGATGTCTGGCTACTACGAGCAGACCAACCGCTTCCCCAGTAAGCTGACCAACCTGGTGGAAGAGCTAGATGACGCAGCCGCAGGAGAGGTTTACCAGATCCCGGCGGTCTCCGACGAAGATCCGGAAAACGGTCCGGAGACCCTGGCCTCCGAGTTCATGAGCCGCAACCACTTCCGCATCCATTATCTGGATAACGACGAGCTGGCCGAGCTGCGGGGCCTGGGCGTCACCAAAGTGCTCAACCTGAACGCCTATGACGGTCTCAACGATGCCCGCGATGCCATCAAGGCCGATTACGACGAAACCGCGGCCACCGGGCCCAATGATGTCGATTATCAAATCCCCGCCACCGTCGGCGATGCAATGGAAGAAATCACCGTTCCCACCGACACGACGGTTAACCGGTTTGCCGTGGCCATGGTGGGCATCGGTCATGACGCGACGGATTGGGATGTTCAAACCGAAGAAGACGGATGGGGCGAGCCCGACTGGTTCGGCCGCATCGTGATGGGCTTCGGTCCGGAAAACGGCCTGGTCACAGATGGCATCGTGGCCAACGCGGCCCATTGCCCGGGCGGCATCCAGAACGCCGACAACGTGACCTACAACGACTACAACCTGGTCCTGCCCCGCCTGGCGGCCACCGCCGAACGGTTTTCCACTGATGCGGCGGATATCGCCACAGCAGGCCTCACAGACCTCGAAGCGCTGGTGGCCGTGGCCTACGACGAGTATCCGGGCGATACCTATGCCCCCAGCACCAACGGCGACAACCTCAAGGTCCGAACCTTCAACATCGCCGAGGCCCAGGAAAGCTGGCAGTACGCCACCCAGTGCCCCGAAGGCCACATGTACCCGGCCGACGACGAGGAGTTCTGGGGCATCGACCTCGCCGGCACGATCGGCAACATCGACTAACTATTCACCGGCCTGAAACGGCCCTCATCCCGGCGGGGCGGCTCCGGCCGCCCCGCCGGCTTCCATCACCACTTTCCGCACCCGGCTGATCCGGCCGGTGAAACCGCTTTCACCGGCCGGATGAACCTGGCGCAAAAAAAAGCTCAAGCTTACAGCGACAAATTCAAGGCCACTGCAACTGCGTCCCATTCTCCCGACGAGCGAAGAAGCGCAACAAGAAAGCAAGAACACCATAACACGCAACCAGCCCGACCAAACGAACCCATAAACCGAACCCAATGAACTCAACAAGTCCAATGAACCCATCGCCCCGCCAAACCACCCCCCGATCCGGCTTCACTCTCCTGGAGGTGCTCATTGTCCTCTTCATCCTGGGGCTTTTGGCGGCCATGGCCGTGCCGTCCATCGGGATCATGGACGACCGGGAACGGGAGCGCATCACCCGCGGAAAGATGGAGCTGATCCGCCGGGCGATTCTGGGGCCGGACGACCGGTTTGACGCGCATGGCCGGCCGGTTGTCGGCGGGTACGTCGGGGACATGAAAGCATGGCCCGACCTGTGGGAGGCCCGCGCGGAATTGAAACCGGGCCATGAAACGGCGTGGGACAACCCTTCGTCCCTGCCGCCGGGCATCGGCCAGGGGCCGGCCTACGCCATGGACCCGGACAAGGCCTTCTTCCGGCCCTCGGGCCGATTCGTCAAGGGCCGATGGCGCCGGAACCTTCCGTACCGCAAGCTTTACGACGACGCGACGAACAACGACGACCACATCGGCGGGCTGGAGACAGAAAACGAGGGCCAGCCCCGGGGCCTCTGGACCCGCTTTCCCGAGGATCTGCCCTTCGACATCGGCGGCCATCTCGCGCCCGGCGAGGACCTGGGCGAGAACTGGAACGGGCCGTACATCCAGGCGCCCATTGCGGAAAACCCGTCGGACAGCGGCCATTTCGCGGCGGACGACGAGGAATACGAACATCTGATTCCCATTCCCATGGGCGCACCGAATCCGAGCCCGCCTCCCGACTGGCTGCCCAGCTGGGAGGACGGGGATTACAGCCCCTCGGGCGGCCTCGGCGAACACTTCGACGAACGCGAGGCCTTCCGGAAGATCCAGACCGACGGCGTCTTAACCGACGGCTGGGGCCGGGCGTTCCGGTTTTTCATCACCGCCGACCCGGCGCACCCCGGGAGCACCGTTTTCTGGATCGTCTCCGAGGGTCCCGACGGCGAGGGAACCTATCCCAACAAGGGAACCTGCGGCGGCCATTCCTGGACCGTGGACGAAGACGACACCATGTCCGCGGTCTATGACGAAACCGACCCGGATCCGAAAGGGTATAACGACAACGATCCCTCCAATCGGGACAACCTCGCACTCAAGCTCTACTCCCGGGACTGGGAGGCGGTCTTCGCCGCCGGGGACGAGGACAAAACCGCCGAGACCGAAGCGATCCTCGATCGCATCCGCGGGGCGCTGGTGGGCGAATCCCCCGCGGGCCTCAACACCGGCTTCACGGGCGACCTGGCCCGCTGGCCGAGGCTTTTCCGCTGGGAAGGGTCAAACTGGGACGACTCAGACGGCGCCGACGCCTACACCAAAGGCCAGCCCCGGGAGCTGTGGACCGACAGGCCCAATGCGGCCGACGGCGGCGACGACGCGCCCGGTTCGACATGGGGCGTCGGTTGGCGGCACGCCTGCCTGGGCGCCCCGGCGGGGTCCGGCGCGGACAACCGGCTGACCGACGCCTGGGACCGGGAAATTCTCTTTTTCAAAGACGACGCCAACGACCGGCTGCTCATCCTGTCGCGGGGGCCCGACGGAAAATTCGATTTCGGCGCGACCAATGCCGACCATACCGAACCGGAGGCGTTCACCGGGGCGGTGGATGCGACCGCCTACGACCCGGCGGCCGCGCTCAACGCGGACAACCGGCACATCGTGGTCGCCGCAAACGACTGGCGGCCCGGGTTCTTCCGGTTGAAGGGGTTTACGGTCCTGAACGCCTGCCTCGGCGACCCCGTCCACGGCGACACCAAGGCCCGCTTTTTCCGGGCCGACGGCGCGCCGGTGACCGGGGTCGATCTATTGACCCCCGCGATCCTGACCGACGAGGACGGGGACCTGTCCCTGGACGACTGGGCCCGGGGCGACGGCACGCCCGCCGACCCGGCCTTCGAATACGACGACACCACGGCCCAGGCGGCTGTCACGGGGGCACGCTACCTGGTGTTCTGGAACGACGCAGACAGCGACGACGAGATCGACGGCGGCGAGGACGGCCTCCGCGTCGTCTACAACGTCGAAGCCAAGGCCGGCACCGGGCAGCGCGAGGCCATAACGGTGAATGCGGCGGACTTCCAGCCGCTGCCGTAAACGGCAAAAATCCGGAAAATATTCCGATTGCAATCTTGTCGAACCTAAAATGGGAAAAGGGAGGAGGCGCCGCAGAAGATGTCGCAACAAACGCCGATGAGGCCCGCGGGGGGCAGGCATGTTGACTAATATAATTCCAAAACAACTGCTGGCGGTCGAGCTGGCCGGAGACGAAATCCGCGCCGCCGTGGTGCGCCGCAAGGGCCGCCGCTTCGAGGTCGTGGACTTCGCCGGCCTTAAACGGCCCGATCCCCAGGACGATTTGCCGGCCGTGGACATCCTGAAATCACTCGCCGACCGCCTTCGGGTCGCCGGCGGCCCCGGGGTGCTGGTGACGCCCATGGCGCGGGCGTTTGAGCTGCTGATGGACCGTAAAAAGGTGGCCGGCATGAGGCGCTACCAGCTCCAGGAAGCGGTCCGCTGGGAAGTGGAGCCCTATACCGGCATCACCGGCAGCAGCGCCCTGGTCGGCGTGGAGGCGGAACGTAAAATCGAACCCCGGCCCGGAGAGATCCTTCCCGAGGCGGACATGGATCAGGTCACGGTCACGGTCGCCGCCATCGAGCGCAACGTCTACCGCGCCGCCCGCGAGCGCTTCAAGGTGGCCGGTCTGCGCCTGCTGCGCATTTACCCGCCGGAAGAGGTCTTCTATTACGCCCTGTTTCTGGACGGGACCGACTCGCCCCGGGCCTTGCTCGAGGTGGGGCATGACTACTCCAACTTCGCCATCCTCCGGGGCGGCATTCCCGAACAGATCAACACCCTGAGCCTGAGCCTGGACGGCCTGATGTCCCAACTGAGCGGGGGAACCGCATCCAGGGAGCTGGAAGACAGCCTGAAGTTCACCGTGCGCCAGACTCCGGCTCCCGAGCCCTTAGTGATTAGCGGCGCCGGGGCAAACCATTCCGAACTGGTGGACTATATCGGCAAATTCTGCCCGCACGGCGCCCGGCCGCTGGCTCTGGACCGCACCGCCGGCGTGGCCGACGCCCGGGAGGAAGGCGCCCACGCCGCGTTCAGCACCGCAGTGGGCGCAGCCGTCCGGGAGCTGAAAGGCAGCCGGGAGCGGAAGGGCGGGATCAATGACCGGCTCCCGCTCGTTCCACGGCTCAAGCGCAGCGTCTACCTGGTTCCCGTGGTCACGGCGGTGACTGTCGGGATTCTCCTGGCCGGCCATTACCAGTTCATGCGGCACCAAGAGCGCCGCTACAAAGCCCGAATCACCGAACTGAACAAAGAGGTCAAGGGCCGCAGGGCCGAGATCGACAAATACGAGAGCCTGCTTGCCGAGAGCAACGCCCTGGAAAAGGAGATCGACCAGGCGAACAAGCGGCTGAAATACATCCAGGGCGAGGCAAAAGCGAGTCTGAACCGCATGATCACCTGCCTTGAGGAAATGGCGGCGGCCCTGCCCGAACGCATCGTTCTGCGCCGGGTCAGTCAGGGCGGCTTAAACATCTACAAGGTTGCCGGCAGCGCCTTCGTTCTGGAGGGAATCGGCGACTTCGCCACCCGGCTTCAGGAAAAGCCCTGGTGCGAGGCGGCCGTCATAGAGAAGGTGGAAAAAAACGCCGACGGCAGGGGGCTGGCGTTCGAGATGACCATACAAGCCGGCGGTGAAAGGGCATGAGAAAACTCTCCCGGTTCGAAAAGTTCGGCATCGTCGCGGCGATCCTGATCGCCTGCACCTATTTTTATGTCAACCGGGTCTACGAACCCCAGGAGGCCCGGCTGAAAAAAACCGTGCAGGTCTTGAACAAGGTCATCGGGCAGGTCAACAGCCTCAAGGACGTCCCTCCGCAAGCCATGGTCAAACGGAGACTGAAAGCCAATCGTGAGAAGCTGGAAGCCTTGGAGCGCGAGATGAAAGACATTCGAATGCTCACCGGTTCGGAGCGGGAGGTGACCCGCCTTCTAAGCGAAATCAACGCAAAGATGGTCGATTACGGACTTCAGGTC
>CAYPCE010000245.1:0-5627 GCA_964409085.1 uncultured Desulfobacteraceae bacterium | reverse complement strand
TTAAAGAAATCGTAAAACAATGGAAAAAGCATATTCCGTAAACAATGTTCCTATTCGCCTAACTTATGAAAGATGGTATCATATTACGGAGAACCACGACGACCTCGCCAGCTATTTCCACGAGGTGTTAGACGCCATAGAGAACCCCGAATTGATCGTGCAGGGAAATGAAAAGACATTTAAAGCAGTTAAAAATATTGGAAAAAGAAAATGGATGGTGGTTGTATATAAAGAGTCGTCTAAAAATGATGGATTTGTCATCACAGCCTATTTTCTCTCAAAGAAGCCGAAAGGAAAACCAATATGGAAGCGGTCATGACAACGGAACCTGAAAACTTTATTGGACAATGCGTCTCAGTCGCATCGGATGTGCTTAGATTGCCTGCTGAGCAAATGTGGATAGATTACGACAAAGAGGCCGATGTACTGTACATGAGCTTCAGAAAGCCCCAGCGCGCAACCCAAACCATTGAGTTGGAAGATGATATCCTGCTAAGGAAAGATGGCAGCAAAGTTGTTGGAATGACAATTCTAAATGCTAGTGCTCGCGTTGCAGAAAAATTGTAGGGGGTCTGTTTTTTAATCCCCCTTCAGCCGCTCCCGCCCCTGCTCGCACGTCTGCGTAATGGGAATAAAACTGTCGAACCCCGCGATTTCGAAGACCTCCCGGACGTAATCCTCCATGGCGCACAGAATGATGGCGCCTTCCCCCGCCCGCTGAAGGTATTTGGCCGCCTTGATAAACACCCGCAAGCCGGCGCTGGAGATGTAGGCCAGTTCGCTGCAATCCACGAGGATCTGCCGTGCGCCGTTTTCCAGGGTTTCGGACAGCCGCCGATCGAATGCGTCCGAGGTTTTGGAGTCGAGGCGGCCTGCTATTTTGAAAGCGGTGATGTCGTTTTCCGTGTTTTCGATGATTTCCATGTGCGTTGCCTTTTATGTCCGAGGTTCAATCGTTTTTCTCATGGTCAGGACGTTCCGGTCTCCGACGCGCCGGTACTGGACATCGTCCATGCAATGTTTGACCAGCGTCAATCCCATGCCGCCTGTCTGTCGTTGACTCAGGGGGCAGACGGTGTCCGGCGGATCCACCGACAGGGGGTTGAACGGCGCCCCGTCGTCGGTGATGCGGAAGGTGATGGCGTTGTCTTCCTGGGACAGATGGATGTCCACCGTGTGAACGGCTTCGTCCGTGTATCCGTAGGAGACGATGTTGGTGAAGATCTCTTCCAGGGCGAGGTTGAGCCGGAACAGCACCTCCCGGGACAGCCCCGCCGACTCCGCGAACTTCTCCAGATGGCGGGTCAGGACCGCTAGTTCCGACAGGTCGTTTTTCAGTTGAAAAGATACCTGCTTTTTTCCCTTCTGCGGCATAATGAAAAATTCCCTCTGTGCCTCTGTGCCTCTGTGCCTCTGTCCCTCTGTGCCTTTGTCCCTCTGTGCCTTTGTCCCTTCCCTACAACAAACTCACCCCCACCTTTTCCTTGTAATGCTCGCAGGTCTCCGCGCAGTCCGAGATAAACCGTTCTTCCCAGGCCTGAATCCGCTGGATCAGAATGCGGACGATCCGGGGCATTAGGTTGGGAAACTGTTCCATGGCCTTTTCGAATTTTTCCCGGGTCAGCACCAGGCAGGTCGCTTCTTCCATCACCCTGGCTGAAAAATTGCGTCGCATGGGCCCCAGAAGAGAGAGGCTGCCGATGAAATCCTCGGGGCCATAGGCGCGGATGGGGACTGGGTTGTCGGTTCCCCTCATGATTTCCACCCGGCCGGAGATGAAATAGAATGCCTGGCCGTCGTCATCCCCCTGCTGGAACAGGTAATCGTCTTTTCTGTAGGTTTCCCGCACGCACATCAACGCCACGACCTTCAGCGTTTCCAGGGGGATCACTGAAAAGAAATCGATGGTCCGCAGGAGCGCGAGGTTTTCCTGATATCCGCAACGGGGATTTTTTTTGTCAGGCGTTTCCGACGAGTTCATACAATACCCCTTTCCGGCCCATGAGGTCGTCATAGGCGCCCATTTCGACGATTTTGCCGGCCTTCATGACGGCGATTTTATCATAGTTCTTGATGATGTCCAGGCGGTGGACTACCGAGATGAGGGTGGTGGTTCCTTTCCACCGGGATTCCAGCAAATGCTGGATCCGGGCCTGGGAGCTGTTGTCCAGCCCCGATGTGGCCTCGTCCATGAGCAGGACGGGCGGTTTTTTCAACAACACCCGGGCGATGGCCAGCTTCTGCCGCTGGCCCCCCGACAGATTTTCCCCCTTGTTGCCCACCTGGTACTGGAGCCCGATCCGGACCACGGTTTCCATGAGGTCTTCTTCCACCAAAAGCTGGATGATGGCCTGGTTGATCTTTTCGATGGTCTGGGGCCGGTCCGTCTTCAGCTTTCCGAAAAGGATGTTGTTGAGAAGGGTCTGGGAGTGGATGTAATGGCGCATTTCGTAGAAAGTGACGGCCTCGGGGTCGTCTTCCGCGATCTTGTCCATGAAAAGGGCCCGCCCTTCGAGGATGAGGTTTTCCAGCAGCGACGGCATGGAGACGATGGGATGCTGGCCCGGCGCGAACCGGAGCGCGGCCCGGAGCAGCATCTCCTGATCCCCGGGGGACAACTGGTGGAGCTTTTGCCGCTTGAGCCGATCCGTCAACTCTTTGTAGTCGGGCAGTTCCTCCGGCTGGATGGGGCTCCGCTCGAACAGGGAGGGGTCGGGTTCGAGGTTGCCCAGGATGTCCACCACCTGCCGGGCGATGTCGGCGCCGAGGCTCAGCAGGGGCCGCGTCAAATCGGCTTTGTCGAGAAACCGGCGGAAATACCGGTTGTTGCACAGATTTTCGTAGGCGAAGTCGTCCCGGTTGGGGGCCCCCATGGTGATGTTCTCGGCCACGCTGGAATACTGGAGGTAGGCTTTGGGGCTGAAAAATTCCACATCGTCGGACAGGGCGTCGGCGAAGGTTTGGCGGAAATTCTCCCGGATTCTCAGGATCTGTTCCACGAGGCCGGCATGCTGTTCCTTTTCCAGCACGGCGTTGAGGCCGAACCGGAGGACATCCACGAAAAGTCCGGCCTGCTGGATCGCTTCGATCTCGTCGTCCAGACTCGCGGGTTCCGCTCCGTCTCCGTCCCGGGCGCTCAGGTAGGCGTAAAGAAGGTTCTCTTCGATGGTCCCGTCGAAGATGAAGGGGGACTGGGAGACGATGCCGATGTTCCGGGCCACGTCCGCCTTGGTGAACGCGGAGACTTCCTTCCCGTCGATTTCCACGCTGCCGGTGGTGTGGTCATAAAGCTGGCCGATGCAGTGGACCAGGGTCGACTTGCCGCTGCCCGAAAACCCCACCAGGGCCATGTGCTCGCCGGCTTCGAGGTCCAGGGAGATGTTTTCCAGCAGCCGGATGTCGCCGTCGGCCAGGAACGCGACGTCCCTGACCCGGATTTCGCCGGTCAACTCGTATGGAGCGCGGTCTTCGGAGACCAGGGGGTGGTCCGGCATTTCATCGAAGTATTCCATGGTCCGGCGGTAGCTCACGGTGGCGTCCTGGTAGGCCTGGTAGAAGTCGATGAGTTCTTTCCAGGGATCGTAGAGCTTTTCCTGGGCCGACAGAAAGGCAACGAGGGCCCCCAGTTCCAGGCGGCCGTGGATCACCAGATACCCGCCCAGGAGGAAGATGAAAAACGGTCCCAGGTTGTTGAAGAAATTGTTGGTGACCTTGACCCCGAATTTGTAGAGGTTCCAGATGATCCGGATTTTGAGCAGCCTTTCCACGATTCCGTCGAATTTGCGGTTCTCGGCCTCGAAACTGCCGTTGCCGTGGATCTCCTGGATGCCGGTGATGGATTCCCCGATCTTGCTGGAAAGGGTCCGGGTGATGTCGACCCGCTGTTTGTTGGCCCGGTTGACGCGGCGCTGGAGCCGGGGGAGGATCAGCATGACCAGGGGATAGAGGGCCAGGGAAACGGCGGCCAGCAGCGGGTTGAGCCAGAACAGGTACGCGGCGAAGGCCGCCAGGGTGAGGAGGCTGGCCGCGGGCACCGCCAGGGCCATGCCAACGAAATCGCCGGCGGAGGCCAGTTCGGTGACCAGGGAGGAGACCACCATGCCCGGCTGGGATTTCCGGAAAAAATGGAGGGGCAGGGTCAGGATGTGCCGGTAGAGTTCCCGCCGCATGGCCGCCAGGGTCCGCTGGCCGATGAGGGTCTGGATGGTGTTGATGGCGAACTTGAGCCCGCTGGCGAGGATCACCGAGGCGATGTAGATGCCGCAGTATTTGATCAGAAGTTCCATCTGACCCATGGTGATGGCTTCGTTGACGATTCGTTTTTGCATCTCCAGGGGGAGCACCCGGGCGGCCACGGCCACCAGGATGATGACGATGAGCAGGATCTGAAGCTTGAGGTTTCCGGGGGTGAAGACCCAGGAAAAGAGCGTGCGCTGGATCACCGGAATGTTGGGTTTGGCCATGGCGGTTCGCTCCGGAGCGGCGGGAAATGGATATTGGGCCTTTAATCAGGCCAGTTTGAGCAAAACGAGGGTGACGTCGTCTTCCATGGGGGCCTCCCCCCGGAAGGCGTCAAGCTGGGCCAGAACGGCGTCCCGGATCTCCGCGGCGCCGCCGGCGCCGTGCTCCCGGATGGCCGATTCGAGCCGTTTCAGGCCGAAGAGGTCCCCGTCGCCGTTCCGGGTCTCCCGGATCCCGTCGGTGACCAGCGCCACGATGGTCCCGGAATTCGGCGCCGACGTTTCGTTTTCATCGAGGTCGAGGGGCTCCATTACGCCGAGGGCCGCGCCCTTGCCGTTGAGGGGTTCGAATCGGTCCTCGACCGGATCGTACAGGATCGCCGGCTCGTGCCCCGCCCGAACCCATCGCAGCGATCGGGCGGCGGCGTCCACTTCCAGAAAAAAGACCGATACGAACCGGCCGCTGTCGGCGCTGTCGTGGGTCAGGTACCGGTTGACTTCCTGAAGCAGGGCCGCGGCCGATGTGAACGTCCGGGCCCCGAAACGGAGAAAGGCCCGCACCGTGGCCATATACAGGGACGATCCCACGCCGTGGTCGGAGGCGTCCGCCGCCACCACGCCCAGTCGCCCGTCGGGGAGATGGAGGTAGTCGAAATAATCCCCGCCGGTTTCATAACAATAGACGCTTTTACCGGCCAGATCAACACCGGGAAAGGCCGGCGCCTTCTCCGGCAAGAGGGTCTGCTGGATCTCCTCGGCCACCTTGAGGGCCGCCATAAGCTGGGTGCGGTGGCGCAGCCCCGCGATCATGTCGTTGGTGTAGCCCGCGATAAACCCGAACTCGTCGCTGGTGGCAACGGGGGCCATTTCGGACAGATCGCCCCGGCTGACCCGGTCGAGCACCTGGATCTGGTTTTCGAACAGCAGTTTCATGTTCCGGGAATAGGAGACGATGAGGTTCACCAGAAACGCCAGGAGAACGGCCATCACGAAGATCAGTTCATAGACCACCGACTGCTTGGCGCGCATCCGGGAGATCTCGTCGGGGTCGATCTGGACGAGCCAGGCGATGTCGTGGGAGATGACCAGGGTCAAAACGATGGTGACAAAGGCGATGGCAACGAAGGCGAGCAGGGAGAACCGCCGGGTGACGGGGTGGAGTTCCGA
>CAYPCE010000244.1:0-5686 GCA_964409085.1 uncultured Desulfobacteraceae bacterium | reverse complement strand
TATCAGGAGGCGCAGCAGGATCTGAAGGCTGAAAACATCCGGCTCAAAACCGTGGTCCAGGAGCAGCACCGATTTGGGCGTTTGATCGGCAAGAGCGCAAAAATGCAGACCATTTACAACCTGATATTGCAGGCGGCCGCTTCAACCGCCAGTGTGATGCTGTACGGTGAATCCGGGACCGGAAAAGAGTTGGTGGCCCAGGAGATCCATGAATTGAGCGACCGCAAGTTCAAGCCGTTTGTATCGGTCAACTGCGGCGCCATACCCGAAAACCTCATGGAAAGCGAATTCTTCGGCTACAAAAAAGGGGCGTTTACCGGCGCTGACAAGGACAAGCCGGGCTACCTGGACCGGGCGGATGGCGGCACCCTGTTTCTGGATGAAATCGGTGAAATTCACCCGAACATGCAGGTCAAGCTGCTCCGGGCCGTCGAGGGCGGCGGCTACACCCCCATCGGCGGCGAACGTCTCAAACAGCCCAACATTCGTATCGTGTGCGCCACCAATCGGGATTTAAAGGAAATGGTCCGGAAAGGTTTTATGCGAAAGGATTTTTTCTACCGCGTCCATATCATTCCCATTCAACTGCCCCCTTTGCGGGAGCGCAAGGAGGATATACCGCTGCTGAGTTTCTATTTTCTGGAGCAGTTCAGCAACGGCGGACAGGATTTTGCGTCCATACCCAGCGACATCAAGCGGGCCATGATGGAATATGAGTGGCCGGGCAATGTGCGGGAGCTGCAGAACCTGATCCATCGCTATGTCAGCCTTAGCAAAGTGGAATTTTACAAAACCCAACCCTTTGGCGGCAAACTGGCCTCGATGCGTTTTGACGACGGCTGCGCCGATATTCCGGATGACGCCTCCTTGAGCCGGGCTCTAATGATGTTTGAAAAACGGCATATCGAAAGGGTGCTTTCACAGCACGGCGGCAACCGCACCCATGCCGCAAACGGCCTGGGCATTGGTCTGCGCACGCTGCAACGCAAAATAAAAGCATACGACATTCGATAACCGCGCCATCCTTGTCGCTGCGTCAAACCTGACGCATCCATAAATCCCCTCATCATAACAACTAGTTGCAGTAATCAAAACCGTCAAGTGCGCCATATTTTACGCCCCCAATGACCGCCGCACCGTTCTTGATGAGTGACCCCCCCCTCTTCTTATCCAAACAATCTGATTTAAATCCAAAGCATTATAAAAGATCTGCGATGGATTCCATCGGATTGGCACACATCTGGCTGAAACACGGTCATAGACATCTTCATGCGATCAATGCCTCCGCAGGGCGGACCGTGTAACCAACACAAAAAAGGAGACCTACAAAATGAGCAACATCGAACATCTCAAAGACAAACCCGTGGCGGTATTGGGCGCCGGCGCGGTGGGCAAGGCCGTGGCCGGCGACTGTGCTCTGGCCGGCAACACGGTGCGCATCTGCGACCTGCCGCCTTTTTCCGATCAAACCCTTTTCGGGATGAAGGATCCGGGGCTCACCTTTTACGGCGGGCAGCTGAACCTCTATGGGTTCGAGCGATCCGGCAAGGTCGCCTTTGACCGGGTCTCCACGAATGTGGCCGAGACGGTCGAAGGGGCCGGGATCGTCCTCATCACAACCCCGGCCATCGGACACCGTCCGTTTTTTGAACAACTGATTCCGGCGCTGGAAGACGGGATGTTCGTCCACATCATCCCGGACAATTACGGCACTCTGGTGCTCCGCAAGATGATGCGCGAGGCCGGCTGCGACAAAAACGTGGTCATCGGCGGCTGGTCCAGCTCCCCCTACGGCAGCCGGGTGGACATCAAAGGCGGCGTGGTGATGCCCCGCATCCGGGTCTATTACCGGGCCATTAACCTGCGCGGGGCGGCGCTGCCCATGCAACACAACGATGATTTTCTGGCCTCCACCCGGTACATCGGCGCGTTCGACTGCATCAACAACGGCGACGGCGTCGTGGGCGGACAAACTGTCATGGATACCGGTTTTTCCAACGTGAATCCCGTGCTGCACTGCCCGGGGGTCATTTTGGGTGTTGGCGTGATGGAAAACTGGGGGGTGATATACGGCGATGAAAAACACGATTTTTCCATCTACTCCCATGCCTACTGCCCCTCAATCTCCCGGGTGCAGTATGGTTTTTATCAGGAGCAATGTCGGCTGGCCGAGGCGATGGGCGTCGGCATTCAGCCGTATGAAAAGGAGCATTTTTTCTCCCGCGAGAATGTGCTGGGCCTGGAGTACATGGGGCCGAACTACAAGATCCCTTTTGAGGAACATGACTACATTCAATACGGCACCGGCCCCTTTACGATTCAAAACCGGTACATCACCGAGGACATCCCGGTGGGGTGCCATGTGTACCATGAACTGGGCAAACGCTTCGGCGTGAGCACGCCGATCGTCGATTCCATGATCAACCTGGCCGGCGTCATGGCGGAGCAGGATTTCTTCCAGTCGGGATATTCGCTGGACTACATCGACATCGGCCACATGAACAAGGAGCAAATGCTCGACTACCTCAATAACGGCGTTTACACCGAGCCGAAGTGATGATGGACGGGACCGTCTTTGGGTGTTGCGCCGCTTGCGAAGCGGCCATTTGAGGGCGGTCCCATCCCAACGGGAGGATTCCATGACCCCACCCATTCCCAGAAATATTGATTTTGACATCCTCGGCCCCGACAAGATCGCCAATATTCACGATGCCAGTATGCATATGATTGAAAGCGTCGGCATGAAGGTCATGGGCGAAAGGACCTTGGCGCTGCTGAAAGCCAACGGCGTTCAACCGGATGCCGACGGACTGATCCGTCTGCCCAAAACCCTGGTGGAGCAGACCCTTGACGCCGTCCCCAAGTCATTGACCCTGTATACGCGGGACGGCCAACCCGCCATGCAGATCGATGCGCAAAACCAGGTCTATTTCGGCACCCACGCGGATCAGTTGGAATTGGTCGATCCGTTCACCGGCGCGGTGCGGGATTTCCTGAAAAAAGACACGGCGATGATGTGCCGCATCGCGGACGCCCTGCCCCATATCCACTTTGTCCTCTCGGTGGGCATGTCCAAGGACATCCGTCCGGAGGTCCAGACCCAAATCAGCTTTTTGGAAACCCTCAAGCATTTCAGCAAGACCATCAACTTTTCCACCAACGACATCGAAAGCGTGCAGCCGATCATCGACATGGCGGCCGTGGTGGCCGGCGGTCACGCCCAACTGGCCGAAAAGCCGTTTATCTTCAACTACTGTGAACCCATCCCGCCGTTAACCCATCCGGTTGAGAGCACGGAGAAGCTCTACATCAGCGCCCGGAACCGCATTCCCGTTGTCTACATGCCCTACAGCATGATGGGCGGTACGGCGCCCATGAGTTTTGCGGCGGCCCTGGCCCAGAACAATGCCGAAATTCTGGTGGGCATCGTGATCACCCAACTGGTGAATGAGGGCGCGCCCTTTATATACGGTTCCATGCCGTCTCTCATGGACATGCGGACCACGGTCGGCAGCTACGGCGCGGTGGAGTTTCACCTTCTGGTAGCGGCCGCCTCCGAGCTGGCCGACCATTATGGGGTGCCGTTTTATGGCACGGCCGGCTGCACCGACGCCAGAGTGTTGGACGAACAGGCTGTCGCCGAGACCACCATGGAGATTTTTTCCACCCTGTTGAGCAAGGCCAACCTGATCCATGACGTGGGCGTGGCCGACCACTGCAACAGCGTCTGCCCGGAGCTGGTGGTGCTCGCCGACGAGATGATCGAGATGTTGAGCCACTATACGCAGGGCGTGGCGGTGGATCCCGCCGCGTTGAAAACGGACCTGGACCTGATTCAAAAGGTCGGGCCGGGCAACCACTTCATCAATGAAATGCACACCATGCAACATTTCCGGGAGATCCATTACTCCAGTCTGTTCAGCCGGCTGATGAAAGGCCCGGCCGAATCCGAGGTGCGGGCCAAAATCCAGTCTAAAATCAACGACATCATGGAACATCACGAAGTCCCGCCGTTGGACGACGCCGTCTCCAGGGAGCTTGACGCCTGGTCCGCGAAGCTGAACGGCTAGCGGCCATGGACCCTCAACTCATCGCTATCCATGACACCGCCCTGCGCATCCTTTCGGAGGTGGGCTTTAAACTGCATGATCCCGAGGTCCTGGAGCTGGTCCGCGGCAACGGGGTTCGAACCGAAAACAACGTGGTCTATTTTACCTCGGACCAGATCATGACGCTGGTCAAAAAGGCGCCTGACCGGTTCATTTTGTACGCGCGCAATCCGGAGTATGACATTCACCTCGGCGGCGCCCGCACCTACTTCGCGGCCGGCTACGGCGCGCCGTTCATCACCCTGGCCGACGGATCCAGCCGGGCGGCGACCATTGAGGATTACCTCGACTTTTTAAAACTGATCCACCAGATCCCATTTTTTTTCATAAACGGCGGCCCCCTGGTGCAACCGACGGAGCTGACCGCCGACCAAACCTTCCCGGCCATGGCCTACGCCTGCTTGCTGCATTCGGATAAGTGCCTGGTGGGGATGACAGGCCACGCGGACCAGGTGCGCCGGGTCATGGAACTGATCGCGATCGCATTCGGCGGCGTGGAGGCGATGCGCCAGAAGCCGGTGATTGTCAGCAATGTCAACACCACCAGCCCCTTGCAGCTCGACCGCATGGCGCTGCACACCATGAAGATCTGCGCCGAATACGGCCAGCCCATCATTATTTCCCCCGGCCCCATTGCCGGCGCCACCGGCCCCATCACCCTGGCGGGCAACATTGCCCTGGGCAATGCCGAAGCCCTGGCCGGCATTGCGATCTTCCAACTGATGGCGCCCGGCACGCCGGCGGTTTACGGGCTGCAGGCCACCACAGCCGAAATGCGGACCGGCGGCGTCAGCATCGGATCGCCGGGGTTTTCCCTGGAAACCTCCTTTAGCGCCCGCCTGGCCAAAATGTACGGCCTGCCCTGCAGGGGAGGCGGCGCCAGCACGGACGCCAAAGGCGTTTCGGTGCAGAGCGGCTATGAAGCGATGCTCGCCATGTTCGTGTCCTACCAGGAAGAAGTGAATCTGGTCATTCACGGCGCCGGCATCCTGGATGCCTATGGGGCGATGTCTTATGAGCAGTTCTTCGTGGATGTGGAAATCATCCGCATGCTTGAATATTTCCGGAATGGGATGCGGACCGACCCGGACACCCTTGCGTTTGACGTGGTCAAGGCTGTTGGACCCGGCGGTCAGTTTTTATCCCATCCCCACACCATGAAGCATTGCCGCATTGCCCCCTGGATGCCGAACATCACCGCACGGGGTGGATGGGACGGAACCACGGCGGATCAAGCGGTGCTCAAAAACATTCAGAAAGAAAAAACCAAATATCTGGCGGCGTATCAGCGCCCGGAAATGGATCCCGCCGTCTTGGCGTCGCTGAATCAGTACATGGATGGGCTTGGGTTTGAACGCGGATTTTTAGACGCCATCGGCGGGCGTTGAACATCGGAAGGGAGACCCCTTGTGAAAGACAAGTTGAAAAAAATCCATCAGGCGTCCGTGCGGATTTTAGAGGAGATTGGCATCCGCCTGCATCATCCCGACATCATCGCCCTGCTCCAGGACAAAGGGATTCGGGTGGAAGGGAACACCGCCTTTTTCACCGAAAAACAAATCCGCCATTGGATCAAC
>CAYPCE010000243.1:0-5691 GCA_964409085.1 uncultured Desulfobacteraceae bacterium | reverse complement strand
CCCATCATCTTAAAAACGCCTGGTGGCGGAGCCTGACGGCCCTCCGGGCGACGCTCAAAAAGCCGGTGGTCGTCTCCCTGACCGCCACCCCGCCTTACGATGTCTCCCACGCTGAATGGTCGCGGTACAAGACCCTCTGCGGTCCCGTGGATTCCCAGATCGGCGTGCCCGAACTGCTGATCGAGAAAAACCTCTGCCCCCACCAGGATTACGTTTATTTCTCCCTCCCGGCGCCTGATGAGGCTGGCCCCATCGCCTCCTTTCGCGACGCGGTCCGGGCGTTTCGGGAGGAAATCGCCCTGGATTTCGATTTCATCGACGCCGTGGAAAGCCACCCTTGGATGATGGCGCCCGAGGACCATTTCGAAGCGATCTTCGAGCGCACCGAGGTCTTTTCCGCCATGCTGATCTTTCTCAACGCGGTGGACCGCTGGATCTCCCAGGGGGCGCTGGACGCCCTGGGCGTCCGCCGCGAGGAGATGCCGGCCCTGGATCTGGCGTGGCTTGAGGTTTTGTTGACCCAGCTCCTTTTCCGGGATGGGGACGCCATCGAGGCCATGCCGGAACGGGTCGTCGCCCGTTTGAAAGCGATCCGCCGCAGGTTGGGCCGGATGGGGGCCGTGGCCCGCCGCAAGGTCACGCTTCGCAGTACCGGCAAGATCCGGAAACAGCTCACCGCCAGCGCCGGCAAACTGGAGAGCATCATCGAGATCGTGGGGCGGGAATCCGCGTCCTTGAGGGACGCCCTTCGGCTGGTGGTGCTGGCCGACTACATCCACCCCGGCGACATGCCCGCCGGACCGGGCGAACTGAAACCCATCAACCGGCTCGGGGTCGTTCCCATCTTCGAGCGGCTTCGGCGGGAGCACCTGTGGGAGATCCGGCCGGGCATCCTGTCGGGGTCGCTGGTGGTGGTCCCGGAGTCGGCGGTCGCGGACCTGGAGATCATCGCCGTCGAGACGGGCGTCGATCACCGTCAACTTTCCTTCGAGCCCCTGGCCCATGATCCCGGCTATTGCCTCGTGAACGGCTCGGGCGCGGCCGATGCGAAGATGGTCCGGATGATCACCGAACTGTTCCGGTTGGGCCGGGTCAACGCGCTGGTGGGGACCAAGTCGCTGCTGGGGGAGGGGTGGGACGCGCCCTGGATCAATTCCCTGATCCTGGCCACCTGGGTCGGCTCCTGGGTCCTGTCGAACCAGATGCGGGGCCGCGCCATCCGGGTGGAGTCGGGCAACCCGGAGAAGACCGCCAACATTTGGCACCTGGTCTGCGAAGA
The DNA here is from genome assembly GCA_964409085.1 of uncultured Desulfobacteraceae bacterium. GTDB lineage: Bacteria > Desulfobacterota > Desulfobacteria > Desulfobacterales > JAABSP01 > JAABTD01. The sequence goes on along the minus strand of CAYPCE010000243.1, from coordinate 4,412 downwards.
GCCGGGAGCCCGGGAAACGGGGGACGACATGGCGGCCCTGGACCGGCGGATGAAAGCCTTTGTGGGAGTCTCCGCCTCGGGGGACCGGATCGAAAGCGGCATCGACCGGCTGGAACTGCCCCGGCCGCCATGGGATGCGGCGGGTTTGGCGGCCCTTAACGAACGGACGGTTAGGGATGCCGCGGATCGGAAAGGCTTGCGGAAAAAGTGGGGCTCGGCGCTCAAGGGGGGACGGGTCCGCGGCGCCATGATCCCGGCCCTGCGAACGTCCCGGCGGTCCACCGCCGCGGTCCGGCCGCTGGTGGTGCGAAAAACTTGGGGAATTTTGCTGAAACGGACCCTGCTGGCGCTGCTGGCGTGGATCATCCTCCTGGGGTTGGCGCTGGCCGTTGGCGACAGCCCGCTTTTCTGGATTCCGGTTGGGGCAGCGGCGCTGGTCTTTTTCGCCTGGCTCCCCCGGACCCTTCGCATCCTGTGGCGCTGGGTCCGCCATGGTCCGGACGGTGAAAGTCTGCGGCGGATCGGCGAAGCGGTGATCGGCGGCCTGCCCCATACCGGCGACATCCGCCCGTCCGGTTCCCGGATAAGGCTCCGGATCCTGAAAGAAAAGGACGGCGACCTCCGGGTTCACCCGGAAGGCGGGTCCACCTTCGATCGCTCGCTTTTTCTGGATGCGTTGGAGGAGATTTTGGATCCGGTGGAAAACCCCCGGTACCTCCTCCGGGAAACGCGAAAACAAAAGGACGGTGACCGGCGCGTCGCCTACTATGCCGTCCCCGCGGCCATCGGCCGGAAAAAAGCGGTTGCCGAAGGGTTTCTGTCCCTTTGGCGGACCTTTGTGGGGCCGGCCGATTTGATTTATACCCGGACCCCGGCGGGCCGGAAGGAACTGGTCAAGGCGCGGCTTCGGACCCTTTCGGCAACCGCCGCGTCCAAAGCCGAGCGCCTGGAAATCTGGCGGTAAGGCCGGTTCCGCCGTTCCGCCCCCGCATCAAATCGGATATCGCTCGTTGCGTCTCGCGCAATGATGATGTATAAGTGACGCGCATTCGGTCAACTGTAGCGGGTTCATTCACGCTTCCATATCACGAGGGCGACATGGCGGAAGAGGAAAAACCCCGACTGGGCGAGGTCTTGAACGATGTCATCGATGTCATGGACATCGCCATGTGGGAGCTGGACCTCAACTACCGGGTGGTCTCCTACAACCGGAAAGCCCGGCAGATCTACGGCGCCAGCGCCAAGGGGAATTTCTGCTACAACGCGGCCGCCGGCAGGGACACGGTCTGTCCCCGATGCCCGGCCGAGATGGTCTACGCCGGGCGGGACAGCGGCCGGTCGGAGCACCGGCGGCAGGACGCCTCGGGCAAGGCCATTTACATCGACCATCTGGCCACGCCCATCCGGGACCGGCAGGGCAAGCTCACCGGAGCCCTGGTCCTCATCATCGACATTACCCGCCACAAGCAGATGGAGGCGGAACTCAAGCGTCACCGGGACCGGCTGGAACAGATGGTGGCCGAGCGGACCCGGGCCCTGAGCGAGAGCAAGGCCCGTTACCAGACGCTCTATGAGCGGTCCAAGCGGGCGGAAGAGGTCTACCGGTCTTTGCTCGATTCATCGGCCGACGCCATCGTCATCTACGGCATGGACGGCTGTCCGGTCTTCATCAGTCCGGCCTTCACCCGGATGTTCGGCTGGACCTTCGAGGAGGTGGAAGGGAGGCCGATCCCCTTTGTGCCGGATTCCGAGCGGGCGCCGTCCATGGTCCACATCCGGGCGCTGATCGACCATGGGACGCCCTGCCACGAGTTCGAAACCCGGCGGTATACAAAGGACGGCCGCCTGCTGGACATCAGCCTCAGCGCCTCCCGGTATCTCGACCATCGCGGCGAGCCGGCGGGCATGCTGGTGATTTTACGGGACATCACGGAGCGGAAACAGCTCGAAGCCCAGCTCAGGCATTCGGAGCGGATGGAGTCCGTGGGCATTCTGGCCGGCGGCATCGCACATGATTTCAACAACCTCATGATGGGGATCATGGGCAACACGTCGTTGCTGCGCCACGACATGCCGGTGAGTCATCCCTGGCAGGAGCGGCTGAAAAAGATCGAAAAGCTCATCGAGAGCGGTTCCCGGCTGACATCCCAGTTGCTGGGGTATGCCCGAAAGGGCGCTTATGAAATCCAGTCGCTCAACCTGAACCGGGTCATCCGGGACACGGTTGAAACCTTCGGCCGAACCCGGAAAGAGGTCGTCATCCAACTGGAGCTGGCGGACCGGCTGCCCCCCGTGGCGGCGGACGAATCCCAGATGGCACAGGTTTTGCTAAATCTCTTTATCAACGCCGCCGACGCCATGCCCGGCGGGGGTCGCCTCCATGTCCGGACCGAGCGGGTCAAGGGGGATGGCGGGCCCTCCTGCCCATCCCATCGCGGCGGATGGGTCCGGATCTCGGTGGCGGACACGGGCACGGGCATCGAGGCGGCGAACATCGACCATATCTTCGATCCGTTTTTTACCACCAAAGAGATGGGACGCGGCACGGGGCTCGGACTGGCCTCGGTTTACGGCATCGTCAAATCCCATGGAGGACATATCGCCGTGGCATCGGAAAAAGACAAAGGGACGACCTTCAACATCGATCTGCCGGCCTCGGCGGACAAGGCGCCGGCGGCCTCGGACAACCCCGGGAAAATCGACCCCGGCAGCGGAACGATATTGCTGGTGGACGACGAGGAGATCGTCCTGGAGGTGGGGATGCAGATGCTCCAGGCCATGGGATACACGGTGCTCGGCGCGGCCAACGGAACCGAGGCGCTCCGGATTTTCGAGGAGAGGGCCGACGCCATCGACCTGGTGATCCTCGACATGATCATGCCGGGCATCGGCGGCGGCAAAACCTTCGACGCCATCCGGGAGATCGACCCGGACGCCTGCGTCCTGCTCTCCAGCGGCTACAGCCAGGACAGCCAGGCCAAGGAGATCATGGCGCGGGGGTGCAGCGGTTTTATCCAGAAGCCGTTTCGGATGGAGGATTTGTCGGGGAAGATTAAAGAGATTCTGGCCTGATCCGGGGATCCATATGACAAACCATATCGATCAGTTCAGCGCCGTTTTGAGCGCATTGCAAAAATATCGGGTCGAATATGTGCTGGTTGGCGGGGTTGCGGTGATTCTTTACGGGTTGGAACGGGTCACGGCGGACTTGGACATATTCGTCAGGATGACGCCGGACAACATCGACCGGTTGAAGGGGGCTTTGGACGCGGTTTTCAGGGACCCGTCCATCCGGGAAATCACTTTGGAGGAACTTTCGGCATACCCCGTAATCCGATACGGAACACCCGATGGGTTTTACATCGACATCATGACCCGCATCGGCGAAGTCGCCGAGTATGACGATTTGAAATGGGAAGAAGTTGAGTATCTTGGAACACCCATCAGGATTGCCGTACCGGAAACCCTTTTTGAGTTGAAACGCGACACGGTGCGTCCGAAAGACAAAGTGGATGCCGCTTTCCTGAGCGAACTGATTCGCCGTCGTGGCCCGGATGGGCAGGAACCGGGCGGGGAGGAATAAGATGCCGATTCAAAAATTCAAATCTTTCGAAGAGGCGGAAAAGGCGCTTTGGAATTTTGAGCCCGATGACGCCTATTTCCAGCGCGTCCGGCGACTATTTGAATTTGCTGAAAAACTGAACCCGATCCGTTGCCCCCACGGCATTTTCAAGTTCAAAACCATTGAGGAAGCCAATCGCCACAGGGAGGAATGGATGCTAGAGCAGGCTGACAGAAAACGATTCGGCCGAAAAACCGCTACCCCAGAATAAGCCCTTGGGGATCGCATTCCTCTCGCAAAATTTTCAGTTCCTCCGGCGTGGGCGGCGGCACTTCGGTGGCTTGTGAAATGTCCACATCAAAGCCTGTATTTTCCACCACCTTTTCTGGCGTGACGCCGGGATAATATCCCTCCAGATACATCCGTTTCGTCTTTCTATCGAACCGCATCACCGCCATGTTGGTGATCACGGCGGCCGGGCCGCTGTCTTCCGACAGGCCGACCCGGGCGCGTCCGCCGGGGCCGTCCATCCAGCCGGGGCTGGTCATGTAGTCGAGGGTCTCGACGAATTTCCGTTTTTCATGCTGCATGAAAATGATGGTGCGGTTGACAAAAGATGCCACGTCGCAGGCGCCGCCGGAGCCGGAGAAACGAACCTTGGGCTGCCAATAGTCGCCGATGACCGTGGAGTTGAGGTTGCCGTAGGGGTCGATCTGGGCCGCGCCCATGACCCCCACCACCCGTTTGCCGGTGAATCGGTTCTGCATGGTGGCGAATGCGTCGGCCAGGCTGCCATTGACCGAGGTGCCGTACATGACCCGGGGGTCGGCCACGGCCATGGGGACTTCTT
>CAYPCE010000242.1:0-5716 GCA_964409085.1 uncultured Desulfobacteraceae bacterium | reverse complement strand
CGGGGTGGAGCAGTCTGGTAGCTCGTCGGGCTCATAACCCGAAGGTCGGTGGTTCGAATCCGCCCCCCGCTACCAAAATTGCCGAACAAAAGGGCTCAGGCACTGCTTGGGCCCTTTTTTTTTATGCCCGTTTTTCCAACGCCCGCCGTTTTCCCCGGGGATCCCGAAGTTGACAAGTCAGTCAGGGGTCGTACTTTAAGACCGGACCGAATCGATACCCCTCGCTCTGAGTGCCTCTTCATATCTGAAGGTTCCATCGCATCGATTCATCATTTCAACCCGTTATACGGCCCGCCAGCCAATTTCCCGGACAGGGGGCGCCAAGCGGGCTCGTTTCCAGGGAGGCGTTATGAAAAAAATTATGCTGATTCTGCTCATGGGAGCCATCATCTTCGGGGCTGCGGGCGCGGCCCTTGCTGAAAGCGTGGAAGGGACGATCCAGGGGTTCAATTGCGTGACCAACGGCAAGACCTGCCCTGTGGGGAAGGAAGATCCGGTGATCGCCACCGAGCGCATTTTTGTTCTGTTTACGGCGGACGGGACGTATTATTTCGTGCCCAACCTGGACCGGGCGATACTGGCCCGGCATATTGCGCGGCCGGTGAGGATCGCGGGGGCGCTGAACGCGAAATACAGATCCATCACTGCGGAGTCCCTTGAAACCATGATCGACAACGAGTGGCGGACCAGTTGGTCGAAAGAAATGCAGCGGGATGTGTCGGGGGCGGCGCACATTTCGGGGTTTTAGTTTCTGCTGGCCGCGGGGGCGGTTATGAAAAGGGCGCGGGCCCATGCGGCTCGCGCCGTCTTCAATTGTGGCCCTCTGATTGTACCGCCGGCGCCTACCGCCGCCGCCACTTCCACGGCGGCACCGGCCGTCGGTCGTACCACAATCCCCGGCGGCTGACCCGGGCGTCCGATTCCAGCCCGATCCATTCGGAGCAGAAGTCGGCCCGGCAGAAGGGACGATACACCCAGGCCGCGCCGGATTTGACCAACTCCCGGTTGATGTTGCGGCCGTCCACATAGAGCACCGCGACCGTGCGACCGTATCGGTCCCGGTTCATCCGGTCGAGGAGCACGTCGTCGCTGCCGGCGACGGAGGCCAGGAACATGCGGGCCTCCCGGCCGTACCGCTGATCCATTTCAGGTGCATCGATGCCATACAGGCGCACCTGGGTTTCTCCGTCCGGGCCGGTAATGTCCACCGTATCCCCGTCCACGACCCGCTGGATGAGCAGGGCGTTGGACGCGCAACCCGATGCCAGGGCCAGCAGCAGGAGCAACGACATCAACGGGGTCAGCCTGCTCCACCACCGCCCGGTTGTTTTTCCGTTACTCGCCAGCATCCGTTGGGGCCTCCGTTTCCGTTCCTCGTTTGCGAATCCAAACCGCATCCATCACACGCTCCTAATCGAACAGCTCGATGTTGTCCTCGCGGGGTTCTTCCGGGGATGCAGCGGAGAGCTGCAGGGCCTCCTCCACCGTGGCGCCGTTGACCACCGCATCGAACATGGCCCGGTCGATGTCCATGGTGTATTTGGATTTGATCATGTCCTGGAGGCCGAACCATTCATAGGGGTTGTATAACCGCGAGGAATCGGCGACCAGGTCGGCCAGGGCTGCGAGGGTGTGGGAGATGTGAGACAACCGCTGGGTGAGGAGATCGTAGAACTGAAAGGCGACGATGGCTTCGTTCATCTTTTTGGAGACCAGGGTGAAGTTGGATTTGATGGTCTCTTTTTCATGGGTGTCGGGGAGTTTGTCCGCAGCCCGGCCGATAATGCCCACGTTGCCCATGATGGACGTGAACAGATCCGCCAGGGTGGTGACGGAGTCGTCTCCGTCCTTCATGGCCTTTTCAATTCTGGCAACGGCCAGATTGAGCATCAGGACCGTTTCCTTGACCTGGCTCCAGTCCAGGTCCGGCTTGTTGGGTTGTGACGGCATTGCGGCACCTCGGTGAATGTGACGGTTATGGAAAAAAGGCTCGGGTGCAGATCGCCCGAATCCCTCCTCCTTACCCTACAGAGCGGCCGGCGACGGGTCAAGAAAAATGGCGTTCCGGACGGCTGCCTTGTCGAGGCGATCAAAGAATGCAGAGCACGCCGTCGATTTTCCGGATGGCCGACAGGACGGTTTCTGCATCCGCCCGGGCCAATTGACCGTCGGTTTTCATGGAGACCAGGTCGGACAGGGCACTGTGCATGGCGTCGAAGGCCCCTCGGACATCCAGGTCGTCGTTCATGTGGCCGGTAAACCCGTCGACTATTCGGGCGATGATCGGCCGGGCGTCGCCCCTCCGCTCTCCATCCGTTGTCTCCTCGATCTCCCGGACCATTCGGCGGAAATCGTCGAAGCGGTCCAGCCGTTCCGAGAGGGTTTTTTCGCTCAGGTTGAGCTTTTTCCGGTAATGGCGGTAGATCAGGAAAAACCGGGCGTGGGCCGGAGAGCCGCATTTTCCCAGCAGTTCATCCAGGAAAATCTCGTTGTTCTTGCTTTTGGACATTTTTTTGCCGTTCACCAGCACATGTTCGCCATGGAGCCAGTAGGTGGCGAAGGGCGCCCCGGAAAGGGCCTCGATGACGGCGATGTTGTAGTCGTGGTGGCGGTAGATGTTGTCGATGCCGCCGCAGGCGATGTCGATCTTGTCGCCCAGGGTTTGGGTGATCATGGCCGGGTCCTGGATGTTCCAGGCGGGCCGTCCTTTGCCGATCTCCGTGTCCCAGTAGATGCCGTCGCCCCCCTTGTGGCCGTGCCAGAGGATGAAATCCCCCAGGTTCCACCGGTGGCCCGAATAGGTGTCCTTCCGGAAACGGACGGTCTTTTGGGGCCAGCGGCTCATGTCGAGGCCGTAGAGCTTGCCGAACTCTTTGAATTTCAGGGGGGCGTAGAACACATCCCCTCCGTGCCAGTAAGCGTATCCTGAAGCGATCAGCCGCTGGATCAGGTGGACCGCCTGGTCCACGCTGGTGGAGGAGCGGGGGATCCGGTCCGGGAGTTGGATCCGCAGGGTGTCGCATTCTTTCCGGAAGGTTCCGGCGTTGGGTTCGGTGAGGTCCGTATTGGAAATCCCCTTCTTTTCCGCCTCGGCCACGGATTTGTCCTCCACGTCGGTGAAATTGATCACCCGTTCCACGTCGTATCCAAGAAATTCCAGATGCCGCACCAGCAGGTCCTCGTAAAGGAAGGTGCGGTAATTGCCGATATGGGGGCGGCTGTAGATCGAGGGGCCGCAGGTGAAGATCTTCACATGACGATCGCCGGAACGGGGGGAGAAGGGTTCCTTTTTGCGGGTGAGGGTATTGGTCAGATACAGACCGCTCCGCTCTGTGGCTGTAATCGGTTCGAACATGCTCTCCTCTCAATCCTGTGGGACGTTTTGGATGGGGGCCGATGCGCGACGGCCCCGGTTCTCGCGCGGGCGTTGCCGCCACTTTATCTGTGGCCCCACCATACGAAACTTTCCCGTGAAGGCCAAGTAGGTGTATTCGGTATATTGTACCGCCATGATCCTCCAGATTCGGAGGGTTGTAAACCCTTTTTTGGCGGGTTCAAAATTCCCTTGAAAAAAAGGCGCCTTGCCGATATTTTGCAGGGTGGATTTCCATCGGAAATCGATGACGGAAAGTGGGCGGTGAGGAAAAGAAAGTGAACGGTTTATGTCGGGATTCCAAGAGATTCTGATCATCCTGCTGATCCTGCTGGGGGTTTTGTATCTTCCCCGGCGGGGGGCACGGGAGGCGGGCGGGGACATGCGGGGGGTCCGGCGGTCCCTGGCGGTGTCCGGCCGAATGCGGCTGGCCATTGCCGTCTCCGTGCTCTACCCGGTGGCGATGGCGTTGTATCTGCGGCCATGGCAGGGGGACCCGCTTCCCTTCCTGGGGGTGGGCCTGCTGCCGGTGGCGGTCGGATGGGCCATGGGATGGGTGATCATGGGATATCGGCGGTACCGGCGGTGACCAACGGATAACCACCAGGAAAGGAGGGGGATTGTGGATATCAGCGAACCGAAAATCACGCGGGATCAGGTGCTGGTGCTGGAGGACGCGCGCTTCAATGCGGACAACGTTTGCATCGTGACCGGTATGGGAACGGGCATCGGCCGGGCCACGGCGGTGGTTGCGGCCGTCAACGGCCTGACGGTGGTCGGGCTGGACATCAACGAAGGGGAAGGCGAGAAGACCGTCGGCATCGCCGGCGAGCTGGGGGGCAAGGTCCATTTCGTCAAGACGGATTTGACCGATGACGCCCAGATCGAACGGGCCGTGGCGGAGGCCGCCAAACGGGGCACCATCAAGTATGTGGCCAACATCGCGGGACTTCAGCACATCGACGCGGTGGAGAATTTTCCCATGGAAAAATACGACCTCATGCAGCGGGTGATGCTCCGGGCGCCGTTTCTCATCTCAAAGCTGACCATTCCTCACATGAAGAGCAGCGCCGACGGCACGGGCGCCATCGGCCAGATGGCCTCGGTCCACGGCCACATCTGCACGAAGAACAAGCCGGTCTACAACATCACCAAGTTCGGCCTCCGGGCCCTGGCCCAGTCCATCTCGGCAGAAGGGGAGGGGAAGGTCCGGTCTTTTTCTGTTTCCACCGGATTTGTGAAGACGCCTTTGGCCCTCAATCAGATTCCGGCCCAGGCCGAGCAGCGGGGGATTTCCCAGGAGGCGGTGGTCCGGGACGTGATGATGGGGACCTCCCGGGTCAAGGAGATGATGGCCCCGGTGGAGGTGGGCAACCTTTTCGTGCTTGGGTTTTCCCGGTTCGGCAACTACCTGGTGGGCGGCGACCTTCTCTTCGACGGCGGGATGGTGCTCACCTATTGACAAAAGGGGGCGAGGGCGGGCGGCGGATTGCCGCCGCCCGCTGGGTGGACGAGGTGGACAGGGTGGACGGCGTGGACAGGTGGACGCTATCGGGTGTTGCCGCCGGTATGGGTTATGCGTTGTCGATGCCCGCCGCCTCCCGGACGTTGCGGGCCATGGCCGATACATCCTCGTCGCCGTAGCCCCGGACGATGAGCGCGTTTTCCACCTGTTCCACGAACGCGGCCATGGGCATCGGCACGCCGAGTTCACGGGCGGCCTCCAGGGCGATGAGCAGGTCCTTCCGGTGGAGTTTCACCCGGAACCCAAGCGGGTAGTCGTTGTTGACCATGAAGCTGCCCCGGTTGGTCAGACCCCAGGAGCCGGCGGCCCCGCCGCCCACCGCCTCGATGACCTTTTCCATGTCGAGCCCCGCCTTGAGCCCCAACGCCATGCCCTCGGCCACGCTCCAGTAGGTACCGGCCACCAGGATCTGGTTGATGGCCTTGGTGACCTGGCCGGCGCCGATGGGGCCGATGTGGACGATGGTCTTGCCCATGGCCTCCAGCACCGGCATGGCCCGTTCCAGATCGGCGGCCTCGCCCCCCACCATGATGGAGAGGGTCCCCTTCTGGGCCCCCTCGGAGCCCCCCGACACCGGCGCGTCGAGCATGGCGGCGCCCTTTTCCTTCAGCTTTTGGGCGATCTCTTTCGTGACCGTGGGGCTGATGGTGGACATGTCGATCAACAGCGCGCCTTTCCCGATCCCGTGGATCACCCCGCCGTCGCCCAGAATCACGTTTTCCACATCCGGCGTATCGCTCACGCAGATGATGACGATGTCCGCCCCGGACGCCGCCGCCTTCGGGGATTCGGCCCGTTTGGCCCCTTCGGCGGCCACG
>CAYPCE010000241.1:0-5732 GCA_964409085.1 uncultured Desulfobacteraceae bacterium | reverse complement strand
TTGCCCGGATCTTCCATCAGGGTCTCGAAATCCGTCGCGCCGTAACGGACATGGAGATGCTCTTCTCCGCCCTGATGATGAAGCAGGGGCTGCAGGAGAAGGTAACGATACGGGTCGCAGGCTTCATCCGCATCCGCCTTCAGTTCGAATTTCCGGGCGGACTCGCCGCTCATGGTTCCCTCGCCCCGGTCCTCGTAAGCGCAGGCGCCGATCTCGGTGGTTCCGTCCGACGCATAAAACGTGATGCTGTCGCTGTTGATGGCCAGGGCCCCGAAATCCGTCAAATAGGCGTTTCCTGCGGCGGCCTTGACGTCTTCGGCGGTGTACGTGCCTGTCTGCGCCGCCATGGACTCGAAGGCCGCTTCGGCCTCGGGCCCGTCCATGTAAACGGAATGACTGCGCCAGTCGCCCCGCCATGCCGTCAGCGGCCCGGCGGTTTCCGGTTCGACGTAGGTGCTCCACCACGGATCAAACCCCGATTCCGGATCACTGCTCATGGCGAGCAAATCGTCGAATCCGCTGGCGCCGTACCGCATGTGGACATGCACCGGGTTGCTGTGGGGCGACCGGAAGGCGACATAACGGAACGCGTCAACGTCCCCCGAAATTCCGTTTTGAAGCTCGAACAGGTCCCATACCGAGGTCTTGTACCCCGGGAAATAGTGGGGATCCGGTTCCGACCCCACATACTGGTAATCACCGGATGCCCATACCTGGCCGGGGTTGCCGTTGGCGTAAAACGTCAGCCGGGTCGCAGTGTTGGATTCGGTGGTGGTGGTCATTTCGATTTTGTCCGGATTGCGGGGGTCCCCCCGGCTTTCATCGTCGGTCACCAGCGTGCCGTTGACGTTTAGAAAACTGAAATCGTTGGCCGGCGGCGTATCGCTGGTAATGCCCCGGTAGTCGCTCCACCAGGGATCAAACCCCGATTCCGGATCGTTGCTCATGGCAAGCAGGGCGTCGAAGCTCTTGCCCGCGTCGCCGTACCTAAAGTGCATGTGCGGCGGGCTGTCGTGGGGCGAGCGGACCGCGATATGGGCAAATCCCTGGCAGGCCTGGGACTGGCCCGCTTCCAGTTGAAACAGGTCCCAGACCGAGGTTTTATAATTGGGGAAATAATGGGGGTCCGGCTTGCTGCCCGCGTACTGATAGTCGCACCCTTCGGCCAGCGGGGTCTCGCCGTCCAGGTCGGCGTAAAAGGACACCGTTGTCGGAACGTCCGATTCCGCCGTCGTGTTCATGGCGATGCGCTTGGGGTTTCTGGGGTCGTCGAACGAGTCGCCCGGTTGCAGGAGAAAGACGCCGTGATTGGTCAGAAAGCGCCGGGCGGCCGCCGGGATGCAATCGCAATGAGCTTCCCCGGTATGCCCGAGGGTTTTGACCGCGCCCATCAGTTGCGTGTAGATATCCTCCGACATGCCTTTTGCGATCATGTCCGGCTGCCGGATGTCCAGAACATCGTTTTCCGCCAGATCGGCAAAGGGCTGGAAACCGATGGCCACGTAATTGATCGCGTGCGTGTCCGCCGGGTCGGCCGGCCCTTCCTCGAAATCCCCGAAAATATGATCGAAGTGAAACGTCATCTCCGCGCGGATCTCGCCGTCCGTCGCAAGGGACGCATCCATCGGACCACAGGTCGCGAACTTCATGACCTCGTCGAAGCCGATGGTGAAATCCACCGTCCGGCCGTCCTTTACAGCGGTTCCCGCCAGAACGATGGAATCTCCGGAGTACCGTGCTTGAAAGCCCTCTGATTCGCCGGCGGCCCGGGTGACCGAAAACTCCAGATAGGCATAGGTCCCGGGCAAGGCTTTGGGATTCCGGCCCACCTCAAAGGTGTCCTGCTTGAGGTTCAGGAAATAGTCGCCTTCCAGGACTGCGCGGTTGAGCGTTTCCCCCGCATCGCCGTTCCCCGGATCATCGTCGTCGCCGTGGCCGGCGTGGCGGGCTGTCGGACCGGCGGATTGGATCTGGTAGACCGCCGGCGAGGAGACGTTTACATACACCTCGGAAAAATCGATGCGCCAGCCGTCTTCCGACACAAACCCTTCCCGGACGAAATCTTCGCCGTTGGCCTCGAAGACGACCGTCCCGGCTTCCGGCAGCAGGCTCAGGTAAAAATCCGTGAACTCGAGCATATAGTCCGCCACATAATCGGCCGTGGTCGCATCCGACCGGGTCAGAATCGGCCACCAGCCGGCGTTGTCGTCACCCTCCATCAACTCGTCGAATCCCCCCGCATCCGCGCCGGCGTACCGGATATGCAGGTGCTCCTCGCCGGTTTCATGGTGCATCAGGGGCTGCATCAACAGATACCGATAGTCGTTGCACGCATCGGGGGCGCCCGCCTTCAACTCGAACTTGCGGGCCGCCTCGCCGCTCATGGTCCCGGCGCCCCGGTCTTCGTATTCGCAGGTGCAGGTTTCCGTTGTCCTGTCGAAGTCGTAAAACGTAATGGCCTCGTCGTCGACGACCAGACGGCCGAAATCGGTGGCATAGGCGGCCTGGACCACCGGCTTGATCTCTTCCGCGGCGTAGCCGGGTTTCTCCCGGGCCATGGCTGCGTACCCTGCCTCGGCTTCCGGACTGTCCAGATGGACGGCATGGCTCACCCAGTCGCCTTTCCAGTCCGTCAGGGCCCCCTGCGTTTCCGGGGTGATGACGCCGCCGTCATCATCGTCGTCGCCGCATCCGCTGACGCCCAAGAGCAGCATCAGCGCCATCAGCGCGCATAAAAGGATTCCGGGAATGGATGGTCTTTGTTTCTTCCGCATGTCGACGCCTCCTTCTTTTTGAGTTGTCAATGGTGGTTTCCAAACGGTTAAAAAGCGTATGAATAGCCGAGGACCATGGAAAACGGCATGCCCCTGTATCGGTAGTAAAACGGCTCGCCGGCGCCGGCCTCTTGCGCCCTTCCCACATCCGGCGCGTAGTCTTCGTCGAAGATGTTGTCCAGGCGAAGGGTCACGGCGTGTCGGTTTTCACGGCCGAAATTCACGAAGCCGGACAGATCGGCCACCATGTAGTCGCCGTAATTGATCCGGTCGTCGTAACGGGAATGGGTGTCGCCGATGTATCGGACGGCGAGATCCCCGCCGAATCGTCCCGATGCGTGCCGGTAGGATACGACCGCCTTTGCCGTCAGTTCCGGCGTGTCGCCGGTTTCGATGGCCGGCGCGCCCGCGTCGGCGGCCACGCCGGCATCCGGATTCGCATCGTCATGGGTGGTCTGATGATGGCGCGCCCTCGGGCCCGCCGACATTTCGGGCGCCTGCCGGACGTCGCCGGCCGTTTTCCGTTCGTCGACGTTCACCCAGGTGACGCCGCAAGAGACCGTCACTTCGGGGATGGGGGTCGCCCCCAGCTGGATTTCGACCCCGTCGATCTCCGTTTCCCCGTCGGTGTTTTCGAACGTCGTCCAGGTTCGGGTCGGGGATTGATAGGTCACCAGGGTGATGGGGTCCGTGATGTTTCGGTAAAAATAGCCGATATCCCAGGTAAATATGGACCAATCCCCTCCGAATCCGATGTCCGCGTTCAGGCTCTCCTCGGGTTCCAGATCCGGATTGCCGTAAGCGTTTTCCTCTTCCAGATAGAGATGTTCGGCGGTGGGGAGCCGGAAGCTGGTCCCGGCCATGCCGCGAAGATAGAGGCCCTTGTACACGGGGGTTTTGAAGCTGGCGTGCCAGATGCTCTTGTCGTATTCCCCCGTCCGGTTGTATCGTCCGCCGACGGCCAGGCGGGTCTCGGGCGAAAAGAAGAGATGCGGCCGGTATTCGGCGAACACCGCCTGGACCTCTTCCCTTTTGTCCTCGATGTGCCAGACCTCGTCTTCGGCCCAGTAATTCTGGTAATCGCCGCCCAAAAGGATTTCATGCCCCCGGCCGAACCGCCAGCTGCCCATCAGGTTGACGCCCCAGTCTTCATAGCCCCATTCCGATTTGTAATTCACATAGGCGCCGTCCGGTTTCCGCCGGGTGTGGTCCGTCCACCATCGGTGCATGTAACTCTTGATGTAGTAGGAAAACCGGTCGCTGATGTCGTGGTCCCATTTCAGAAACCCGATATCCTCGGTTCGCTCGTTGACCGCCGAGGTGGCGGCGAGTTCGCTGAAATCGAATTCCCCTTCATTGCGCTGCAAATGAAGCTTCAAGGTGGCGGTTCCGAGAAAGTCGAAGTGCTTTCGATATTTCGCCCCCAGATTGGTGCGGTCGAAACCGTGTTTCTTGTTCAGGTGGTTGTCCACCAGATCGTGGGCCTCGTCGCTGAAAAGGCGATAGCCGTCCCAGGTTTCATAGTTGCCGAACAGGAGGACCCCGTGTCCTTTGAACGAATCGGAAACATCCCCGAAGATCTCCTGGTGGTCGTGGCTGCCGTAAGAGAGGCCGAACATTCCGGCGGGGTCGTCCGAAACCGGCTTGGTGATCACGTTGATCACCCCGAAAGCGGCGTCGGTGCCGTAAAACAACCCCTCTCCACCCTTTAATATCTCAATCCGGTCGATCATCCGGACGCTGATGGTGTCCATGTACCCGGAACCGTAAAGGCGATTGTTGAGGCGAACGCCGTCCAGGAGCCACAGCACCTGGGCGCCGCCCCGGAGGCGGGCGATGGCGTAATCCCCGCGCCCCCCTTTCACCGAAACCGACAGGCCGGGCACAAGGGCCTGGAGCGCCCGGTTCAGGTCGGTGTAACCGGCTTTTTCAATGGCCTCCCCCGGAATGACCTGCACCGGATGGCCGTATTCCCCGAGTTCCCCCGACAGCCGCTCTTCGATTCTTCTGGCGCTGACCGTCACGGCGTCCAGTTGGGCCATTGTATCGGTCCCCGCCCCTTCAATTTCTTCCGCCGCCAGGCGCCAGTCGGCCTCGTGCCCTTCCCCGGTTTTCAGAACGATCCGGACCCCGGTCGCCTCGGGCGCCTCAAAACAATAGCGCCCCTCCGGATCGGTCGTCCCCTCCATCAGCAAACGGTTCCGGTCGTCGTAAACCCGGATCGTTCCGCCAACGACGCGCCGTCCGTTGGAAAATTTACATTCCGCGCAAATCGTGTCGTCCTCCGCGTAGGCCCAGACGGAAACGCGATGGGCGTCGGCCGTTTGAACGCCAATGAGAAAGTGCATGGCAATGCCTGCCAGCACCACGCAACCGGTTGTCTTTTTAATGATCCACAAATCAGCGCCATCCTTCCGTTTGGGGTGGGCTTCCGTTTCCGGGGCCACTGACAAAAAAAAGGCCGCGAAGGCAGCGCCCTTGCCGGGCGCACAGACCTTCGCGGCCATGATTTGAGAAATGGACTATGTCGGATTACAGATAAAAAAAGGCCATGGAGTCGAATCCCTTGCCGGGTATTGGGACCTTCATGGCCTTTGTTCGGGGGCGCTCTTTTCTGAAGAGCTTTTTATGGCGCCGGCGAATATGGCAATGGCCGGCGCTTTATTGGACAATCCTTTAACATGGCAGTGGGGAGAGGTGTCAAGGATTTTCGAAAAACGCCTCAAATATTTAGTGCCTTAATGCCTTAATCCTCGAAGTCTGTCAAAAAAAACAAGGAAATTAAGGCGCGAATCTGACCTACAAATTCTGGAGGTCAAGGATTAACCAGTTAAAAAAAATTACAAAACAAAGAAGCTACAAAAAATGTAGGTCTGATAATTGGGTTGCGGGCGAAGCCCGCGTTAGGATTTTCAGCCGGGTTTCGCCAAAGCCCCGCAACCGCAACTTGCCGCTTTC
>CAYPCE010000240.1:0-5764 GCA_964409085.1 uncultured Desulfobacteraceae bacterium | reverse complement strand
TGGAAAAACAGCTCAAGGTGATGGACATGACCGCCATCTCCCTGGCCATGGACAACCGGCTCCCCCTGGTGATCTTCGACCTGAACACGGCGGGCAACATCCGCAAGGTGATCTGCGGGGAGGAAATCGGCTCCCGAATCGATGCGGACACCGAGGCCCGGATGGCGACCGCCACCTGACACAAGGGAACAGGCATGATCGAATCCACCTACAAAGAGACCAAAGACCGAATGGGCAAGTCCATCACCGCCCTGAAGAACGAACTGAAACGGATCCGCACCGGACGCGCCTCCCTCTCGCTCCTGGACGGGGTCCGGGCCGACTATTACGGGACCCCCACGCCGTTGAACCAGATGGCCTCCCTCTCGGTGCCCGAAAGCCGGCTCATCACCATCCAGCCCTGGGATGTCTCGGCGATCAAGGAGATCGAAAAGGCCATCCTCAAATCGGATCTGGGCCTCACCCCCTCCTCGGACGGCAAGATCATCCGGATCACCGTCCCGCCCCTGACCGAAGAGCGGCGCAAGGAACTGGTCAAGCTCGTCAACAAGACCTGCGAAGAATACAAGGTCGCCATCCGCAACATCCGGCGGGACAGCAACGACTTTCTCAAGGGGATGAAAAAAGAAGGAGAGATCTCCGAGGACGACGCCTACAAGGCCCAGGAAGAGATCCAGAAAATCACCGACGATTACGTTCAGAAGATCGACGACCTCTACAAAGAGAAAGAGAAGGAGATACTTGAATTCTAACGGCCCTGCCGCGCCGGAGATCGCCCTGGAGCCCCTCCCCTCCCATGTGGCCATCATCATGGACGGCAACGGCCGGTGGGCCAAAAAACGGCTGCTCAACCGGGTCAAGGGGCACGAACAGGGCACCGAGACCGTCCGGACGATCGTCCGGACGTCCCGGGAAGTCGGCATCCGGTTTTTAACCCTCTACGCCTTCTCCACCGAGAATTGGGCCCGGCCCTGGGCCGAGGTGACGGCCCTCATGTCGATCCTCAAGCGCTTCCTGAAGAGCGAACAGTCGGAGATGATGGAAAACAAGATCCGCCTCAACGCCATCGGCGACATCGGGCGGCTCCCCGACGATGTCCGGAATGTCCTGGCGGAGAGCCGCCAGATGACCGCTAAAAACGAGGGATTGTGCCTCACCCTGGCCCTGAGCTACGGGAGCCGGCATGAAATCGTCGACACCGTCCGGGCCATTGCCCGGCAAGCAGCCGACGGCACCCTCGATCCCGGAGGCATCTCCGAAGCGGTCGTGGCGGACCACCTCTACACCCACGCGATGCCGGACCCCGACCTGCTCATCCGCACCAGCGGGGAGATGCGCATCAGCAATTTTCTGCTCTGGCAGATCGCCTACAGCGAACTGTTCGTAACCGACACCCTCTGGCCCGATTTCAGTCGGTCGGAATACCTCGATATCCTGCGCGCCTTCGGGCAGCGGGACCGGCGCTTCGGCCGGGTGACGGAATCGGGATAAAACGGAACCCCCCATGCACCTGAAGCGATGGATCACCGCCCTCATCGCCCTCCCCTTCCTCATTGGACTCATCGTGGCCGGGGGAGCGGCCTTCGCCCTGCTGGTCGGCGGCGCCGTCGTCCTCTCCCTGGCCGAATATTACCGCATCGTCTTTAATCCCGCCGGCCAGACCCTTTCGGGCATCGTTCTGCTGGCGGGCATGGTCTCGGGGGCCGCCATGGTCTGGGCCGGCCACTTGGGACGCCCCGACCTGGCCGCCATCTCTCTTGCCGGGAACCTCCTCTTCTGCGGCCTGTTCGCCGTCTGCCAGTTCGACATCGACACGGCCATCCTCGAAAACACCGCCAAACAGCTCCAGGGCATGGTCTACATCGCCCTTCCCCTGTGCCTCCTGGTGATGATCCGGACCCCGGCTGACGGCGGAACCGACGGCATGGCCTGGATTTTTTTCCTCCTCTGCATTATTTTTGCCGGAGACATCGGGGCCTACTACGTGGGATCGCATCTGGGGCGCCACAAGCTCTGCCCCCGGGTCAGCCCGGGAAAGACCGTGGAAGGGGCTTTGGGCGGCATCGCCGGGAACCTGCTGGTGGGATCGGTCTTCAAGGCGCTCTTCCTGCCGGATCTGGCATGGGGGCCGTGCCTCCTCTTTTTCGTTCTGGCGGGGATCGCCGGTCAGGTGGGAGACCTGTTCGAATCGACCCTGAAACGGACCTCCGGCATCAAGGACAGCGGGGTCGCCCTGCCGGGGCACGGCGGCATCCTCGACCGCATCGACGCATTGCTCTTTGCGGCCCCGGTGGCCTATCTGTTCAAGGTCTACCTGCTGTGAGCAAACGGCTCGCCATCCTGGGGTCCACCGGCTCCATCGGCCGCAACGCGCTGGACATCGTCCGCCGGTATTCCGACCGGTTGTCCGTCCCGGTCCTGACCGCCCGGCGCAACACCGCGCTCCTGGCCGAACAGATCGCCGAATTCCGCCCGGAACTGGCGGCGGTGTACGATGCCGATGCGGCGGCGGATCTCGAGGCGCGGCTGCCGACCGGCTCAACGGTCGAGGTGGTTTATGGCGAAGCGGGCTACATCCGGGCGGCCGCCCATCCCAGCGTGGGAACCGTCCTGACCGCCGTGGTCGGTGCCGCCGGATTGAAGCCCACCCTCGCGGCAATCGACGCGGGCAACGACATCGCCCTGGCCAACAAGGAGACCCTGGTCATGGCCGGCGACATCGTCACGGCCCGGGCCGCTGAAAACCGGGTCCGGATCCTCCCGGTGGACAGCGAACACAGCGCCATTTTCCAGTGCCTGGCCGCCGGCCGGCGGGAAGACCTGGAACGCATCCTCCTGACCGCCTCCGGGGGGCCTTTCCGGACCACCCCCCATGACCGTTTCTCCGGCATCCGTCCCGCCGACGCCCTGGCCCACCCCAACTGGTCCATGGGCGACAAGATCACCATCGATTCGGCCACGCTGATGAACAAGGGGCTGGAAGTCATCGAGGCGGTCCATCTGTTCGGCGTGTCGCCGGACCGGATCACCGTGGTGGTCCATCCCGAGAGCATCGTCCACTCCATGGTCGCCTTCCGGGACGGGTCGGTCATCGCCCAGATGGGGATTCCCGACATGAAAGGGGCCATCGCCTACGCCCTTTCCTGGCCCGAACGGTGGCCCCTCGGCGTGCCCCGCCCCGACTTTTTCGACATCGGCCGGCTCACCTTCGAGCCCCCGGACCTCGAGCGCTTCCCCTGCCTGGATCTGGCCTTCCGGGCCTGCCGGGCCGGCGGCGTGCTGCCGGCGGTGCTCAACGGGGCCAACGAGGCTGCGGTGGCAGCTTTTTTAGCGGAAACAATTCCTTTCACCGAAATCCCGGCGCTCATCGCCCAGGCCATGACGGCCCATCCGGGCGGAGGCGAACCGGGGGTATCCGGTATCCTCGCCGCCGATGCGTGGGCCCGGTCCTTTGTCCAGGACCGGATCGACGCCCCGGCGGATCGGGGGCCATGACCGCAGGGAATCCATTATGAGTGGCAGCATCCTCGCATTCGTCGTCGTCCTGGGCGTCCTGATCTTCTTCCACGAACTGGGCCATTTTCTGCTGGCCAAACTCTTCGGGGTGGGGGTGGAGAAGTTCTCCCTCGGGTTCGGCCCCCGCCTTCTGGGGCGTACTGTGGGACGGACCGACTACCGCGTGTCGGCCATCCCCCTCGGCGGGTACGTGAAAATGGTGGGCGAAGAACCCGACGCCGAGATCGACCCCCAGGACCTCGCCTGCTCCTTCACCCATAAACATGTAGTGAAGCGGATTCTCATCGTGGCCGCGGGCCCGGTCTTCAATCTCCTGCTGGCCGTGCTCATCTTTTTCATGCTCTTCATGGTGTCGGGCCGCTACGTCCTCGAGCCGGTGATCGGCTCGGTGCAGGAGGACATGCCGGCGGCGGCGGCGGGCCTCCGGAAAGGGGACCGGATCACGGCGGTCAACGGCGAATCCGTGGCGACCTGGGATGCCATGTCCGAGCGGATCAAAGGAAGCGGCGGCCGGCCGGTCCAGATCCGCGTCCGGCGCGACGGCGAGACCTTCGAAGCCGAGATCGCCCCGAAGATGACCACCACCGAGAACCTCTTCGGCGAAGAGGTCCAGCGCCGGGTCATCGGCATCACCGCCGGCGGGTCCTACCATACCGAGGAGATGGGCCTGTTCCGTTCCCTGGGGCAGAGCGTCGTCCAAACCTACCGGGTCGCCGAACTCACCGTGGTGAGCATCGTCAAATTGATCCAGGGCACCCTTTCCACCGACACCCTGGGCGGCCCCATCATGATCGCCCAGATGGCCGGGGAGCAGGCCGAAGAGGGCATGTCCAACCTGATCTTCCTCATCGCGCTCCTGAGCGTCAACCTGGCCATCCTCAATATCCTCCCCATCCCGGTGCTGGACGGCGGCCACCTCCTGTTCTTCACCATCGAACTGATTACGGGCCGCCCCGTCAACACCCGGATCCGGGAAATCGCCCAGCAGGCCGGTCTCTTTGTGCTGATGATGCTGATGATCTTCGTCTTCTACAACGACATCGTGCGGATCCTGACCAGCTGATTCCCCGCCGGTTCCGGACCACCGCCGCCATCCGTCCCTTCCCCGGCCCGCCGGACATCCCGCCGTCGAGCGGTTGACGCAAAACGTGCGTTGGTTATATAACCGGAAAGAAGCTTGATTCGGCGCGCCAACGTTCACCCGATCACGGAAACAAACCGATGCCACACCGACTCGAAATCACCCTGAAATCCGACATTCCGGACCCCGAGGGCGACGGCCTCCGGCAGAAGGCCCGGGCCTATTTCGGCCTGGAGCTGGCCGGTGTCCGTACCGTCCAGGTGCTCACCATCGACAAGCCCCTCTCGGAAGCCCAGCGGGAAACGGTCCGGACGGCGATTTTCACCAATCCCGTCACCCAGATCTCCTCCTATGCGCCCCTGTCCGTCCCCTTCGACTGGATCATCTGGGTGGGCTACCGCCCCGGTGTCCGGGACAACCCCGGGGCTACCGCCATCGAAGCGGTAGAAGACGTGCTGGGGGTCCCGTTCGCGCCGGGGGAATCCATCTACACCTCCCGGCGGTACTGCATCCAGTCCGACACGCTGAGCCGGGCCGATGCCGAGACCATCGCGGCGGAGTTGCTGGCCAACGACATCATCCAGCAATGGCGGATTTTTTCCCGGGCGGACTGGGACCCCCGGGAGGGCATCGGCCTCGTCGTCCCCAAGGTCCGGCTCGATCATACCCCGACGGTTACTACCATCCCCATCGACAGCGACGCGACCCTTCGACGGATCAGCGACGAGCGGAATCTGGCCCTCAACCCCAATGACATTCCCACCATCCGGGCCTATTTCCTGGACCCGACGGTCAGGGCGAACCGGGCCGCCATGGGCCTGTCCGATCCCACGGACATCGAACTGGAATACATTTCCCAGGCCCGCAGCGACCACTGCAACCATAACACATTCCAGGGGTTGTTCCGGTACCGGGACACCCCGGACGGGCCGGTGGAAAGCATCGACAACCTCTTCGACACCTGCATCAAGGCCCCCACCCTCCGACTCCAGGCGGAGAAAGACTGGGTGATCTCCGTGCTCTGGGACAACGCCGGGGCCGGCCGCTTTGACGACGACCATTACTACGTCATCACCGGCGAGACCCACAACTCCCCCTCCAACATGGAGGCGTACGGCGGGGCCATCACCGGCATCGTGGGCGTCTACCGGGACCCCCTGGGCACCG
>CAYPCE010000239.1:0-5797 GCA_964409085.1 uncultured Desulfobacteraceae bacterium | reverse complement strand
AAACGACGACGACAACAAGCAAATCGACGATGATGCGAAATTTTCGGGGCCTGGCATCGTGGCGGAGGCGGGGTAGGCGGAGTATCTTAAAAAGCGGGCGGGGAAATTTGGATGGCTTTGATGGAATAAATCAGTTATTGTGGGATGGGTTGGGTCCTTTATTTTAAGACTTGGCACAGGGGGTTTTCGAACGAACACTATGTAAGAATAATAGTTCATAAAAAGGAGAATGTGTACATGCGATTATTTCATTGGATGTCGATGGTTTTGGTGATGGCATTATTGGTACCGACTGTGGGGCTGACACAGGAAACAGTCATGATCGTCGGAGAAAACGGCGCGTTGCAGGAGGTGGTGCGATGTGCCACGGAAACGCCTTCGGTAGCCGAAAAGATCCGCATCAGGGATGCCGTCCAGCGTTATCGGATGAAAAGAAAAGAGGCACGGCAAAACATCGAACCCAAAGTTGTACCCATCGCGATCCATGTAATCACATGGGACGATGGGTCCGCGGACGTCAGTGACAAACAGATTGATGAACAGATGGATGTGCTCAACCGAACTTTCCAGGAATATGGCTTTCAATTCACCTTGGACAGCGTTGAACGTGTTCCTAATACGGATTGGTCTCAGCATGTTACCGGAAGCGAACAAGAAAGGGAGATGAAGGAAACGCTGGCGATTTCCCCTGCAACCACTTTGAATCTTTATATATGCGATATAGAAGCACTTGGATTTACCACAATACCATGGTCCCAATTTGCCGAGGATCACTATGAAAACAGTTGTGTTATCAAATATACAACCCTGCCGGGCAGGGATGATGATCTCGGCGCTCCCTATAACGAAGGGGACACGGCGGTTCATGAAGTCGGTCATTTTTTGGGATTATTCCATACATTCGAAAACGGGTGCAACGAACCCGGAGATGAAGTCGATGACACCCCTTACCAGGCAGAGGCCACAGAAGGCGGCTGTCCGGTAGGAAACGATACCTGTCCGCAGCCTGGCGAAGATCCGATTCACAATTTCATGGACTATAGCGATGATGCCTGTATGAACGAGTTTACAGAAGGCCAACGGGAAAGAATGCACACCATGATTGAAACTTTCAAGCCAAGCCTTGCGAAAATAAGAAGAGGATTGATTGCGGCAGGGAATGTCAACATTACGGATCCCGGCCAGAATGGCGCGGCCGACCCGGGCGAGACCGTTGAATTGAGCATCCCTCTGACCAATAACGGCAATACAAAAATAACATCGGTTTCGGCAACGATGACCACAAGGACCCAAGGGATAGAAATCGTTCAGGGAAAAGTTGATTATCCGGAAATAGAGGCGGACGGCACGGTTGAATCCGGAGAAAGTTTTGCCGTGGCCATTGATCCCGATTTCCATTGCAGCGACCCTTTTCAAGTCACCTTAAAAACAACGTTCCAAGATGACGCAGAACGAACTCAATCATTCGATTTTATAATTCCGACCGCGGAGTTGATCGCTTTTTCCGAGACCGTTTCCCCTAATCTGGAAATACCGAATGGAGACAGCTTCAATTATGTTGAAGAATGGGCCACTTCTGAAATAGCTTTCTCAGGGACAAACGATGTCGTAAAAAATGGCTTCAGTGTCGATATCAATATTACCCATCCTAAAGGTTTCGCTTTGGTCATCATTCTGGAATCTCCCGACGGAAAGTCGGTAAAGCTTCAAGAGTTCGCTCTCGAGGGCCTTCCAGACGTGATAGGCAATTATCCTAATACACTCGATCCGGAAGAAAGCCTTGATAAGTTCTTGGGGACTTCTTTAGATGGTATATGGACACTTAGCGTAGGCGATATAGATGCGTCGGAACTCGGCCGTTTGAATAGCTGGGGCATCAAGAACTCCTATTACCAATGCGAGGCGGCCCCGATCCAGCCGGGCGACATCAATGGCAGCGGCGGGGTTAGTCTTAGAGATGCGATCTTCGGCCTCCAAATCCTGGCGGATACGGCGAGTGATTCGGAAACTGTCCAATTGGCGGCGGCTATTGGTCAGGAAGGCCCGATCGGACTTGATGATGTGATTTTCATCCTTCGGCAAGCGGCGGCACGATAGTGCCCGGCTGAAGATCATGGAAGCCAGAGGCCGTTAACCCCGGGGGTGGGTGTTGGCGGCCTCATCGCTTGCCAGCTCCGAGGAAATCCGCATGGACCTCACCATATCATGTACTTCGCTGTCGAAAAAGGGAATCCGAAATATTCTCACTGCGAACCCTACCTCTCTGCCGATAATCCCTGAATCGCCGCTGCGTCGCTCTCCCCGAATCGTCTGAACTCATTATCGTTTACCGACGATTTTTTCGTCAACGTCCACGAGATCCCCTCCGGTGGATCGGACCGGATGGCGGTCGGCATTGCCGGGTATTCTGGGTAGACCCGGCTGGCGATGAAGCCGCCGACGGTTTCCGCGATCAGCCCCCTTTTGCCCCGCCGGGCCGCCGCGATCCCAATGGCGTCGGCCACCTTGGTTTTGCCTATCCCACCCTTGCCGGTGACGAAGACCAGCCGCCGGTACAGAAGATCCATGGCGGCGGTATGGCAGCGACGCTCATTTTCCCGCATCCCGGACGATTTTGATGATCAGCAGCACCGTCGGGAGGAGATGGAAAAACAGGTCGAACATATCGATGGGCCTTTTCAGGTCCCCGTTTTCGAGCATGATGAGTTTTTCCAGCGCGTGGGGCATGGGCTTGAACGGGGCCAGCAGGAGGAAAAGGGCCACAAGGATCAAAACGACATAGGGGATGCCATCCAGGAAACTGAACATTGGCAAGCCTTTCATGGGTGATCTTCCGTCAATTCCGGCAGGCCTGGACGGCGGCGGTAAAGGGGCCGTCCGGCGCCTGTTGGAATGTCAGGACGTGGGAGATGCAGTCCGGGGCCTCATCCGGATGGTGGGTCACGAAAAGCAGGTTCGTGGCGGTTTGACCGCCGATACGGTCAGTAAGAGCCAGAACCCGTTCCCGGTTCGCGACATCCAGCCCTTGGCACGGTTCATCTAAGATGAGCAGATCGGGGCGTTTGACCATGGCCCGGGCGATGAGGATCAATCGTTGTTCGCCATAGGAAAGGTGCGGGATCGGCGTTCCGGCCTTTTCCGTCATGCCCAGTATGGCCAGCCATTGCCTGGCCGCGGCGACCTGTTCCGGCGCGGCCCGGCGGTAAAGGCCCACGGAGTCAAAAAATCCCGAAATTACGGCATCTAATGCGGAGATGGGCTTTCGATACCGGATCTGGAATTCGGACGAGACGAGGCCGATGCGGTTCTTGACCTCCCAGATGGTCTCGCCGGATCCCCGGGCCCGGCCGAACAGACGGATGTCGTTGGCGTAGGCCTGGGGGTGATCGCCGGCAATCAGCTTGAGCAGGGTGGTTTTACCCGCGCCGTTGGGGCCTAAAATGAGCCAGTTTTCGCCGGATCGCATCGTCCAGGTCAATCCCCTGAAAACCGTTTGGGCGCCGTAATGGACCGATGTGCCGCGCATGTCCACCAATGGCGCGTCGTCCATCTCGTTTGGGCGCCGGGCCGGGCCTGGTGTTTCCAAATCCGGCAGTGGACATGCGTTGCCGACCGGGCAGGGCATCAAATCCACCGTCGCCCGGGGTCCATTCTCCGCGATCCGGCATTCCGACAGCCGGAGCACGTGGGTGACGGCGTCGGGGATCTCCTCGGGCCGGTGGACCACCAGCAGCACCGGCGTCTCCCGTTCCATGAGCCGGGTGACCGTCTCCATGAGCGAGGCCCGGGCCGCGATGTCCAGCCCGTCGAAAGGTTCGTCGAGGATCAGGATGCCCGACGACCGGATCAGGGCACGGGCGATGAGAATCTTCCGCATCTCGCCGGTGGAGAGCTGCCGGATGCCCCGGTTCATCAGATGGGCGATGTCCAGCCGGCGGACCACGGACGTAGATCGTTCCGGATCGATGACATCCGGACCCATTCCGTCCCGAATCACGTCGGCGGCGGTGGTCACGCCGTCCAGGTCGCCGCTGAAGTGGCGGGCGTCGTCCCGCCCCTCCTCCCGTTCCATGAGGCGGCGGTGGCGTTCAAAGGAGACGTGGCCGATGTGGTCCGGCGCAGCTGAAGAATGCAGCCGCCGGAGACGGCCCCGCACCACCGGCGTCTCTCCCGCGACGGCCCGCATCAGCGTCGATTTTCCCGACCCGTTGGGCCCCAGGACGGCCCAGTGCTGACCGGCGCGGATCCGCCAGGAGGTGTTCTCCAGCAGAAGCCGGTCCCGCAGCCGCAGGGCCGCGTTTTCAAATGCGAGAAGGGTGTCCGTCATCTATCGTTTCCAGTGGCCCGAATCCGGCGATTGACCCGTCGCCGGATTTGATATACAAAAATCCTTTTTTCGTTGACGCCATGAACCCTAAGCATTCATCATAATGAAATCCATCGACCTGATCAAACCCTATTTCCGCGAAAACCGCCTCTACATCACCATCGGGCTCATCAGCCTGATCGTGGTGGATTTCGCCCAGCTCTATATTCCGCGGATCATCAAGCGGGCCGTGGATGACCTGACGGCCTATGACATCGGCGTGCCGGGGCTGCTCGTCTACGGTCTTTACATTGTGGGGATCGCCCTGGTCATCGCCGGGTTCCGGTACGTGTGGCGCAAATGCCTCATCGGTTTGTCCCGCCGGGTGGAAGAGGGGCTGCGGAACCGGCTCTTCTGGCACATCCAGACCCTGTCGGCGGGGTATTTCGACCGGACCCGCACCGGCGACATCATGGCCCACGCCACCAACGACATCCACCACATCCGCATGGCGTCGGGCATGGGGATGGTGGCCCTCACCGACGCGGCCGTGCTGGGCACGGCGGCCATCGGCTTCATGCTCTACATCAACGTCCGGCTGACCCTGTTCGTGCTGATTCCCATGCCGCTCATCGTCTTCGGGGCCCGGTTTTTCAGCAAACGAATGCACAAGATGTACGGCGAGGTCCAGGCGTCTTTTTCGGATCTGACCGAGACCGTTCGGGAACGATACGCCGGCATCCGCATCATCAAGGCCTACAACCGGGAGGCGGCGTCGCTGGCGCAGCTCAAGGATGCCTCCGAGGACTACATCCGCAAGAACATCGGCCTGGTCAAGATCACCGGCTCGTTTTTTCCCATGATGGTCTTTTTCACGAACCTGAGCCTGACCATCGTCCTGTTTCTCGGGGGACGGCAGACCATCCAGGCGGTCATTACGCCCGGCGATTTCGTGGCCTTCATCAGCTATCTGGGGCTGCTCACCTGGCCCATGATGGCCCTGGGCTGGCTGACCAACCTGATCCAGAGGGGGAAGGCTTCCCTGGACCGGATCAACGCCATCCTCCAGACCCGCCCGGCCATCGCCGAACCGGCCGATGCCAGACCGCTCCCCGGTATCGGGGAGGGCATCCGTTTCCGGGACGTCGCCTTCGCCTTCCGGACCGGCGACGACGCCCAGGGGCTCGTGCCGGTCCTGGAAGGGATCGATCTCCATGTGGATCGCGGCGGAACCCTGGGGATCATCGGTCCGCCGGGGGCGGGAAAGACGGCCCTGCTCAACCTCGTCCCCCGGCTCTACGACCCCCAAAAGGGCGCGGTGACCGTGGGCGGCGTGGACACCCGGGAATGCTCGCTGTCCGATCTCCGGGGTCTCATCGCCTTCATCCCCCAGGAGCCCTTTTTGTTCGCCGGGACCATCCGGGAGAACATCACCTTCGAGGACGAGACCGTGACCGAAGACGGGCTCTGGAAGGCCCTGGACCGGGCCGC
>CAYPCE010000238.1:0-5797 GCA_964409085.1 uncultured Desulfobacteraceae bacterium | reverse complement strand
ATATTGAAACCCGTACTGTAACCTTTTCGTAACCCCCCATCTGGTAAGTTGTTAGGGTACGATTTTTTGGTATCCAGCACCTTATATACAAGAGGAGGGAATCATGGGAAATGCGGAAACCATCGGAACAGTGGGTCCTTTACGAAAAGAATGCCCGGGATGCGGCTGCTCGATTTCGGGAAACCAGTTCGCCTCCATCACGGGCAAATGCCCCAAATGCGGCGACTCGGTAACCGGTCACGAATTTCGGATGTCGCTATCCGATGTCAGCATCAAAGGGATAATCCTGGGGTTCATTATCACATATGGGGGATCTGTCCTGAGCGGCGCCATCACAGGCTTTGTTTTCGGCTTCGCCTTCGCCAATAAAGCCGGTTCCACTGAAGAACTCCTGACCCTGCTTGAATCGAACATTGCTTACAATTCCATCCTTTTTCTGCTTGGCGCCGTCTTTATTTTTCTGGGAGGATTTGTGGTCGGCCGCGTCGCCGAAACGGCAAAAATCATGAATGCCGGATTATACGGCGTCTTGAAATTGATGCTCACGGCTTTCTTTCTATGGACACTTCCCGTCTCTCCAGAGGCGTTTTCCTTGAGCGGCTTCATGGAGTTTGTTGTAACCATTCCGCTGGTCCTTGCCGGGGGGTACATGGCGACGAAGTCATAGGGATATCGCTGATAGGGTTCAACCGTCACCGGAGCGCGAAACCCGGGCGACGGTTCAGCGGCGGATCGGTTTCCGTTGAGCCTAATATTTCTCAAACTCATCATCGTTTTCATCGGAACCGATAGGGGACATGTGGAGATGGACCCCCTCTCCTTTCTGGTGTGACGGGCCCTGTTTTTTGGGAACCGATTTTTCCGCTCCGTCTTCCGATGCGCCCTCTTTGGAGCCGGAATATTTTTCCAGCAGCGATCGCATTAGATTCGCATCCTCCGCCTTCATGTTTCCCAGGAAATCTGTGAGGTCGGTGTTTGCCGGTTCCGTGCGCGTCGGTCTCCGCCGGTCGCTACGCTGGTCTCCGGTCTTGAAAAAGGCGATGGCCTCGTGCAGGTCCTTGACATGGACGCTGGATAATTGCGCCGCGCTGGAAGAGAGTTCTTCGGCCGTGGCGGCCAGTTCTTCCGAGGACTGGGCGTTTTGCTGGGTGACCTGGTCCAGCTGCAACAGGGCT
This sequence comes from uncultured Desulfobacteraceae bacterium, assembly GCA_964409085.1. GTDB lineage: Bacteria > Desulfobacterota > Desulfobacteria > Desulfobacterales > JAABSP01 > JAABTD01. Next base: position 4,622 of record CAYPCE010000238.1, on the reverse strand, counting down.
TTGTTGATCTGTTCCGCCCCGGAGTTCTGTTCCCGGCTGGCCACGCTGATCTCCTGGACCAGCTCGGCGGTTTTCTGGATGTCCGGCACGATCCGGTTGAGCATCCCCCCCGCCTTTTCGGCCACCTCGACGCTGGATACCGAGAGTTTGTTGATCTGGCCGGCGGCCCGCTGGCTCCGTTCGGCCAGCTTCCGGACTTCCGCCGCCACCACCGCAAACCCCTTGCCGTGTTCCCCGGCCCGGGCCGCTTCCACGGCGGCGTTCAGGGCCAGCAGGTCGGTCTGGCGGGCAATTTCTTCAATGATGGTGATTTTTTGGGAAATCTCTTTCATGGCGGCCACCGTATCGTTGACCGCCGTGGCCCCTTCCTGGGCGTCTTCGGAAGATTTCAGGGCGATCTTCTCGGTATGGGTGGCGTTGTCGGCGTTCTGGCGAATGTTGGCGGACATTTCCTCCATGGATGACGAGGCCTGTTCGCTGGAGGCGGCCTGCTCCGATGATCCCTGGGACAATTCCTCGGCACTGGAGGAGAGCTGCTGGCTCATGGCCGTCACCTGATTGGCCGATTCATTGACCCCGCCGGCCACCCGCTTGACGTTGAGCACGACGCTCCGGACCTGTCCCGCCATCCGGCCCATGGCGTCGAGGAGCCGGCCGATTTCGTCCCTTCGCCGCTCCGGCGTCTGGACCGTGAGATCGCCGTCTGCCACGGCATCCACAAAGGTGATGCTGTTCACGATCGGCCGGACGATGCTGCGGGAGATGAGATAAAAAACCGGTATGATGATGACCAGGGCCAGGGTGAAGACGACCCACCCATAGATGGTGGATCGCGATATCTGCGTCTCCAGTCGGGCGGCGGCTTCCTTCTGCTCCTCGGCGATGGAGCCGATCATGCCGAGCAAGTCGGACTCAATCTCGTCGCCATAGTGGTCCAGGTCGTCGTCGATCTTCTGGAATGCGGACCGGATCTGCGCTAATTCCCGGGCGCTATCACGGACCAGCGCGACCAGATCTTCCTGGATGCCCGTTTCCAGCTCAGGGTATAGTTTCTGAATGCGATTGGCCGCCTGCTTTTCCGCATCGGTGTCCGCCAACTCCGAAAGGTTGATGAGTCCTGAGGAGATCCTGGTGAAATGAGTCTCGATGGCCTCCATGCGTTCTTTCTTGATTTGCCCGTCCGCCCGATCAATGATGATGTCCATGGCCTCCAGCATGAGTTGCGTATGGGTGTGCATCAAACCCGAAATGTCCGCCAACTGGCGGTTTCTTTTGGCGGCGAAGTCGGCTCCGGCGTCCTGTTTCGCCTGGATCGCGGCGAAAATCGCGTCCAGATCGTCCCGCATCCGATCCCCAAGCTCATCGAGACGGTCATCGATGGCGATGAACGCCGTATCGATCCGGTGTATTTTCTCAGCACCCTCTTCAATAAGCCGGACCAGGTCTTCGTTGATGCCAATTTTCAGTTTGGGGAATGTGTCGGCGATGTGGCGGGCGAATCGCGATTGCCCGGGCGTGTCCGCCATTTCCAAAAGCCGGCCTAAATGTTTCTCGAAAAACCGGATGCTCTCTTCTATCCGGGCCAGGCGATCCGGATGAACCGAGCCGTCGGCCCGGTCGATGATGGCATCCATGGCCGCCAGCATCAATTCGGAATGGGCATGGTTCAGGTCGTTGATCAGGGCCATCCGTTGATCCCCGCCCATGGCGGACAGGGCGTCGGACGCCGATTCACTTTCCCAGGCGTCCGCGAGCTTGGCCAGATTTTCCCGAATCGTGTCCCCGTAACGATCCAGCTCGTCGTCGATGGCCACAAAGGCCGCTTCGATGCGGCCGGCCTCTTCAGCACCGGTTCCGATGAGATTCACCAGATCTTCCTGAATCCCTTTTTCCAGTTTGGGAAACGTCTCGATGATCCGGTTGACCGCGGCGGCCTGTCCGGTGGTGTCGGCAACCGCCGGCAGGGCGTTCAGGCTGTTCCGGATGAAGGTGATCTGAGATTTGATCGTCTGGAGCCGTTCCTCGCTGACCCGGCCATCGCCCCGGTCGATGATGGCGTCCATGGCCGAGAGCATGAGCACCGAATGGGCCCGCATCAGATCGTTGACCATCGCGGTCTGACGCGTTAGAGATTCCACCTGACCGGCGGCTTCTTCCTGCTCCGCCTGAACGGAGTCGAAAATCGTTTGCATTTCGGATTCGATGGCTTTGCCGAGTTCGTCCAGGGTGTCGTCGATGGCGATAAAATCGGCTTCAATCTGCGCTTCTCTGACCGACCCGTCATGGATCAGTTCGGTCAAGTCCACCTGAATTTGTCTTTCGAGTTTGGGAAAAATCGTGGCGATCTCCTGGGCCAGCCGCTTTTCCTCGTCGGTGTCGGCAATGGTGTTCAGGTCGGCCAGATGTTGTTCAAAATAAGCGATGCTGCGATCGATGACCGCTTTCCGCTCCTCCGCGATTTTGCCTTCATGGCGGTCGATAATGGAATCCATTGCCGCCAGCATCAAGTCCGAATGGGTCCGGACCAGCAGGTTCAAATCCGCCCGTTGATTGTTTCGAACGTCCGCCTGCTCGGAGGCCGATTGAATCATCTGATTGGTGTAAAAGGAGTTGATCTGCAGGATCAACAGTCCCACCACAATGATGACCCCGATCAGGGCCATCTTCCGGCCGATGGTTAGATTCATGGCGAGCCTCCTTTTTGGGTCGGGTGAGTGCAATGGCGGGCGTGGCGGCGACAACGATCCATAACTTTTTCTTTATACCCCAATGCGGCCCATTTTTCCAGAGTGATTGATGGTTTTTTCAAATTCTGACGGCCATTCGCCGCCCCCAAGCCCGTCGATGTCGACCGAATGGGAGGCAATCCCCCCTTGAACAGGGATCGAAAGGGGTGGTATAGATCGGTGCATGAACCCGGAAGAGAAGATACGCAGCGTGGTGGACGCCTGCGCGGACTGCGATTCGTGCCGATACATCATGGATACGGTCTGCCTGATGTTCCCCGAACTGTACCGCCTCTACGACCGGGAACGGGAAAGAGGGGAGAGGATCACCCCGGCGGAGCTGCGGGCGCTGGTGGACCGCTGCAATTTCTGCGCGCTGTGCCCCTGCCCCAACATCCGGGCGGACATCATGGAGGCCAAAACCGGCTACATCCAGCGGGACGGCCTGCCGCCGACGGTCCGGATCATGGAGGACGTGGCCCGGGTCGGCCGGATCTGCGGCGCATATCCCCGGCTGACCAACCGACTCTTCGGCGAAGGCGTCGCGGGCCGGACCGTGAAACGAATGGCGGGGATTCATCCGGAGCGCCGGATCCCCCGGTTCCCGCCGGAACCCTTCGACGCCTGGGCCCAGCGGCGGAAACGGGATGCGGCGCCCGAAGGGGCTACCCGGAAAGTCGCCTATTTCGCCGGATGCACGGGCCGGTATCTCTTTCCCGAGGCGCCCAAGGCCGCCGTCCGGGTTCTGGAGAGACTCGGCATCGACGTCTATTTTCCCGACCAGGGCTGCTGCGGCATGCCCACCCTGCTGGAGGGCGACCGGAAGCGGACCCTGACATTCGCGGAATCCAACATCCACCGGCTGGCAAAGCTCTCCGGAGAAGGCTTCGACATCCTCTGCTCATGCCCCACCTGCGGCTATATGCTCAAAACCGTGCTCAAAGAGGGCGCCTACTATTCCGACGCCTACCAGACCGCCGTGGGACCGGAACCCGGCGTCATCAAACTGCCGGCGGACGGCCGGAAGACCGGATCGGCGGGCGACGATTTCATCCGGCTGAAATCGTCCATGTACGGCCGCATTCTCAGGGACGAGGGCTATTTTTCATCCATCGACCCCATGGCCCGGATCGCCGTGGCCGAGAACACCTACGATCTGGGGGAATACCTGCGAGGATATGTGGATGCGGAGAATGTCGGTTTAGACGTCACGCCGGTCTCCGGAAAACTGGCCTATTACCCGCCCTGCCACCTCCGGGAGCAGGAGATCGGCCGCCCCTGGCTCGACCTGCTGGGCCGGATTCCCGGCATCGATCTGACCCCCGTCGAAAGCAGTTTCTACTGCTGCGGCATCGCCGGCATCATGGGGTTCAAGCGGGATTTTCACGAGACCTCCATACGGATGGGCGCGCCGCTGATGGACAAGATCCGGGAGATCGGTCCGGATACGCTCCTGACGGACTGCCTGAGCTGCCGGATTCAATTCCATCAGATGACGGACCTGCCCGTCCTTCACCCGATTCAACTGCTGGATATATCGTATTCCCCATGAAAGTCCGGATCAGCAAGCACATATCCCTGCCCGACCCGGTCCGCCTGGCCCTCTACCGGCGGAGTCCGGACCTGGGACCCAAGATCCTCTTTTTTTCCGGGGGCAGCGCCCTGAAAAAGACCTGCGGGGAGATCATCCGGTACAGCCACAACACCATCCACATCCTCACTCCCTTTGATTCCGGGGGCTCCTCGGCCACCCTGCGGGATGCCTTTTCCATGCCGGCCATCGGCGACATCCGGAACCGGCTCCTCGCCCTGGCCGACCGGAACCTCCACGGCAACCCCGAGGTGTACCGATTGTTCAGCCACCGGTTTCCGGCGGACGGCGATCCGGCCGATCTG
>CAYPCE010000237.1:3274-5865 GCA_964409085.1 uncultured Desulfobacteraceae bacterium | reverse complement strand
AGCAGCGCGCCGTAATCCTCGATCCGCTCCAGGGCCTCCGCCCGGCTCGACAGGTGGTGGAGGGACGCCCGGAACTGACTGGCGTTGGGCAGTCCCTTGGCGAACCAGCCCAGGCGGCTCCGCATCATCCGGCAGGCGTGGACCTCTCCGATGGCCCGGATCGTGTCGTCCAGGTACCGGACCATGGCCGCCATCCGCATGGCCGGCGTCACCTCGGGAACGGGCCGGCCGGCGACGGCGGCCTCGATCTGGGAAAAGATCCAGGGATACCCGATGGCGGCCCGGCCCACCATGACGAGGTCGCAGCCGGTGGTGTCCAGCATCCGGAGGGCGTCCGCCGGGGTTTCGATATCCCCGTTGCCGATCACCGGGATGGAGACGGCCCGTTTGACGCGGCCGATGAGGGACCAGTCGGCGCATCCGCCAAACCCCTGGGTGGCGGTCCGGGGATGGACGGCCACGGCGTCTACGCCGCAGTCTTCGGCCAACCGGGCGAGGGTCAGGGCCCCTTCCCCCGACGCGTCCCACCCGCTGCGGATTTTGATCGTCAGGGGAATATCGATGGCGGCCCGCACCGCCCGGAGCATGCGGCCGCTCTCTTCGGGCCGCCGCATGAGGGCCGCGCCGGCCCCGGTCTTGACCACTTTCCGGACCGAGCAGCCGAAATTGATGTCCAGGATGTCGGCCCCGGAAGCGGTCACCATGCGGGCCGCTTCGGCCATGATGGCGGGATCGGATCCGAAAATCTGCACCGACAGCGGCTTTTCTTCAGGGACGCTCTCCATGAGCCGGACCGTTTTGGGCGACCCATGGTGCAGCCCGTTGGCGCTGATCATCTCGGAGAGGACCAGCCCGCACCCCTGCGCTTTGACCAGCAGCCGGAAGGGAAGGTTGGTGATGCCGGCCAGGGGCGCCAGGACCGTGACGCCCCCGATAGAGACCGAACCGATGCGCATGGAAAGGGATCAGCTCTTTTTCCGGTCCGTCAGGGAGATGACCTTGGCCGGCCCCTCGCCGCCGGACGGTTCGGGGGCCTCCTCCTCCGGTGTTTCTCCGGTCTCCGCCGGTTCGGCGGGGTCCGGGCCGACCACCTTTTCCAGCCGCATCCGCTTGCCGTCCATGGTGAACTCCGCCCCGTCGATGTAGACGTCCCGCAGGATCCAGGTCACCACCTGGAGCGGCACCTGGAGCAGGAGGAGCTTGACATGGTACCAGTCCTTCTTGACGTCCGGCGAGATGGCCTCGATGCGGGCGAAGGACAGGGGATTGTCCTCGAAATGGATCAGAACGACATCGTTTTCCGCGGTCATCGGGCCGGCTCCTCCCAATTGGCCGGCTCTAAATCGTCGGCGTCGAACCGGAGCGTCGCAAAATGGTCGGACAGGGTCTCCGCCCGCCGGATCAGGGAGACGGTCCCGTCCGTCTTCAGCAGCAGCTCCTTGGGCCGGAGCCGGCCGTTGTAGTTGAACCCCATGGAATGGCCGTGGGCGCCCGTATCGTGGATCAGCACCAGATCGCCGTCTTCGGTCTTCGGCAGGGGCCGCTGGATGGCGAATTTGTCGTTGTTCTCGCACAGGGCGCCCACCACGTCCACCACTTCGGCGGGGCCGCCGCCGTCCTTGCCGTGGACGGTGATGTGGTGATAGGCGCCGTACATCCCCGGCCGCATGAGGGCCGACATGCAGGCGTCCAGGCCGACGTAGGTGCGGTAGATCTCCTTGCGGTTGATGGCCCGGGCGACCAGCGCGCCGTGGGGGCCGGTCATGAAGCGGCCGCTCTCCAGGTAAAGGCTCGGCATATAGCCGTTTTTCGATTCGAAGGCCGCGAACCGGTCCGATATCTCCCGGCCCATGGCCGCCAGGTCCAGGGGGGCGTCGTCGGGACCATAGGGGATCCCCAGCCCGCCGCCGATGTTAAGGAATTCGAACCGGATGTCCAGCTCCCGGCCGATCTCCGCGGCCAGATCCAGCAGCATCTCGGCGGTCCGGACCATGTAGTCGTAGTTGCGTTCGTTGGAGGCCAGCATGGTGTGGAGGCCGAAGCGTTTCGCGCCCCGGGCCATTGCCTTGCGGTAGGCGTCTCCTATCCCATCATGGCTCACCCCGTATTTGGACTCCACGGGGTTGCCGATGATGTCGTTGCCGGTGCGCCGGTCGCCGGGATTGTACCGGAAACAGATCAGCTCCGGCATCTCCGGAACCTTGTCCACCAGGGAGATGTCGTCCAGGTTCAGGATGGACCCGCCATCGGCCGCCGCGGCCCGGAACTCTTCCTCGCTGGTGTTGTTTGAGGTGAACATCACCGCCTCGCCCTGGGCCCCGACCTGCCGGGCGAGTTCCAGCTCCGCAACCGAGGAGCAGTCGAACCCGAACCCCATGTCCCGCATGATCGCCAGGACCGCCGGATTGGGCAGGGCCTTGACGGCAAAGTATTCCCGGAATTCCTTCACACCGGAAAACGCCGCCTTGAGGGCCCCGCCGGTCTCCCGGATGCCGGTTTCGTCGTAGATGTGGAACGGCGTGCCGAAATGGTCGGCCGTCTCCGTCAGAATGGGATGGAGGCGCTCTGTAAACGCCTGTGACATGGGCATA
>CAYPCE010000237.1:0-3174 GCA_964409085.1 uncultured Desulfobacteraceae bacterium | reverse complement strand
TCATTGCAACGCGGTTCTGATGCGGCCCATGGCCTCCCGGACGTTGTCGTGGCTGTTGAACGCGCTGATGCGGATGAACCCCTCGCCGCACTTGCCGAAGCCCGTGCCGGGGGTGCAGACGACGCCGGCCTTGAGGAGCCGGTCGAAAAAGGACCAGGCATCGGTTTTCCCCTCGATCCAGATATAGGGGGAATTCTTGCCGCCCACGCAGGTGTAGCCCAGGTCGGTCATCTCCTGCCGGATGCGGGTCGCGTTTTCCATGTAGTAATCGATCCGTTCCCGGACCTCCGCTTTGCCTTCCGGGCTGTAGACCGCCTCGGCCGCCCGCTGGACCGGATAGGCCACGCCGTTGAACTTGGTGGAATGGCGGCGGTTCCACAGGGCGTGGACCGAATGGGCCTTTCCGGACCGGTCGTAGGCCATGCAGGATTTGGGGATCACCGTGAAGGCGCACCGGGTCCCGGTGAACCCGGCGGTCTTGGAGAAACTCCGGAACTCGATGGCCACTTCCCGGGCGCCCTCGATCTCGAAGATGGAATGGGGCATGGCCGGGTCCCGGATAAAGGCCTCGTAGGCGGCGTCGAACAGGATGAGGGCCTTGTTCGAGCGGGCATAATCGACCCAGACCTTGAGCCCCTCCCGGCGGATGCCCGCGCCGGTGGGATTGTTGGGGAAGCAAAGGTAGATCAGGTCCACCGGTTCGGACGGCGGTTCGGGGATGAACCCGTTTTCCGGCAGACTCTCCAGGTAGACCAATCCTTTGTATCGCCCATCCTCGAATCCGCCCGTCCGGCCGGCCATGACGTTGGTGTCGAGGTAGACCGGATAGACCGGGTCGGGCAGCGCCACCCGGATGTCGCCGGAGAAGATCTCCTGGATGTTGCCGGTGTCGCATTTGGCGCCGTCGCTGATGAAGATCTCGTCCGGGGCGATGTCGGCGTTCCGGCTCCCAAAATCCTCGGCGGCGATCTTTTCCCGCAGAAAGGGGTATCCCTGTTCCGGGCCGTAGCCCCTGAAGGTGGCGTCCTCGGCCATCTCGTCCACCGCCTTGTGGAGGGCGTCCACACAGGTCCGGGGCAGCCCGCGGGTCACGTCCCCGATGCCCAGTTTGATGATGGTCTCCTCCGGATGGGCCTCCTGATGGGCGGCCACCCGCCGCGCGATATCGGAAAAAAGATAGGACGCCTGGAGCTTCAGATAGTGTTCATTGATGTGGATCATGGGGGTTCCTCTTCTCGCGTCGTGGTTCCCGGTCCCTCCGGAAAAACAAAACCGGCCCTGTGGCCGGCGTCTTCTGGACCGGATATGCCGCTTCCATACCAAACCCTGAAAAAAATGTCACCCCGTTTCCGGCGTCGCCGGACCGGTTACGCCGCTTCGGTGTCGGTCTTGGCCGCCGCCGCTTGCAGCCGTTTCCGGACCCGGGTGTGATTGGAGAACCATGCCTTGACCACCGAGTGAAACAGCGTGGCCAGCGGGATGGCGAAAAAAAGACCCCACACCCCCCACAGCCCGCCAAACACCAGCACCGCCACGATGATGGCCACCGGGTGGAGGTTGACCACCTCCGACAGCAACAGCGGGACCAGCAGGTTGCCGTCCAAAAGCTGGATAAAGCTGTAGGCGATGACGATGTAAGCGAAATCGACGCCCCATCCCCACTGGAAGTAGGCCACCAGGATCACCGGAATGTACATGACCGTGGCCCCGATATAGGGGATCAGCACCGACATTCCCACGAAAAGGGAGATCAGGGCCGTGAAATTGAGGCCCAGCACCTTGAAGGTGATGTAGCTGGCGCCCCATACGATGAGGATTTCCCAGATCTTGCCCCGAACGTATTTGGCCACCTGGCCGTTGACCTCGTGCCACACCTCCGTGGCCAGCCGCCGCTCTTCGGGCAGAAACCCTTTGAGCCACTCGATGATCAGGGTCTTGTCCTTCAGAAAGAAAAAGACCATGAGGGGTACCAGGATGGCGTAGACCACGGTGGAGATGACCCCCCGGACGGACGCCAGGGACAACATCAGCACCTGCTGCCCCAGTTTGGACAGCTCCGTGCCGATGATGTTCATGATGTCTTTCACCTGGGTTTCGGAAATGTACTCCGGATATGTTTGCGGCAGTTGCATCAGCTCTTTCTGGCCCCGGGCGATCCAGTCGGGGATCTGCTGATAGAGCTGGGCCAGCTGGCGGGACAGCATGGGCAGAAGCCCGATGAACACCAGCAACATGGAGGCGAGGAAAAGCAGGAAGACGATGATCACCGACGCCATGCGGGGGACCCGGAAGTTCTGGAGCCGGCACACCATCCCCTCCAGCAGGTAGGCGATGATGATGGAGGCGAACACCGGCGTCAGCAGGTTCCCCAACATATAAATCAGGATAAACCCGAACAGCAGGAGCAGCCCCAATATGATCAATTGGGGATCGGCCAGATAACGGTTCACCCAGTTTCTAAAAAGCTGAATCATTTGAGTATGGTTGCTCTGGGTCATGGTGCGGCGACGAACGGTCGTCAGGGAGCGGGAAACCGGCGATTCCACCAGACGCCGGGCCGGTTCGCCGGCCGGGTCGAAATGGGAGAATCGATTCTACCAAAAGAGAAAAATAATGGCCGGAGGGCGAAAAGTCAAAGGAAATGCGCGGGCCGCCGCTGGAGGCGGAAATTCATATCCATCGTTCGGCCCATTGTAGGGGCGAAAATGTTTCGCCCCTACGGGGTATTTTTAGATCCGATGCCCGCCGTCCACTTCCAGGACCCGGCCGTTGAAGAAGTCGCATTCGATGATGAACTGGGCCGCATGGGAGATTTCCTTCATCTCGCCCAACCGGCCCACGGGAATCTGGGCCACGATCTTGTCGATGACCTTGCTGTCGATCTTGGCCACCATCTCGGTATTGACGTATCCCGGCGCGATGGCCGCCGAGCGGATGCCGCTTTTGGCCAGTTCCTTGGCCCAGGCGACGGTCATGGAGGCGACGCCGGCTTTGGTGGCCGAATAGTTGGTCTGTCCGAAATTTCCGGCCCGGCTGATGGACGATATATTAATGATGACGCCCTTGACGCCGTGCTTGACCATCTGGGCCGCCGCCTCCCGGCCGCAGAGGAAAACGCCGGTGAGGTTGACGGCCACGACCTTGTTCCAGTTGGCCATGGGGAACTTTTTGATG
>CAYPCE010000236.1:0-5891 GCA_964409085.1 uncultured Desulfobacteraceae bacterium | reverse complement strand
AGGCACAGAGGCACAGAGGCACAAAGCGGGAAGGCGTGCCATTTACTTTTGATTAGCAGTAAAGGAGGACATCATTCATGCCGGAAGGCAAAATATTCGATCTGATCATCGTCGGCGGCGGGCCGGGCGGCCTGACGGCCGGGATTTACGCCATGCGCGCCGCATTGGATACCGTACTGGTGGAAAAAGGGGTGCCCGGCGGGCAGGTGACCATGTCCGCCGAAGTGGAGAATTACCCGGGATTTGAATTGATCGGCGGAGCCGAGCTGTCCCAGAAGTTCGCTCAGCACGCCCAGGCCTATGGACTGGAAGTGGTGGGCCGGGAGGTCACGACCATCGAGCCGGGGCTGGAGCACCACGCCGTCCACCTGGACAATGGCGAGACCCTGGAAGGCCACGCCGTGATCATTGGCACCGGAGGCAACCCCAGGAAGCTCGAAATCCCCGGCGAAGAGGACAACTACGGCAAGGGCGTCTCTTACTGTGCCGTGTGCGACGGCTTCTTTTTCCGGAACAAGACCGTCGTGGTGGTGGGCGGCGGTGATACCGCGGCAGAAGAGGCGCTCTATCTGGCCAAGTTGGCGGAAAAGGTGTACCTGATCCACCGCCGGGACGAACTGAGGGCCAGTTCCATCTTATCCAAACGGGTCATGGACGAGTGCAAAATCGAGGTCTTGTGGAACTCGGTGATCACCGCCATTAAGGCCAATGACGGCGCGGTGTCCGCCGTGGATATCCGGGACGTTAAGACCGATGAAACGCGGGAGCTGGCCGTCGACGGCGCCTTCATCTTCATCGGGTTCGACCCCAATACCGGGGTCGTGCCGCGCGGCATCAAACTGAGCGCCGACGGCTACGTGGTCACCGACGACCGGTGCCAGACCGCCATTCCCGGCATCTACGCCATCGGAGACCTGCGGGACAAATACGCCCGCCAGATCGTGATCGCGGCAGGCGACGGCGCCACGGCCGCCCTGGCTGCCGCCCATTACGTGGAAACCAAAAAAGCCTCGGCTTCGGATAGTTGCGCTTTGTAGAAAGAGCAGGGAATCATCATCGTCTTCTTCACGTCGATCATTTGGGGTGATGAATGAATTGAAGGTCCCCGGAAATATGGGCGGAATCTTTCCGCGGGCATGCAGTGGCGCATGAGCAGACGTGGAGGCGGTCCGTACCATCCTCGACCCGAAGCCCCGCCACCACGAAACGGGATCCACTTTTGGCGCACCGGTCCAATTCGACCCCGAACCTACCGCAAAATTAAGGAAGAAAGCAAATGCGACGCATACTGCCGTTATTGATCATCGCCCTCCTGACCCTCACCGGCTGCGCCGTCCTGACCCCCTCCCAACGCGCGGAAGCCGAAAAATTCGGCAAGGCGACCGCCGCCTATTCCACCTTTCCCGGCGAAGTGATGATGGCCCACGCCCAATTGCACGCCCGCGTCAACCTCGCCAATGCATCGACGTCGCTCCGGGGTGAAACCGCCCTCCGGTTTCTTGAGGAAGCCGGCCGCTTCGGGGAGGAAATCCAAAAGAAAGCCCAACGGGCCAAAAACGCCTGCGGCGTCTTGAAGCGCTATGGAGAATTGCTGGTTGCCCTGACAGCCGATGACCACACTCCCCGGATCCGGGCCGGTGCAGAAGAAGTCGGCGGTGCGCTGGACGACGCCATAAAGCAATACAACAAACGGACCGGTTCTTCGGTTTCCCTTTTCGGAAACGCGGCGGCCGCTGTCGTCCGCGGCGCCGGAGGACTCTATATCAAGCGCCGGCAGTCCATGGCCCTACGACAGGCCGTGCAGGACGGAAGGCCCGCTGTCGAGGAAATGGCCGGTGCCATCTCCGGTCTCCTCGCCGAATATGAGACCGGGGGTTCAAGTACCGGGATGAACCTGATCGCTTCCACCCGGGCGGAATTGCGAGATTGGTATCAGACCGTGGGCTACAAACATCACCTGCCGGCAGCCCGTATGGTTTTCCGCGAATTCCAGAAAGCCGAGGCCGCCGAGGCCCTCGCGCAAAAGGCGCGGATCGGGATCCAAAAGCTCGTCGCGGCCCATGATCAGCTGTACGAAAGGATCAACGAAAGGCGGACATTGGCCCACGCCATCGAAACTGTCCAGGTCTTTGCCGATGAGGTCAATGCGGCAAAAGATCTTTACGAACAGTTGGCGGATTAGAACCCGTCCAATGCCGAGACAAAGGCAGGAAAGGAGATCAATATGGCCAATACCGAACGCCTCGCCGTCATTCGGATGATCCGGGAAGCCAAGCATGTCGCCCAGAATGTGCGCTACGACGCAACGCTTTCCATGGACGTGCGCATCAAGGTCGAAGACCTCTTCGTCGAACTGGACCGGCTGGAGGACGACCTGATTCTGGCGGAAATCGAAGACAAGGTCTCCGCCCTGGAAAACGCCAGCCTGCGGCTGACGAAAGTGGCCGACGCGGTCAAAAAGGAGGACGAAAAGCTGGCCGCCCTTTCCGGCAAAATCGAAAAGGCCGCCAAGGGTCTGTCCGCCCTCGCGGAGATCGCCTCAAAAGCGGCGGGCTTTGTATAAAAACGTTCTGCGTGGATCACGAAAGGAGACCCCCGATGTACACCTGCCAACATTTCGCCATCCATGAATTGGTACCGCCCCACGTCTACCAGGATCGCGGCGAGGCCGCATGGCAGTTGTTGGATGAACGGCTGCTCATCACCCTGGACAAACTCCGGATTCGCTACGGACCGACGACCGTCAACAACTATTACTGGGGAAGCGAACGGGAATGGAGCGGGCTGCGGACGGTTGACAGTCCCTACTACCGCCCCTACAGTCAGCACACTTTCGGGCGGGCCGCCGATTGCCTGTTCCAGAACCGAACCGCCGAAGACATCCGGCAGGAGATCCTGGCCAACCCGGACCATGAAGACTTCGCGCTGATCGGCAGTCTCGAACTGGATGTCTCCTGGCTCCATTTCGATGTCCGGAACTGCGAGCGGATCATGACCTATTATCCCTGACACCCCCGCCGGTCCCATGGCGGACCGGCGACGGGTCATTTCAAAATCAGCGCCCGGCTTCCCTTCCCGTCGATCTTCAGCGTCAGCGGCCGCTCCAGCCGCACGTGCCGAAGGTAGGTCGTCTCGTTGACCGCCGGCTGGGCCGCCAGCCAGTCCCAGTCGATGAAGCCCTTTCCATTCTCCGGTACCGTGATGTAGGGGATCCCCTGGGAGGTGATGTTGTTGAAGAAGTGGGAGCCCTGGGACGGGTCGGCCTTGAGCTGGGCCATGGCGGCTTCCACCATGGCCCCCACTCCGGAGATATCGCCCCAACTCACCGGAATCCCCAGCCACCGGTCGGCGGTCCCCCACCGGCCCGGGCCGATGAGGAGGTATTTCCGTTTCGCCCGGTCCAGATCGCGGTTGATCTCGCCGATCTGGTCCGCCTGGAGCACCGTGCGGCCCGGATCGAAATTTTCGGGCTTGACGTAGACGATGTCCCGGATCTCCCGATACACCCCGTTTCCCAGCGCGTTTTCCGAATAGCAGAGCGCATCCGGGACCTCCTCTTCCGCGATCTCCACTTCCATGTTCCGCTGGCTGATGGCCATGGGCCGGATTTGCAGCAGGGTGAAGGTGGGCTTCTCTCCCTTGCTTTCCGGGAGGTTCATGGCGAATTCGATCTCCACCGGACATCCCATGCCCTGGCGGCCCATGTCGAGGATGGCGGAGACGATACCGGGGAGGGGGATGTCGTTGTACTTGACGATATTGGCGAAGGTGAGCACGCAGTGGGCGTCGGGGGAGGCCGCGTCCCGGATGCGGTGGTCCTGGGGGTCGTAGGCCCCGGACAGATACCGCAGCGGCCCATGCTTCCGCACTTCGTCGTCGTCGATGTCCAGCCGGGCCAGGGTCCCGTCGGCGCTGCCGCTCAGTTGAATGGGGTAATCCTCGGTCTTCAGCGCGTAAAATTTCCGCTGGGAGTTTTTCAGGATGTCCTCCACGGTGGAAAACTGGGGAAGAAACTGGGGATAGTTGGGGGAGAACCGGAGCGCGGTGCCCCCCTCCACCACGGTTTTGCCCAGCCCGAAGGCCAGGTGGACGATCCCCTCTTCCGGCTTCATGTAGGAAATGGGATAAAAATTGTAGGACTGGGCCACCCCGGAGATCCCCGGGTAGAAATATTTGCCGTAGCGCCGGCCCGTGACCTGCTGGAGGATCACCGCCATCTTGTCGTCCTCGGTCCGCTGCTGGGTGGATCGGGAAAACGAGCGGGATTTTTCAAAATACGTCGAAGCGTAGACCAGCTTGATGGCGTTGATGAGGTGCTTCAGCCGGACCTCCGGGTCGGGATGGTTGTTGGGGATCATGTACGTATTGTAGACCCCGGCCCGGGCCTGGAACTGGGCGTCCTCCAGCAGGCTGGAGGACCGGACCGCCAGGGGCGCTGTCATGTGGCGCAGAAACAGGGTCAGGTCCTCCCGGAGCCAGTCGGGAAACCGGGCCTCCAGGAAAAGCTGCTCCAGGCGGGCGTCGGTGTCCGATCCCGAGATGTACTCCTTGAGGGTGTTTTCGGCCACGAGGCTCTCGAACCCTTCGGTGGAGACCACCAGGGTCCGGGGCACCGTGATGTCTACGCCCGGGAACCGTTCCGACAGTTCGGGCGTCTTTTTCATCAGATAGGTCATGAAGGCCAGGCCCCGGGCCTTTCCCCCGAGGGAGCCCTTGCCGATCTTGAGAAATTCGGTCTCCGGATCGAATTCCTCGGGCCGGAAGTCGGTCACCACGCCCCGCTGGCGGCCCTTGCGCCGCTCGCGGATCCGGGCCACCAGATAGGTTTTGATCTGGGCGACGCTGTTGAAATCCGAGGCCTTGACCGGGCGCAGGTGGGAGGCCAGCTGGATTTCGGACCGGGCCATGAGCCAGGAGGAAAAGTGGTTGCGGGCCGCATGGTAGAGGATCGATTCGTCCGGGATGGTCGGGAGAATTTTTTCCATGGCCCGGAGGTTGGGGGCCCGGGCCACTTCGGCGCCGTCGGGGGTGCGGAAGATAAAGTCCCCGAACCCGAGGTAGGTGCGCATGAAGGAGCGGATGTCCATATGGAGGGTCGGGGAGTTCTTGTCCAGAAAGACCGCGCCGCAGGCTTCGGCCCGGCTCCGGTTCTCCTCTTCGGAGCTGAGCACCAGCATGGGCAGGTTTTCGCAGTCCTGACAGATCTCCGTCAGAAGGGTGAACCCGGCCGTCGGGTCCACCTCGCCGTTCCGGGGAAACCGGACATCCGATAACAGGCTCAGGAGGTAGGGTTTGTACCGGTTGTACAGGTCCCAGGCCTCCTCGTAGGTGGCGGCCGTGAGGATCTTGGGGCGGGCCCGCATCCGGAGGATCCGGTGCTCCTCGTTGAGGGATTCCTCCATGACGGCGTTGGTCTGACCGACCACTTCTTTGTAGAGCATGGGCAGGAGCGAGGAGCGGTACATGGGGGAATCTTCCACCAGGATGATGACGCAGACCCGGGCCCGGCGGGTATCGTAGGCCACGTTCATCCGGTCTTCCACGCTCTTGATGATGGCCAGGAGGAGATCGGTGTTGCCCAGCCAGACGAAGGTCTGGTCGATGGACCGGACCCCGGCCGTGATCCGCGCCGCCTTCTGGGCCATGGCCGAATGGGTCAGGAGGAAGACCGGCAGGTTTTCATAGGTCTCCTTGACCCGTGCGCCGAACTGGGCCGGATCCATGTCGTCGAGGCGGGGCATGGTCAGGACCAGATCGAACCGCTTTTTGGACAGCGCGTCCAGGGCCTCGCCGGTGTTGGACACCCAGGTCAGGCGGGGCGGGCGGGTCAGGTTGAGCCCCCGGTATTCGTGGATGATCCGCTCGGCCAGCCGGCCGTCCTCCTCCATGAT
>CAYPCE010000235.1:0-5908 GCA_964409085.1 uncultured Desulfobacteraceae bacterium | reverse complement strand
AAAGGGTTGTTTTCCCGGACTGTCGGGGCCCGGTAATGGTCAGCACGGGATATTGACGCGCCAGTTTCAGCGCCTTTGACGCCGCTTCACGTTCGATCATTTGGTCTTCTCCGATGCGATGGGTTCGGAATTTGAAATGCTGCGGCCACTATGGCAGATTTTATAGCACGGTTCAATCAAAATCTTTGCAAATTGATAATTGAACTATCAATTTGTAAAAAGACCATCCTGGAATAGAGTGGAAATTATTATTTCCATTGGCAATATTTATTTCCAAAATACTATTTATAAAATATTCAATATATTTTTAAAAAATTAGATAATGTTGGAAATAAATATTGCCATAATCCGGACATCATCCCTTTCATAGAAAGACCTATTCCCATCCGCGGTCACGGATGGCGTTTCTTTCACCGTCCATCCCCGTACCGGTTCAAACCATCCGAATTTGTATGTGATATTGAAGATAAATTGATTTTCACTATCTGAATCATCTTCAATTTTTTTGTTTTTCTCCTCTGTTCTCACCTTTTCTCACGACCTGGCAAGGATCTTGTAACTGTATCGGCGGAAGACGGAAAATGTCTGAATCGATCCAAACAAACCCATCAAGCAAAGGAGAAAACCCATGATCGTTGGCATTCTGAAAGAGATCAAGTCCGAAGAGAATCGCGTGTCCATGACCCCCGCCGGCGTGGAAGTGATGAAGCAAAACGGCCATACCGTGCTGGTGGAGAAAAACGCCGGCATCGGCAGCGGGTTCGAGGACGCCGACTACGCGGCCCACGGCGCGGAGATGGTGGGGACCGCCAAGGAGATTTTCGAGCGGTCCGACATGGTCATGCATGTGAAAGAACCCCTGCCCCCCGAGTACGATCTCATCCGGAAGGACCAGATCGTCTTCACCTATCTGCATCTGGCGGCAGCCGAGGAATTGACCCACGCCCTGGTCAAGAGCGATTCGGTCTGCATCGCCTACGAGACCATCCAGAAGGACGACCGGTCCCTGCCGCTGCTCACCCCCATGAGCGAAGTGGCGGGCCGGATGGCCATCCAGCAGGGCGCCAAATACCTGGAAATGGCCCAGGGCGGCCACGGTATCCTTCTGGGCGGCGTGCCGGGGGTCGATCCGGGCATGGTGGTGGTCATCGGCGGCGGCATCGTGGGCACCAACGCGGCCAAAATGGCCTGCGGCCTGGGCGCCAAGGTCTATGTCCTCGATATGAACCTGGACCGGCTCCGGTACCTGAGCGACGTCATGCCGGCCAACTGCTTCCTGCTCTACTCCAGTCCGGCCACCGTCCGGGACCTCATCACCCGGGCCGACGTGGTGGTGGGCGCCGTTCTCATTCCGGGGACCAAGGCCCCCCGGCTGATCACCCGGGACATGCTCAAAACCATGAAGAAGGGGTCGGTGCTGGTGGACGTGGCCATCGACCAGGGCGGCTGCTTCGAGACCTCCAAGGCCACCACCCACTCCGACCCCATCTATACCGTGGAGGGCGTGGTCCATTACTGCGTGGCCAACATGCCGGGCGCGGTGGCCAAGACCTCCACCCTGGCCCTGACCAACGCCACGCTCCCCTACGCCGTGGAGATCGCCAACAAGGGATGGGAAAAGGCCATGAAGGAGAACGTGGAGATCCGCCGGGGCGCCAACGTGATTAAGGGGAAGATCACCTACAAGGGTGTCTCCGACGCGTTCAACCTGGACTACACCTCCATCGATTCCCTGCTGTAGTCCTCAATCCCGCGGGACGGAAGGAGAACCGACATGATCATCGGAATTCCCAAGGAAACCAAACCCGAGGAGAACCGCGTCTCCATGACCCCGGCCGGAGTGGAGATCGTCACGGCCGCCGGACACGCCGTCCGGGTCGAAACGGGCGCCGGCGCGGGCAGCGGCTTCACCGACGACGAATACCGGGCCGCCGGCGCCGATATCGCGGATTCGACGGCCCCGGTCTTCTCCGACGCCGAAATGGTCCTCCGCGTCAAGGAGCCCCAGCCGGACTAGTACGGCTATCTCAAGAAAGGCCAGATCTATTTTTCCTACCTCCATCTGGCGGCGTCGGAGCCGGTGGCCGAGGCCCTGTTGAAAAGCGGCGTGGTGGCCATCGGCTATGAAACGGTGCAGCGGGACGATGGAAAACTGCCCCTGCTCACGCCCATGAGCGAGGTGGCGGGCCCCATGGCCATCCAGCAGGGCGCCAAATACCTGGAAATGGCCCAGGGCGTGCTCCTGGGCGGCGTGCCGGGGGTGGACCCGGGCAACGTGCTCGTCCTGGGCGGCGGTCAGGTGGGATTTCACGCCGCCGTGATGGCCGCTGGGTTCGGGGCCAAGGTCTGGATCTTCGAAATCCGGCCGAACCGCCTGCGATACCTGAGCGACGTGCTGCCCCCCAACTGCGTCGCCCTGAAATCGAACCCGGCGGATGTCCGGGACGTCATCCGGCGGGCCGACGTGGTGGTGGGCGCGGTGCTGGAACCGGGCGGACGGACCCCAATGCTGGTAACAAGGGAAATGGTCCGGACCATGCGCCCCGGCGCGGTGCTGGTGGATGTGGCCATCGACCAGGGGGGCGTGTTCGAGACGTCCCGGCCCACGACCCATTCCGATCCCATCTTCATGGAGGAGGGGGTGGTCCATTACGCGGTGGGCAACATGCCCGGGGCGGTCCCCAAAACCTCGACCATGGCGCTCACCAACGCCACGCTCCCCTATGTCCTTCAAATCGCGGACAAGGGATGGAAGGCGGCCATGCGGGAGAACCCCGACATCCGGCGTGGCGCCAACATCATTGACGGCAAGGTGACCCACGAAGGCGTCGCCGACGCCCTGGGGACATCCTTCACGCCCGCGTCGTCGCTGCTTTGATGGACGAAGACCTCCGAGGTTTTGGAAACCTCGGAGGTTTGGGTTCGGGAACAGGTGAAGTTTACACGGGGCGAGGCCGGTATGGCGTCGCCCCGTTTGTTTTCCGTCCACCCATGCCCGGTCAATACCGCTCGAACCCCTCGCTATCCCAGTTTTCGGCCGGGCCGGGAACCGGCTGTCCCATGGGAATATCATGGCCGGCGTGGTCGGCCCCGTTCGGACGCCCGCCCCCGTTGCCTTTTTCCCGTCCGTTGCCGTTGCCGTCCGTCGTCCCCCGGCGGGCTTTGACAGGAGCCGCCTCCTGGCCATTTCCGTGGGATTCGATGCGGGGCCGGGCATGGCCGTTTCCATGCCCGTCGCCGTTGATGGTGAAAAATTCGATGGAGACGAGGAGTTGCTCGGACTGGCCCGACAGCTCCTCGGCGGTGGAGGCCATCTCCTCGGCGGCCGAGGCGTTTTGCTGCACCACCTCGTCGAGTTGCTGGACGGCCTTGTTGATCTGGTCCGCGCCCGAGTTCTGCTCGTTGGTGGCCGCGCTGATCTCCTGGACGAGTTCCGATGTCTTCCGGATGTCCGGCACGATGCCGTCCAGGAGGGTCCCCGCCTTTTCCGCCACCGCCACGCTGGCGCCCGACAGCTTTCCGATCTCCACGGCGGCGGTCTGGCTCCGTTCCGCCAACTTCCGCACCTCCGAGGCCACCACTGCGAACCCGCGCCCGTGATCGCCGGCCCGGGCCGCCTCGATGGCGGCGTTGAGGGCCAGAAGGTCGGTCTGCCGCGCGATCTCCTCGATGATGGAGATCTTTTCGGCGATCTCTTTCATGGCGCCGACCGTCTCGGTCACGGCCGTTCCGCCTTCCTGGCCGTCCTCCGACGCCTTCTGGGCGATTTTTTCGGTTTGCAGCGCGTTTTCGGCGTTCTGCCGGATGTTGGCGTTCATCTCCTCAATGGAGGCCGACACCTCTTCGGCCGACGCCGCCTGCTCCGACGCGCCCTGGGACATTTCCTGGGCCGTGGAGGAGAGTTCCTGGCTGCCCGTGGCCACATAATGGGCCACGGTGCGGATGTCGCCGACAATGCCCCGGAGCCGGTCGATCATCCCCCGCAGGGCCGCCGCCAGCATGCCCACTTCGTCTTTCTGGTTCACGTCGATGTTGGCCGTGAGATCGCCTTCGGCCACCCGGCGGGCGAATTCAACGCCCGCCGTCAGGGGCGCGGCGATGGACCGGGCGACGAAAAAGGCGACGATGGCGATGATGGCGGCCAGAATCGCGGCCCCGACGGCGATGGACGCGATCAGGGAATAGACCGGCGCCATGACCTCGCTTTCGTCGATTTCCGCCAAAAGAGCCCACTGGACGTCATAGACCTTTAGGGGCGTGAAGGAGGAGAGCACCGGGTTGCCGTTGTAGTCGTCGATGACGCGGCTGTCGGTGACGCCGGAAAGCGCCTGGCGGACGCCCTCGGTGTCCACGTCGCCGGCGGTGGGGTTGGCGAAGGACGCGATCACCGAATGGTGTTTCGGATCGAGGAAGGAATCGGACCGCATCAGCTTGTCGGGCCCCACCAGATAGGTTTCGCCGGTGTCGCCCATGCCGGTGCGCTCCTGCATGATGGCGTTGATGGCCTCGATGGACAACTGGATCGCCACCACCGTTTCAACCCGGCCGGCCGTCGCCAGGGGTTCTGCGATAAAGGCGCAGGGCTCGTTGTCGCTGGGCGCGTAGGGGGCGAAATCGGCCATGGCGAAATCCTTTGTTTCCAGGACCCGCTGCACCAGTTTTCCGAGGTTGGATCCTGAATATTTCCCGGAGACGAAGTTCGTGTGAAGGTCCGACTCCTTTTCAACGGTGTAGTAGACATATCCGTCGGGGTTGATCAGGAACAGATCATAATACCCGTAGACTTCCTTGTACCGGGCGAAGAATTCGTTGCCGTTGTCGTCCACCGGCGAGAACGCCTCGGCCACGTCCATCTCGGACATCATGGCCCACCGGATGCCGCCCCCGAGGTCCACGGGGTCCCAGCAGGAGAGGACCGGGTTGCCGTTGTAATCGATGACGACCCGCTGGCCGGACTTGCCCGACAGGGCGGACCGGACCGCTTCGGTGTCCACCGTGTTGTCCTGATCGAAGGAGGCGGTCACCGAATGGTTCCCGGGATCGAGAAAGGAATCGGACCGCATCAGGCCGTCGGCGCCCACGATGTAGGTTTCGCCGGTTTTGCCCATGCCGTTCCGCCGGAGGGTGATCCGGTTGATCCGGTCCAGGGGGATCTGGAAGGCCACGAACCCCTTGAGACGGCCGTATTCATCCTGCATCCGCGCCATCATGAAGCCCGCCGGCGCGCCGCCCGACGGGGAATAGGGCGCCAGGTCGGCCATGGCGATCTCGTCGTCGCCAATGGTCCGCGCCTTCCGGAACGCCCTCCCGATGCCCTGGTTCCGGAGAGCGGAGTCGGGAATGACCATGCCCAGGTCCGATTCCCGCTGGACGGTGTAGAGGATGTCGCCGTCGGTGTGAATGAGGAAAATGTCGTACCAGCCGAAATCGGCCATGATGTCCTTGAGTCGCGGATCATAGTCCCTGGCCACGGCCCGCCATTCGGGCGTATCGATCCGTTTGTCGCCGTTTTCGTACACCCGGTTCAATTCGGTCAGGGCCGACATGAGATACCGGTCGTCCTTGAGCGCCTTCAACTGGGCCCGCATGACGCTGAAATAATCCAGCAACTGCGCCTTTTTCTCCTCCTGCACGGCCTCGAGTTTCCGGAAAGCCTCCCGCCGCACCGTCGCCACGGTCTCGATGAGCACCGTCATGTCGCCCTCGCGTTCCTTGAAAAACCGGTCGATCTGGCTTTTCTTGATCCCCCGGACCGATTCCAACTGGGCGTAGGACTTGGCCATCAAAGCGTCCCGGGCCAGCTCCCCGGCCCACCATCCCGCCAGGGCGAGGGGAATCAGACCGACGGCGAGAAACAGACCGATCAGCTTGGGCTTCATCTTGATGTCTTTGAGACGTTTCATGGAAG
>CAYPCE010000234.1:0-5916 GCA_964409085.1 uncultured Desulfobacteraceae bacterium | reverse complement strand
TAATGATTTTCATTTTAAAATAAGGAGTTGTAAATGAAAAAACAAACAATTCAATACACCTCCCCGTTGGATGCGCTGATTGTCGTAACCAAAAGGCTGAGCGCTTTTGAAAACCAGCATAAAAAATACTCTGAGGCTTTTTATATTCGATACAGCCAAGGCGAATTGGGAGATGAGCGCTTTTTTGTGGACTGGGCGAATGATTACCGCCATTACCTCGCGCTTCGTCAGGAGTTAGAGGAAAGATTGCAAGATGTTGCATGAAGTATTGAGAAATGGCTTGAACAAATTTGAAAAAGCGATTTTGCAATGCGAACATATCTACGTTGAGCGGTCTGCGAAATCAAAACCTTGGCGCTGCTGAATGGACAGAAAAGCACGCTGGCAAGCAAGTGTCAATTACGGAAATGAAGATGGTTAAGTTGAAATGGAACGGGATATGGGCTAAAAAGGGTCCATGATGTCTTCCGACAACGAAAACGCTCAAGACTCAAGCTCAAGCGTCTCCCCGGACGAAAGGCCGAAAGAAACGCCGTCCCAACTGACGTTGATTTTAAAGGAGGAACGACGCCTTCTTTTCGGCCTTGGCATTGCCCTGGTCGTTCAATCCGGCGTCTCCATGATCCAACCGTGGCCGCTCAAGATCATTTTCGACCACGTCATCCTCGACAAACCGATTCCCCAAACTTACCAGCAATATGCCGGAGGTTACTGGGAGATCCTTTCCCAGAACCTGTTGTGGGTCATGGTCGCCGCGCTCATCTTGGTGGCGCTGATGAACGGCGTGGGGCTTTATGTCCAGAACATCACCTTAACCAAGCTTTCCCAGAGGGTCATTCAAAAACTGCGCGTTCGGCTCTTTGCCCATGTGTTGGAACTGCCCATCACCCATTTCCACAAAATGGAACCCGGCGAGGTTATCGAGCGCATCACGACGGATACCGACGACACGCAGAAAATGGTGGAAGGCGTCAGCGTCCTGGCCTGCCGCAGTTTTCCCACGTTTGTCGGCATCACCGCCATCATGTTCTGGGTGGATTGGCGGTTGGCGTTGATTACCCTCGGCATCGCCCCGATTCTGGTCTGGGCGACCTATTTCTTTGGACTCCGGATCAAACGGTATACGCGGAAAAAACGTCGTCATGAGTCTGAGGTGGCATCTTTGACGGAAGTGGCCACCAAAACCCACAAATGGATTAAACTGCTGGGGCTGGAAGAGGATGAGATCGAGCGGCTGGAGAGAAAGAGCTACCTGAGCCGGGAAGCCGCCGTGGAGGCCGGTAGCTGGCAGGGTTTTTTCACCTCCATGACCAACATCGTGCTGGCCATCGGCAGCGCGGTGCTGGTGTTGTTCGGGGTCCAGAGCATACAGGCCGGCCGCATCACGCCGGGGGCCCTTCTGGTGTTCATGAATTACCTCCGCAGTCTTTACAAGCCAATCCGGGAATTTACCAAATACTTCATCAAAATCACCAAGGCCATGGCCTGCAACGAGCGCATCGAGGGGATTATGGCCATTGAACCCTGCGACCTGGGCATCTGCAACCGGGAGGATGCCGAGCCCCTCGAGGCATTCAATGAAAAAATCGTCTTTGATCATGTCGATTTTGGATATGCGGATGATTCCGACATTATCCAGGACATCTCGTTTTCCATACGAAAAGGGCAGAAGGTCGGCCTGGTGGGCGACTCCGGGTCCGGCAAATCCACTCTCTTGAACCTGATTCCCCGTTTCTTTGACGTCACGGGCGGCAGCATCCGCATCGACGGAAAAGACCTCCGCGACCTGACCATGGAATCGGTCAAGGAGCAGGTCGTGATGGTTCCCCAGGACGCCGTTCTTTTTCATACGTCGGTGATGGAAAATATTGCGGTGGGAAGACCGGAAGACACGCCGACGGAGGAAGAGATCATTGATGCGGCCAAAAAAGCCAATGCGCACGACTTCATTATGGCCTTGCCGGAGGGATACGATACGGTCCTGGAAGCGGGCGGCAGCCAGTTGTCCGGAGGACAGGCCAAACGGATCCTCATCGCCAGGGCGTTCCTCAGAAACGCCGGTATTCTGCTGCTGGACGAACCCACATCCGGACTCGACCCCGCTTCGGAAAGCTTTGTCATGGAAGCGTTTGATCGGTTATCGGAGAGGAAAACCATTCTCATCGCATCCCATAAACTGCCGGTCGTGGTCAATTCCGATTTTATTGTTTTCCTCCGAAACGGACGGATCATAGAGCAGGGGACCCACGAAGACCTCCTTGAAAAAGAAGGCGTGTACGCCGCATTCTGGGAGGAACAAATGGGCATTTGACCTTTCAATACGCTCCTCACCATAAAAACTCCCCCTTATTGGCCCATCCGGAAACCTCTGGTTTCCGGAT
The DNA here is from genome assembly GCA_964409085.1 of uncultured Desulfobacteraceae bacterium. Classification (GTDB taxonomy): domain Bacteria; phylum Desulfobacterota; class Desulfobacteria; order Desulfobacterales; family JAABSP01; genus JAABTD01. The sequence continues at coordinate 3,535 of CAYPCE010000234.1, read as the reverse complement.
GGGCTCCAAATCGCTATCGCCCCCCCGTCGCCTGTGAACGACAAACCCGATTAGGCCACACTTCAAAAAGGCTCAAGGATTTGAAACCGAACTGCCAATAAGCAGTTCCGGCTTGTTCGGGTTTTTCTGAAAACCCTATGCACCCTTTTTTTGAGTTTTTAGGGTCTGTGCCCTATATACGACCTGGCGTTAGGTTGGATACGATTGAACTTAACATGCTTGGCGTTGATTGTATCGAATCCAAAGACGCATTTGGAGGGAGGGGGTGAGACGGTTAAAACGCGCAATAAAAGACGATGGATGAACCATTGAGGAGAAACAAGGTGGATCTACAATAGTGGAGATCGAGCTTTGGCTCCCGGAACGAAACGCCAATTAAGAAGGAGGTCATGATGAATAACGCCAGATGGTACAAAAGTTTAAAATGGGTGCTCCTGTGTATCGGAATTCTGCTGATGTCGGCTGCCGCTGGCAGCGCATTCATGATGGAAGGGGAAAAGATTAACCCCGAAAACAGAATCGACCTTGTGGCAACCGGCGACGGAGGCGCATGGAAAACCGATGACCTGGTTGTCTCTTATGATTATGATCGTATGGACGACCGCATGGACATCTCCGGCAAGGTCCGTTTTTATGTTGCGGCGCCGGATCGGACCCTGGAACGCTTCTGGCTGACGATCTACATCCTGGACGGCAGCAACAAAATCGTCGCCAGTGAGAGCATCGCCAATGCGCCCTACACCAAAGAGATCGACCCCATTTCTTTTGAAGATACCCTTATGTTGCCGGATAACGCTACTGGATTCACCTTCGGCTACCAGGGCGAATGGGCCAGCGGCGGCGCCCAGCCCACGAAATTCTGGAATACGCCGGGGAAATAGAGTCCCATAGCCGTTTCAGGAAAAAATAAGACACAAGGGCCGGACGATCTCGTCCGGCCCTTGTGTCTTTTGTCATCTCAACATTATCCCCTCACCCTTTCTCCGCCTCCTTCCGTGCTTTTCGAATAAAATCCTTGACATAATACGGCATGTTCCCCTCTTTCAGGTAATCTTTGAAGTCTTCGTCGATGGGAGCGCCGGACAGGTTCCACTCCTCGGCTGCGGCTTGGAAGAGATCGTATTCGCTGCAAGAGTAGACACGGGCAAGGTAGGCGAGAAATTCTTCGTCTGTGAGGGGGCGCTCTTGACGAAATCGCTTCTCGACCCGGTAAAGGAGGTAGATGTAGAAAAGGACAAAGAGCGGAAAGAGGATGTTGTACCAGTCGGCATCCAGCGCGGCCACCATGGGTCCACTCCTATGGGGCGGTAGGTGTCATCCGCCCTTCTTCAGGGCCTCGTCGGCGTAGCGTTTTTTGAGACGATCAGGGATATGCCATTGTCGCAGCAGCGCGGCCGTACTGGCAGGGACTTCCTGCACCCAGCCGGGCCTGTCCTCAACGATCGCCTGGCGGATGTCCGAGGCGCTGATCCCCTTTTGTTCCGGTGACGTTTCCCACAGGATATGGGTATGGAGGCCCAGTGACTCAAAATAGCGGTGTTTTTGCCGACCCCAGTCATCGTAGATGGTCAGAAAAAAAACGGCGTCCAGCGGGACGTAATGGTGATACAGGTCTGGCAGGTTGATGGGAAAGGGGACGATGGAAAGGGTGGACTCGGCAACGGAGTGGCCGACCAGGGCCGCTCTCACCATCTGGTAGCGTTCATAGTAGGTCAGGGGATTGGCCAGTGGGGCGCTTCGGGCGGGGTCCGATACCTCGCTCCGGATCAGCCGGGGGTCGGGGTTGGTGATGCCGACGACGAGGTGACGGCATCGGGCTTTCCCAGCCAGTAAATAGGTGAGATGATCGTTGTGGAGGATCTGGAAACGGCCGTGGATGACGCCAATGGGGCAGGGATCACCCCGGGGGCTGTGGGATCCGGTCGCCATGACTACGCATCTAACCGAAAATATTCGTAATCCCCGGGCCAGTAATGCTGGTCGAGGGGCGTGTCCATCAGCCCGTGCAGTTTCGCTTTGTCCAGATGGTTCAGGACCATCAGCATGAACTCCTTCCCGCGAAGAGACCCCAGCGCCCCGCCGGCGGTATGGACTTCGTCGAAACGGCCGATGAGGTCTTTTCGAATCCCCGGCCCGCAAAAGGTGAGCGGCACGGGTTCTCCGGAATGAATCAGCGGGCCGCCGCTGGGGGTGGAATGGTCCGCCGTCAGGGCGATCATGACATCCGGATCCTCCATGATCGGCCCGATGGCCGTCCCGATCCCGCGGTCCAGTGATTCGATCACCGCCTTTTTGTCCGCCGGCTTTTTGGTATGCGCCGTTTGATCCGGGGCCTTGGTGTGGACATGGAGGAAATCGTATTTGCCCAGCAAATCATGGGCCGCCCGCAGGCGGTCGGCGATGTCGGCTTCCGGATCCCCCGTGTCGCTGACGGTGTGAAAATCGAGTCCGATGTAGGCGCTCAGTCCGCGGTAGACGGCGCCGGAGGCGACACTGATACCGGCCAGGCCATACCGCTCCCGGAAAAACGGCACCCGTTTCAGCCGGCCGGCGCGCTGGGTCACCAGTCCGTTCAGCGGGGGGGCGCCCGATTCCTGACGTGCCCGATTGACCGGGTGGGCCGCCAATCGCCGATGAACCCACAGGAGGTAAGATTTCAGCACCCGGGCCGTGGTTGCGGCGGCCGGGTCATAGGCCGTCGCATTCGCAAAAGGTTTAATGGCGGAAAGGGGGCGCCCGGCGAGCACCGGGTCGCTATCGGTCACCCGCGGGGAGACGTCGCCCTGAAGGGTGAGGATGCCATTGAGGCCGTCCGTCCGATGGAACCGGATCCGGACGCCGTCCTGCTCGAAATGGCCGGCGGTCGCGATGAGTTCTTTTACTTCCGCCTCTGTACCGTCCACTTGCCCGTCAGCCAGGACCAGGTAACCCTTTTCCTCGCGGACGCTGGCAAAATGGGTGAGGATCGCCACGTCATCGGGTCCCAGGGGGATGCTGGCACCGAGAGCCTCCAGGGCGCCGCGCCCCGGAAACTCGGCGGGCCGGTATCCGAAAAGGGTGAAGTGGGCATACTCACTGGGCAATGCCATGCCGGGGCGGCTCGCATGGTAGAGGCCGTTGGCCCCCATGGCGGCCAGGCGGTCCATATGCGGGGTGCGGGCCGCTTGGAGCGGGGTCTGGCCATCCAGGGACGCATAGGCGCGGTCTCCCAGGCCGTCCAGAAGAATCAGCACACATTTTCGACAGGTTTTTTTAAGGGGCATCTAAACCATCTAACGGGATTATTGGTCCGGATTTAAAACAAAAACAGACAGTTCAGGAACAGTGTATATTCAGCCGGCATTGCATTCCGGGTCTTGATCATCGTTTCGGCCACTTCAGCGCCCTTTAGGGCGGTTGAGCTTGTAGGCCGGGGGATTCATTCCCGGCCGGCGCCGCCGGGGAATGAATCCCCCGGCTACAGGCAAAACCCGGCTGAAGCCGGCTGAAACCGTTTCGGCTCGCCCATTGGCCGAAACGATGATCAAGACCGCAT
>CAYPCE010000233.1:0-5967 GCA_964409085.1 uncultured Desulfobacteraceae bacterium | reverse complement strand
CCTTTTTTGGTTATGGATGGCGCCACCCCCAACCTTTTTTCTCCCATCGGCAAATCCGTCTTTACGTCAGCGACGCCAAGGGAGTACACTCGGGGACGAACAACCGAAGGCATCGTACATTTTTCAGCAACGGAGGCTCACCCATGAACATCGTCCGAGAGTTCCCCCACACCGTCGAAACCATCGAAAACGTATGGATCCCCATGAAAGACGGCGTCCGGCTGGCGGCCCGGCTGTGGCTTCCGGAAGCGGCGGAAAGAGATCCGGTTCCCACCATTTTCGAGTACATCCCCTACCGGAAGCGGGACCAAACCCGGGCCCGGGATGCAGCCAACCATGGCTGGTTCGCCGGCCACGGCTACGCGTCCATCCGGGTGGACATCCGGGGGTCGGGAGACTCCGACGGTGTCCTGACCGACGAATACCTGGCCCAGGAACTGGACGACGGGGTGGCGATCCTCCAGTGGATCGCCGACCAGCCCTGGAGCGACGGGTCGGTGGGAATGATCGGCATCTCCTGGGGCGGGTTCAACGGGCTCCAGATCGCAGCCCTGGCCCCGCCCCAGCTCAAGGCCGTGGTCACCGTCTGTTCCACCGACGACCGGTACGCCGACGACGTCCACTACATGGGCGGGTGTCTGCTCGGGGACAACCTTTCCTGGGCATCGGTCATGTTCGCCCGGAACGCCCTGCCCCCGGACCCGGAGATCGTGGGGGACCGCTGGCGCGACATGTGGCACGAGCGGCTGGCGGGCAGCGGGTTATGGGTGGACAACTGGATGCGCCACCAGCGTCGGGATGGTTTCTGGAAGCACGGATCGGTCTGCGAGGACTTTTCCACGATCCAGTGCCCTGTCATGGCGGTGAGCGGCTGGGCCGACGGGTATTCCAATGCGGTCTTCCGGCTCCTGGAAGGATTGTCCGTGCCCCGGAAGGGGCTGGTGGGTCCCTGGAGCCACAAATATCCCCACCAGGGGGTGCCCGGACCGGCCATCGGCTTTCTTCAGGAATGCCTCCGGTGGTGGGACCGGTGGCTCAAGGGCGAAAAGAACGGCGTTGAGGACGAGCCGATGCTTCGGGCCTGGATGCTCGACAGCATCGCACCCCGAGCAGCCTACGACACCCGGCCCGGCCGTTGGGTGGCTGAAGCCGGCTGGCCGTCGGCCGGTATACATCCCAAAATCTACCGATTCTCCTCCACACGGCTGACACCCGAAGACGAGCCCGGATCACCAGCGGTTCTGCCCTTCCGGTCCCCCCTGCGGTTGGGGCTGTTTGCCGGAAAATGGTGCTCCTATGCCACGCCGCCGGACTTGCCCGGGGATCAGCGGGAGGAGGACGGCGGCGCCCTGGTCTTTGAAACCGGCCCCCTGACGGAAAAGATGGAGATCCTCGGACCGCCGGTGGCCGACCTGGTGTTATCGTCGGACCGGCCCGTGGCCATGATCGCAGTCCGCCTGTCCGACGTGCGTCCGGATGGGGCCACCACCCGGGTCACCTACGGCCTCCTCAACCTGACGCACCGGGAAAGCCATGAACGTCCCGAGCCGCTGGAGCCCGGCAAACCCTACCGGATCCGGGTCCAGCTCAACGACATCGCCCAGGTTTTTCCCGAAGGGCACAAACTGCGGCTCTCCCTGTCCACTTCCTACTGGCCCCTGGCCTGGACCCCGCCGGAAAACGCCACGCTGACCCTCTTCACCGAAAAAAGCTCGGTCGTCCTGCCGGTCCGACCGCCATCGGACGCCGATTGGGAACTAAGCCCCTTCGAACCGCCGGAAGAAGCGCCCCCCGAGATCCTGACCCCGCTCCACCCCCCGGAAAGGGCGTGGCGGGCCGTCCGCGACATGGGGGCAAACCGCTCCGCCCTGGAGGTGATCAACGACGACGGCGCCTACCGGATCGAATCCATCGACCTGGAGACCCGCAGCCGGGTGACCGAAACCTATTCCATCCAGGACGACGACGCCGATTCCGTCAAAGGAGAAACCTACTGTCTCCGGGAGTTCCGGCGGAAAGACTGGCACACCCGAACCGTCACCCGGACGGTTCTAACCTCCGATACGGAGAAGTTCCACATCCACGCCACCCTGGATGCCTACGAAGGCGAGGAACGGATCTTTTCCAAAAACTGGCGCACCACCATCGACCGGGACCTTGTCTGACCGCCTCTGGCGGTCCACGGCCGGCATGCCAGAGCAGCGGTCCATTGCAGCCCCATGGATCACGGCCCGGCCGGCTCCAAGGTCATGCCCCAGAAAACATTACCCGGTTGCGGCGCTTCGCCATCGGTGCCATAAGATCCAAAGGCGCCCGCAACATCTCACAAAAAATGCGCCAGCTCGGATGCAGTGTTCGTTTGGTCTTTGACCATCTTCGAATGACGAAAAACTCCTGTGGTTGCGGGTCAAGGGTTTAGAACCAATTTACCGTGACCAATTTACCGTGTATATTTTTAAACGAGGGTTGACGAAGGCGTCTGGATTTCTGTTATAATAATCTCTCCGTATCTCTGAAAGAAATCCGAACGGGGGGATGCCCATGCCCAGCCTTTACGCCCATCCGGACCCGCGCAACCGCTCCACGCGTCTGAAGACCCTCATGATCAGCGAATTCCATGCCGGTCTCGACCTGGCCCGCGATCCGCAAAACGCGGATTTGCCTCCCCTGGCCGTCCGCGTCACCACCATTTACTCTCCGTGGTTCACAAGAGCCTGCCCCGTGTGCCGGTTCAAATTCCGGGAAGGCGACCGCGTGCGATTGTGTCCCCAATGCGAACAGGCCTACCACGACGACGATCCATCCCATCTCCACTGCTGGCGCATCCATTTCAAGGACGGCGGTCCCTGCCGAGCGGCGGCGCGGGACCACCGGTTTTCCTGTTCCGGGAAGATCGACGGGTGCGACTTTCGATGGCGGCCGGATGGCGCCGCGGCGGATTCGCTGGCCGTACCGAACCGGCCGGCGGCCGAACGGATGGCCCGGATGTTTCGGGAGGGACTGGAAAGCGTCTGGAAACCCTTTGGAAAAGCGGCCGTCATCCATGTACGGGAGAATCATCCCGCCGTGGGCCTGGACTGCCCCTGGTGCCGGTTCAAGATCCGGCCCGGGGACCGGGTGGTGGCCTGCCCCTGCGGCGAGTGCGGCGGGTTTTTCCACGACGACATCCACCGCCGCCTCGCCTGCTGGGACAACTGGAACGGCGCCAGGGGCCGGGGGTACTGCCCGTTTTCAGGCAAGAAGATCCAGCGGACTTCGGCGGATGACGACGGCCGGACGGCGTGACCGTCAGGAACGCATCCGGGGCTGGCGGCAGGAACGGCTGACCCGCGCCCGGTTGATGATCTGCGGGGCCGGGGCCCTGGGCAACGAGGTGATCAAGAATCTGGCCCTGGCCGGCGCCGGCCGCCTGCTCATCGTGGACCATGACCGGATCGAGACGTCCAACCTGAGCCGGATGGTCCTGTTCCGGGCGGCGGACGTGGGGAAGCCAAAAGCCGAAACGGCGGCCCTGGCCGCCCGAGCGTTCCATCCGGACGCCGACATCCGGTGGATGCACGCCGACTTTGTCTTGGATGTAGGCCTCGGGTTTTTCCGGCGGATGAATCTGGTCGTGGGCGGTCTGGACAACCTGGCGGCCCGGGTCCATGTGGGGCGGTCCTGCCGGCTGGCCGGCGTTCCCTTCCTGGACGGGGCCATGTGGGCCATGGGGGGCGAGGCGCGCTGGTTTATGCCGGATGCGCCACCCTGCTTCGAGTGCATCCTGGACGACGCCCAGCGCCGGGACCTGGGCCGACGGCGGCCGTGCAGTGGATTCCGGCCGCCGGACCCAGACGGCGAGCCGGCGGCCCTGTCCACCATCACCACCACTGCGGTGGTGGGCGGGCTGATGGCCCAGGAGGCTGTCCGTTTCCTCTTCGGGGAGAAGCCGCCGCCGGGTCGGGCATTGGTCTATAACGGGCTGACGGGAACGGTCCATCGAACCCGGCTGCCCCGGAACCCCGAATGCCGGTGCGCGGCGCCGTATGCGGAAGTGGCGTCCCTGCCCATGACGGCGGAGACCGCCGCGCCCGGGGATCTCCTCGACCTGGCCGGTGGTCCGGAGGCCGTCCTGTTCCTGAACCGGGACATGGTCCGACGGTTCCGGTGCGGCGCCTGCGGGAGAGAGGAGGTTGTCATGCGACCCGAATCCGCCATCGCCGAAGCGGAAAGGACGTGTCCGCGCTGCGGCGCGGTCCGGGCGGCGGAAACGGTGAACCAGTTGGGGCCGGAGGATCCGGACATCGATTTGCCGCTGGCGACCTGGGGCGTGGCCCCTGGGGACGTTCTGGCCCTGGCGGACACCGGAGAAGTCCGGTTGTTGGAACTCTCCGGCGATGTCGCGTCGCTGTGGAACCACTGAACGCTTTGCAGAAAACCATTTCAAAGAAGGAGGACGCCATGCGGCCGTCGACCGTCGTTTCATTTCCCCTCGAGGACATCGAGGACATGATCGGGGTGATCGTCGAAAACCCCGCCGGCAAGCAGTTCAAATGCCGGGTCCATAAAGAGACCCTTGTCGCCGGCCTGTCCAGCCGGTTTTTCCAGTTCCACAAATGGCCGGAAACGGACCGGGCCGTGGCGGAACTCGTCAATCCGGAAAACCCCGGAGAAACCCGCCGGCTCCAGGGGCGAAACACCCTCGCGGACGCCGGCTTGCGGGACGGCGACGTCATCCGGATCTTTCCGGAGGCCGTGGCCGGCGCGGTGGACCAGAAGGACCGCATCCGGGCCCTGGTGGCCGACCACAACGACATGGAAGCCCTGGCGTCGTGGAACGACGCCATCCGGTTTACCGCCAACAAGACCTTCGCCCCGACCTTGTACACCATCGATTTCGACGTGGCGGGGTTTGTGGCGCCGCCACGGGATGGACAGGCCCCGGCCGTCGGCAAGAGCCACAAAGCGGAGATTCTCCTGACGGCTGAATATCCCGGCGCGGCGCCAAACGTTCGATGGCTGACAAAGATTTTCCACCCCAACATCCATCCGAAGACCGGCGATGTCTGTCTTGGAGCGATCCAAGAGCGATACCGGCCCAGCCTCGGGCTGGCGCGGATCGTCGCCATGCTTTCGGAGATGATTCGCTGCCGGAATTACGACATGACCAGCGCCCTGAACGCGGAAGCGGCCCAATGGATGGCCGACCCCGACAACTGGCCACGCGTCGAAGCCATCGGGGGCATGCCCTACCAGGGCCCTATCAAAGAGCTTTTGGAACAACTCGACCTCGGGCCGATCGGGGAAGAAGAAGCCGGCGTCATTGAATTCACTCCCCTGTGACCGGGAAGCGTTTTTACCATGGACGCGCCAATCCTGTTCGAGGGGATCACGGCCCCGGCCCTGTCTGTCCGGAACCCCGCCGATTTCGACGTTGCCATGACGCTGGGACGGGGGGCGGCGCCGGAAAGCCCGGTGTTCGTGCGCGGTCTTGTTTACGACCAACTGACCAGCGGCATGGCCTTTTTCCCAGACGCGGAAACCGGCGGATTTCTCCTGGGGGATCCGTTCCGCCTTCCCGGTTCGCCGGAAGATCCGGGGAACCCCGGCTTTCGTTGGGGGCTGGACCTGACCCACGCGATCCGTGCCGAGGCGACGGTCGCAAGCCGGGGCGCCCTGGTGCTGACAGGCGACGCCTGGAGCCATGCCGTCCGCTATCGGGATCGGGAATTGCCGGAAAAACAAATCGTCGGGTGGTTTCACACCCATCTGTTCCCGGCCACCGACGATTTCGGCCTTTCCCGACTGGACATCGACCTTCATGCCCGTCTTCTGGACCGGCCCTGGCAGGTGGCCCTGCTGGTGAATTTGGGGGACGGCGGCGCACGGGAACTCCGCTGCTTCCAGTGGTCCCGCGAGGGCGCGCTGGTGGAATGCCGATATATGGTGACATTCTGACATGGCTATCGAAAAGATGCCGAAAAAATT
>CAYPCE010000232.1:0-5997 GCA_964409085.1 uncultured Desulfobacteraceae bacterium | reverse complement strand
TCGTCCGGCGGAGGGTTTCGGTGGAAAGGGCGGCCCTGAAGACCGCCGGAACGCCAAAATAGAAGAAGCGCGGCGGCCCATGGTCTTCGTCTTTTCCTCCCATGAGAAGAGGCCGGCCGTTTTCCGCAAAGGCGGCGTACTGTATCAACTTCGCGCTCCGCGCATGCAGGGTCACACAATTTTTTTCAAAGACCGCGGCGACTTCTGTTCCGTCGGCAAGCCTGCGTTTCACCGGCTCGCCGTCTTCTGATTTTGAAAAATCGAGGCGAACGATGCCCGCGCGGATGGCGATGTCCGTGGTTCCAAAAGCGGCATTGGCGGTTTTCAATGCACCAGGGTCCACGTCGAAACAGAGGCTTTTAGGCTGTCCGACCGGGTGGCCTTCGATGAGGCGGGGGCGGTTCTTTCCGAAAAAATTGACCTCCCATTCGGCCTTTCCGACCGCCGGCCCCCTGGGCAGGTCAATGACCAGGCCGTTGATCCACGCGCCTTCCTCCCCTTCCGCCCACCGGACCGTCAAATCGGCGACTTCCTGTTTCGACAAATTGGGATATACCTTCCAGTTTATCCGGGCGTGCCGGACCGGAACTCGTTTATCCGGTTCGGGCGGCAGCCCGATAGGCTTTCCCTGGTTCAAATCCGCCGTGATCCGGAACTCGAGACGTTCGGATTTCTTGACCGCGGCGGCCCACACCGTATGGATCAAGCCATGGAACCGCGCGTTTTGAGACAGGTTGGAAGAGAAGGCATCCCCGCCCGGGAGGGCGTTTCCATCTTCATCAAATGCGAACAAGCGGACCTGTTCCCCGGCGCTGACCCTCACATCGGCAATATCTTTTTCTAATCGGGTCAGGGTTGCGGTGACGCCGCCGGCGCTCTTTTTCGATGGGATCGGATCATCTTTGTCAAATTCGAAAAGTTCGAGTTCCGCGGGGATGGTGAGCCTGATCGCGATTTCGGCCTTGTCGAGCTTTTCCGCCGGCGTTCCGGGCTGAATGGGGATGAGAAACGTGCGGGCGAAGATCCTTCTGTATTCATCGACGGCCTCGCCCAGAACATCCGATCCATCCGGGGATGTCGCGGAGAGGACCCGGTATTCCAGCGTCGAAAGGGCGGCGTTGGGAAATTCAACGGGGTCCAGCTCCAGATCCATGCGGGGCGTTTCCCCGATGGGCCCGAAGATGGTCGGGAAAACGCTTTTTTCGATCATCTCCTTCAGGCGCTCCCGTAGGGGTCCGACGGCGAGGCGTTTTTCCAGCACATATTCCTCCGCAAGCATTCTCGATTCGATCTCTACGTGGTACATTCTGTAAATGGCCATGCCGCCCAGAAACACGGCCATCAGGATGACCAGGCCGAAGCCCGCGCCGATTTTTGCACTGAATTTCAAGTTTTTCATGCTGCTCCTACTTTGTAAAAAATGTTGTTTATACCGGATATCAACAATTGCTCCAGGGCCTGATTGCCACTGGCTCTGGCGGCTTCTATCGGGCTGAGCCCTTCTACATCCCGGATATGGACATCAAAAGAACCCCTGACGCCCACCTCTTCCGGGGCTTTTCCGGCAGGCGTTTTTCATCCCATTCGAAGAGTGTCTGCGCGTCCATGAGCGTGCCGGTCAATTGCCTGTCGGACGGGTGCGCCGCCTGTTGAGTTGGGTGCGTTGGATGAGAATCCATTGGGGGCTCTCTCAGCCGTAAAGCCATGTCCGCATCGCTTCACTGGCCTCCATGTCCCCTTGCCGGAACCCGTTTAGTTTTATTCTTTCGCCGTCCCGCTTGTCAATTGCGATGAAGCATACGCGCACGCCGTATCGCCCGGCCCCCTGCTCCAGTTTTATGTTCCGAATCTCCCTCTTTGGAATGCGTTTCTCGTGAAAAGGGTATCTTAACGTTAGATAGGGGTCCTCGATTACCAGTTCGATGAGTTGAAAGAGAAGGATGCATGGGCCGAACAAAGCAAACCCCAAAAGGACCATCCGCGCCCATTGATCATCCGCCTCGCCGGGCAAAAACAACGCGAAGCATAACAGCATCGCGCCACACGCCAGCATCGCATAGGCAGTGATGCGTTTCCGCTGAAAACGAGTGATTCTCCGGACGGCGAACAGATCCTTGCGATGACGGCGAATCGCGTTTAGGATTCGAATATAGCCCACAAGCTGGGTTGGCAAACGGATGTCGCCATCCGCGTGCATTTTGAGTTCGAGCCGCGACATCGATTCGTTGGCTTCCAAGCTTACGATGTCTTGCCAACGCCCTTTCCGGGGCGGAAAAAATGGTTTCTTGTATTCGATGCCGCTTTCGGTCACAGTGGCTTTTCCTGCGGTTTCGATGCACGCCCATATGCCGATCACGGCAAAGGCCAGTAGAAAAAGACCCGCAAGCGAACCCTGAAGCAAAGCCGCAATGCCGCCCATGGAAAACAATGCTGAACCGGCATAAACACAGAAGCGAGTGCCAGCGGCAAAACGGAAGGTCTCAGAGCTGCTCGATTCGATTGATGTACTTGGCATGGCGACTTTTCCTGTGCAGTTGCAAACCATTCATCCCGCCAGCGCGACAGGCGGCCAGTCGTCGGCCTTTTGGCGGCACACCATAGGCGCTTCTTTGCGGGAGACCACTTCGGGATCAGAGCGACCAAATCACTCAAATGATTCTACCATCCAGGCTTTTGTACTCAAACATATTTTTCGAAATGCGGGCGTTTTCAACCGGTTGAATATGAGTTGCGGACCTGCTTGGCAACCGGACATCAATGCCGCCTTATGCTGTGTTGCGGTCTCCGGGGCGTTGCCCCTCAAGATGGACACGATACAGGCTGGCAGAAGATTGGAAAAACAAGGGGCCTATCCGGCGAATTTCCGAGGGCTAACAATTCCCTAACAAAAGGCGTCTATTCTGATCCGGTTAAGATCAACCGTCTTGACCGCCAGACCCTACATGAGGCGCAAGACGGCAGACCACACTCCGCTGTGATTTCGGTAAGACGGCCATCTGCCGGGGTTGCGGCGGACGGACCCGAACACGGGGGTCCCGGAACCTTTTCAGGGTCCGCTCAGGAAGAGAAGGGCAGGTAGACCGCATGATACGGAAATCTATGGGCGTGATCGTATTTCTGATCCTGTTTTTTGGGGGGCTTGCACACGGCGCAGACGATTCGGTGGGTCAAATCGTGGAGGTCCGCAACGATGTCCGGGTCACACGAATGTCGGGCCGAACCATCGCGGCGAAAGTCGGATCGGCGCTTTTTCCCGGAGACGCCGTTGCCACGGGGGAAAAGAGCGCCGCCAGCTTCTCCCTCGGTGCGGGCGGTTTTTTTCAGATGGGCGAACGATCCGAGGCGACCATCGACGAGTTGTCCGGGCTGGAAGGAGAGGGCGACGATCAGCCGGTCTTGCGGCAGGCGGTGGGGTATTTGCGGTCCCTGATCTCCGGAACCGGCGGCGGCACGCAACCGGTGGTCCATACGGCGACAGCGGTCATCGGCGTCCGCGGGACGACGTTCGAGACCATTGTCTCTCTTGGGGGCGACACAGCGGTCGCAGTGGATGACGGCGTCGTGGAACTGGACAACGAAAGGGAAATCCGCGCGATCAATGCCGGCGAGATGGCCGAACTCGACGCTTCGACCGAATCGGTGACCGCTAAACCGGCGCCGCCGATTGCCGAACGGGACTGGAACCGGTGGCGGGGGGCGCGGAAGTCGGAACTGATCCCCAAAATTCCGGGGACTCTCCAACGGTATCGGGAGCGCGTGGAAAAATGGACAGGGCAGTACACCGATCTGCTGGCCGGGGTGCGGGAAAAGCACAACGCCCTTTCCGACGCCGTTGACGCGGTGAGAACGGCAAAGCGGCGTCGAAACGCGGACGAGATCCGGTCGGCCATCGACGGTGTAAAGGACCGGCGGCAGCGTCTTTTCGCCACCCTCAAAGACGCCCGCCGCCGCATGAACCGATTCAAAACCATCGGCCGGCAGGTGAGGAAAGTCGGCGTGTTCTCCTGGCGCCATCGCTCTGCCTTTGACGACGACACCCGCAAAACCATTGAGTCTCATCTATCGTTTTTCAAACAAACCGGCCGAACCCTCAAATCCGATACGCGATATCTGGTCCGGGATCTGAGAAAGACCCTGCGTGAGGCCCGGCAGATCATGAGACAGGCGGAACGGCGGCATCGGCGGCTCAAATAATTTCGGGGCGCAACTTTGAACGAATCCTTAACACTGCGTTAACAAACACATGCTCTATACTTCGACATAATGCGCGCACTGGCAACAGACAACGGTCAACCCGGCGGCGCCTCAGCGGCCGACTCCCGTTTCCGGACCATCCTCTCCTCGATGACCAGCCTCGTTCTTGAAGTGGGCATGGACGGCCGCGTCCTGTCCGTCGTCCCGACGCGATACGAATTCAGGCGCCATTCCCCGGAGACGCTGAAGGGCAAATCCCTCCGGGAGATTGTTTCCGGCGATAAGGCCGCCGATTATAAACGGCTGATCGGCCGCGTGCTGCGGGATCGATGCGCCGAACAACTGGAACTGAGCCTCCCCGGGCCGGAAGCGATCTGGTTCGACTGCGTCGTATCGCCCCTGACCGACGAGACCGTGCTCGCGGTGTTGACGGACATCACCCACACCAAGGACCGGGAACGCTATTTCCAGTCCCTCATCGAAAAATCCTCCGACGTCATCGCCCTCGTCGATGAGGAGGGCGTGGTCCGGTTCATGAGCCCTTCCGTGGAACGGTTGACCGGACGCCCGCCGCGGCAGTACCTGGACAAGCGGCTGGCGGCGTTCCTCCATCCCGACGACGGGGCGGTTTTGGGGAGCGTCCTCGCCTCGCTGAGGGGGGCCCCTTCAGACGCGCCGCTGTTCGAGGTGCGGATCGGCCATACGGACAAACGGTGGATTCACATGGAGGCGTGGGCCACCCATCTCCTGGATGATCCGGCCGTCGGCGGGATCGTGGTCAATGGGCGCGACGTGACCGACCGGAAGCTGATGGAAGCGCAGCTCCAGCGTCAAATCGTCGTCGACGCCCTCACCGAACTGCCGAACCGGGCATTGCTTTTCGACCGGTGCCGTCACGCCATCCAGCGGATGAACCGACGGCCGGATTACCGGTTCTGCCTGCTGTTCGTGGACCTCGACCGGTTCCGGAAAATCAACGAAAGCATGGGACGGGCCGCGGGCGACAACGTGCTGCGATGGGTCGGCGGGCGGTTGAAGCGCCACCTGCGGTCGGTGGACACCGTCGCCCGGTATGGCAGGGACGAATTCGTGGTCCTGCTGGACGAGGTCGAAGACGACCGGCACGCCCTGCGGGTCGCGGAACGCATCCGCTCGGACCTGAACCGGCCGGTATCCGTCGAGGGCCAGGAGGTGTTCCTGTCGGCCAGCATCGGCATCGCATACGGCGGTCCCCAATACCTGACCGCCGAGAACATCATCCGCGACGCGGAAACCGCCATGTACAAGGCCAAGGACGACAACGAATGCGGGTACTGCGTCTTTCAGGGCGACATGCACGAACGCACCGTGGCCCTGCTGCGGCTGGAAACGGACCTGAGAAAAGCCCTGGACCGCGACGAATTCCGCCTCCTCTACCAGCCCATCGTGGACCTGAGAAACGGAGAGATCGCCGGCGTTGAAGCCCTGATCCGATGGCGCCATCCCCGACGGGGTCTTCTCGCCCCCTGCGAGTTCCTGCCGCTGGCGGAAGAGACGGGCCTGATCGTGCCCATCGGCAACTGGGTCCTGGGCCGGGCCTGCCAAGAGGTCGTCGGGATGTTCCGACATCTTCCGGCGGAACGGTCTTTCATATTGGGAATCAATGTTTCCGTAAAACAGTTGCTGTGGAGCCGCATGGCCGGCGAAATCGACGCCGTGCTCAGGGAAACCGGCTGCCCGCCGGAATGGGTGAAGCTGGAGGTCACCGAAAGCATCATGATGACGGACAGCGAGCGGCTCCTTCCCCTTTTAAACCGCATCAAG
>CAYPCE010000231.1:0-6007 GCA_964409085.1 uncultured Desulfobacteraceae bacterium | reverse complement strand
GCGCAGGCCAGCAGGGGGATGGCCGGGTAACAGACGCCGATGCCGTAGAGCGGCAGCCCCTCGGCCCGGGACACGGCTACGGCGCGCCGCAGGGCGGCGCGGGTGTCGCCGAGGGCGGACTCAAGGGAGAACTTGCCGGCCGAATCGCCGTGGCCGGCGTAGTTGAACGACACGAGATCGTAGCCGCGACGGATCAGGCGGCGGAAGTGGCGGACCTGCTGGGCGTGATGGCCGCCGATGAGGGGCGGAACGAAGAGAAGGGCGCGGGGATCGGTTGTGCGGATGCGGACCCAGTCGATGGCAGCGGCGCTTTCCGTTTTCATCGATCGATCTTCAATTCGGTCCGGTGGAGGGTGTGGACTGGACGGATATGGAGGAACTCGTTTTTCTCCATGTTGTGATGAGTCCGTTCAAAGAACGTGATCTACTAAAATTTTCAGCATAAATAAACGCTTTTTTGATTGACGGCCGGCAGGTGTTGGTGATGGCGTGCCCGGAGGTAAGCCGGGCCCTTGACAATATGACGCAATGCGTCATATTGTGAACGCAACAACATGAATGTACCGTCCCCGGCAACACCCGCAAGACAGAAAGGAGCCGACCATGGCCGAAACCGCCGACAAGACGCGCAGAATCAAGAAATACGCCAACCGGAAGATGTATGATACCGTCCGGAAGCGCTACATTTCCCTCGACCAGCTCTCGGACCTGATCAAAGGGGGCGAAGAGGTGGTGGTGGAGGACAACGAAACCGGTGAGGACATCACCGGGTCCGTGGTCTCCCAGATCCTGGCCCGGGAGAAAAAAAACACGCCCGACGCGGCGCCGTCGAGCACCCTGGTGGGGCTGTTGCGGAAGGGAACGGGAACCGTGGCCGGCTACGCCCGGCGATCCACCGAAATGTTCCATGGCGCCGTGACCATGGCGGAGGACGAAATCGACAAGCTGGTGGGTTTGTTGATCAAGAACAAGGAGATTTCCGAGTCCGAGGGAAATCGGTTGAAAACCGAGATGCTGGGGCGCACCGAGAATTTTCGAAAGTGGATCGGTGAAAAAGTGGACCAGCGGGTCAACGAAGCCCTCGGCATGATGAACCTGGCCACCAAGGATCAGGTGGCCCGGCTCAACGAAAAGATCGATGGGCTTTCGGAGACCATCCGGCGGCTCGAAAAAGAGCGGTCCGGAGAGGGGAAGGGGGCGGAAATCAAACCCTATGCGCCCGAGAAGACAAAAAGGGGCTCCTGAGTACGGCGTCATCCCGACTGCTGCGGCTTGATCACCCCCCATTCCACCAGTCGTTGATAGGCGTATTGGGCCTGCTTGCCCTCCTGGACGGAGTTGAGATATTGCTTGTAATGTGACGCCGCCTGCCGCTTCCGCCCCATCTGCTCCATGCAATACCCCTGGTAGAAGGTGGTGTTGGGGTTGCCCGGCAGGAGCCGCTCATAAGCGGCAAAATCCCGGTAGGCCGGGCTGAACCGGTTGTTTTTGAGTTTGGCGAACCCGGCGACATGGTAAGCCTGGGCCTCTTTGGGATAGACGGACTTGGCCTCTTCCGCGTAGCGCCGGGCTTCGCCGAATTTGTTCTGTACAAGCTGGCATTTGGCCATCATCATCATGCCAGCGTAATCGTCGGGGGCGATCCTCAGGGCACGCTTGAAAAGGGATTCCGCCTGGTTGTACTGCTTTCCGGCCATGGCTTTTTCCCCGTCCTGCAGGGCGTCCACCGCGGATTTGATGGCCCGGAGACGGGCGGTGTGGTCCATGTACCGCTCCCGGTAGAGGGGGTTGTTCCTGGCGGCGGCGTATTCGGATCGGACCCGGTTGACGGTGGTCTTATACCGCTCATCACTCATGGGGTGGGTGGCGAACATCATTTCGATGGCATTGGGTTTTCGCTTGGACAGCGTATCGAGCATCTCCATGAGCCCCACCATCCCCTCGGGGCTGTATCCGGCCTTGGCCATGTACTCGGTCCCCAAATCGTCGGCCTGGCGTTCGTTGTCCCGGCTGTAGGAGGCCAGCAGCAACCCGGCGCCGACGGCCCCGAGGCCGGATGCGGCCCAGGCGTAGTCTTCCCATTTGGCGGCCACCAGAGCCGTCCCAAGACCCACCACCACATTGGCGACCTGGCTCTTGGTCATCTGTTGGGCGGTATGGCGGGCATTGACGTGGCCCAGTTCATGGCCCAGCAGGGCGGCCAGTTCGGCTTCATTTTCCAGGGAGAGCAGGATGCCCCGGGTGCAGGCGATGCTGCCGCCGGGGAAGGCGTAGGCGTTGACATAGGTGGCGTTGACTCCCCGGAAGGAGTAGGGCATCTGGGGGCGGTGGGTGATGGCGGCGATGTTCCGGCCGGTCCGGTCGATGTAGGCGTTGAGGGCGGTGTCCTGGAGGGGACCGTAGTCGGCCGAGAACTGCTGGGGTGCATACTGCCGGTCGATCTGGATTTCGCCTTCTTCGCTCATGAGCATCAATTGCCGCTCTCCGGTGACCGGGTTGACGGCGCACCCGACGGCAAGGCCGGCGCCGGACATGGCCGTGATATAGAGAAACCGGCGACGGGTGATGGGACGGGTTGACACGGCTGCATCATCGATTGTACGGGACCGCTTCCATTGGCTCATGATCCGCCTCCTGGGTTGGGGTTGTTCATAGGGGACGCATACCACGTTCGGCATCGGGTTTCAACCGCGGGACGCGATGGATCACCGGCACAAAAAAACGCCCGGCCCCGAAAATCGGGGCCGGGCGATAAAACCGACGGGATCGGAAAAATTAGCGGTGGATGATGTAATCCTCCGGATTGACGGGTCGGCCATTGAGACAGACCTCGTAATGGAGGTGGGGGCCGGTGCTGCGGCCGGTGTTGCCGACCAGGGCGATCTTTTCCCCTTTTTTGACGGAATCGCCGGTTTTCTTGAGGAATTTGCCGACATGGGCATACCGGGTCACCGTGCCGTACCCATGGTCGATGACCATCATCTTGCCATAGGACCCGTTCCACCCGGCGAATTTGACGGTGCCGTGGGCCGCGGCCCGAATCGGGGTATGCATTCGGCAGGCAATGTCGAGCCCTTCGTGGAATTCCACATTACGGCCGTCAAAGGGCGAGAGGCGGTCGCCGAAACGGGAGGTGGTCCGTCCATGGGCGGGGAAGATGGACGGCGTGGCGTTGAGCAGGTCTTTCTGTTTGTTGAGGGCCCGCAGGAGGGATTCGAACCCCTGCTCTTGATCATCCAGGGAAGTCCCCAGTTGGTCCATCTGACTGTAAATCTCCCGGATGAGTCGGTGGTGATCCTGGGTCAGTTCTTCCTGATAGAAGTTTTCGGCCTGGGAGCCGCCGACGCCGAACAGCTCACTGTGTCCGTTGGAATCGATAAAATTGGAGACCATGCGGATCTCCTGCTCGTACCGGTTCAAGACGATGAGCTTGAGTTTGAGCGCATTGACCTGGCTGGCGAAATTTTCGATGTGTTCTTTTTGGTTAGTGATCTCGGTTTCTTGGCGGGCGATGGTTTCCGCCTGAGTGGCGGCGCGTTGTTCGATGCGGTGTTTGTCGGAGAGTTCCTGGCAGATCTGATAATAGTCCCGGATGCCGTGGCCCAGCAGGAAGACGAAAAGGACCGCCAGGACGACGATCACGTCCTGATAGACATGGCTCCGTTTGGTGCTCAAGCTATCCTGGCCCTTGCGCAGGATCACAGTCTCTTTTTTTCGAATCATTGGGTTTCTACAGCTCCTTTTCCTAAATCGTTACTCATCCAAATGCCTTATCGTTACCCTCAGCCTCAACCTTGTAACGTAAGGATTCTGGATAACAAAAACCGATGGGGCTGTCCATACGAAAGTCCGCTATTGGGAAAAGAAACGGTATGAAATTTTCTTAGGCATCTGTAATACCCGATGGGGATGTTCGTGGATATGGCTAATGTTTTCGATTGGATATATAATTCGTAAGTGTGACCTCCGGCTCACTGTCCGACGAAAGGCGGATGTAAAAAAAATCGACGATTTTCCCCGGTACGGTGGGTCAACCCCCCAAATAGGCCTTTTTGACCGCCGGGTCCTCCAGCAGTTTTTTGGCGTCGCCCTGGAGCACCATCTCGCCGTTCTCCAGCACGTACCCCCGTTGTGAGAACTGGAGGGCCAGCCGGGCGTTTTGTTCCACCAATAATATGGTGGTCCCCTCGGCATTGATCTCCTTGAGGGCGTCGAAGACGTTGAGCATCAGGAGCGGGGCCAGGCCCATGGAGGGCTCGTCCAGGAGCATCAGCCGGCGGCCGCTGATAAAGGCCCGGCCGATGGCCAGCATCTGCTGCTCGCCGCCGGAAAGGGTCCCGGCCTTCTGGATGACCCGTTCTTCCAGCCGGGGAAAAATGGTGAAGACCCGTTTCAGGTCCCGGTTGATGGCGTCCTTGTCCCTGCGGGCAAAGGCGGCCAGGTGGAGGTTTTCCAGGACCGTCAGGTTCCCGAAGAGCCGGCGGCCTTCGGGAACGTGGGAGATGCCCAGCTGGCTGACCACCTTTTCCGGCGGGAATTTGAGGAGATCCTGGCCCATGAAGGTCATCCGGGTCCCTTCTTCCGCGGGGACCATCCGGGAGATGGCCCGCAGGGTGGTGGACTTCCCGGCACCGTTGGCGCCGATAATGCAGACGATCTCGCCGTCGGCGATTTCGAAATCGAGCCCGTGGAGGGCCTTGATCCGGCCGTAGGAAACGCGCAGATTTTCGATGGATAACAGCATTATTCCACAATCTCCTTGCCCAGATAGGCCTCGATCACGGCCGGGTTGTTCTTGATCTCGTCGGGCGGCCCTTCGGCGATAACCTCACCGAACACCAGGGTCTGGATGATCTCGCACAGCTCCATGACCATTTTGAGGCGGTGCTCGATGAGGAAGATGGCCAGCCCCAGCTTTTCCCGAACCTTGCGGATGATCCCCATCATCTGGATCAGTTCTTCGGGGTTCATGCCGGCGGTGGGCTCGTCCAGAAAGAGGATTTTGGGCTCGGTGGAGAGGGCCCGGGCCATCTCCACCCGGCGCTGGGCCCCGTAGGGGAGGTTGGGGACGGGTTGGTCCGCCAGGTGCGAGACATTCATCATCTCCAGCAGACTCCGGGCCTTTTCTTCGATCTCCGCCTCCTCCCGGTTGCGGCGGGGGGTGCCGAAGAAGGCGCCGACGAGGCCGTAGCCGATTTTGGAATACCGGGCCATTTTGACGTGATCCAGCACGGTCATGTGCCGCCAGAGACGCAGGTCCTGGAAGGTCCGGCCCAGGCCCCGGGCCGCGATCTCGTGGGGGTGGCGGCCGACGATCTCTTCGCCGTCCAGCTCGATCCGGCCTTCGGAGGGTCGGTGGATCCCGGTGATCAGGTTGAAGATGGTGGTCTTGCCGGCGCCGTTGGGGCCGATGAGGCCCCGGACCTGACCGGGCACGATCTCCAGGTTGTAATCGTGAACGGCCCGGAGGCCCCCGAAATAGTGGGTCATGTGTCGGATTTCCAGCAGCGCCATCTTACACCTCGTCGTCGGAATTGGATTTCGGTTGCATGACCTTGCGAACGTCGAATTCCCGGAAGGCGATGAGGCCCGTGGGGCGGAAGATCATCACCAGGATGAGCAGCAGCGGAATGATGATCCATTTGAAAATTTCCAGGGGTCGGAGCGCTTCGCTGAGGAGGCTCAAACTCACCGCGCCGGTGATGGAGCCGTAGACGGAATTGAGACCGCCGAAATAGACCATGGCCAGCACTTCGGCCAGCTTCTGGATGCCGAAGGTGCCGGGGTTGACGTACCGGAGGACATGGGCGTAGAGGCCGCCGGCCACCCCGGCCCAGAAGGCGGCGAACATGAAGGCCAACATTTTGGTGCGGCGGGTGTTGACGGTCATGGCGTCGGCCGCCACCTCGTCGTCCCGGACGGCATTGAGGGCCTTGCCCAGGGTGGACCGGACGAAATTGTTGATGATCCAGACGCAGAGCACGGCCCAGATGAAGACCGTGGGGAG
>CAYPCE010000230.1:0-6018 GCA_964409085.1 uncultured Desulfobacteraceae bacterium | reverse complement strand
TCCGGGAAACCCTCCGGGCCGTCCGCCCCTTCTATCCCGACGGCCGCCTCGTCGCGGTCTTCGAACCCCGCACCAATTCCTCCATGCGCAAGGTCTTCCAGGAAGCCTACGCCAACGCTTTCGACGCCGCCGACCGGGTCCTCATCCGGGTCCCCTCCGCCTTCCACAAAGTGCCCGAAGCCGACCGGATCTCCGTGGAAACCCTGGTCGCGGACCTCCACCGCCGCGGCATCGACGCCCGCCTCTACCCCGACACCGACGCCATCCTCGACGACATGCCCCCAGCCCTCCGGCCCGGCGATCTGGTGTTGATCATGTCCAACGGGGGGTTCGACAACATCCACGAGCGGTTGCTCCGGCAAATCTGATTCAGTTTTTATCAAATCATTACAATTTACCTTGACATTCTCCCGGTCTTGTTGTTTTTCTGAGGTGATATCGATATTCCCACCACCGGAAACACGGATACAGGGAGGAAACGCCCATGCGGACCTATCGGTTGTTCGCAGCCATCGCCTCAACCCTTTTTCTCTTGACCTCCATAGGGTGCGCGGAGACGCCGTCCCAAGGCCCCTCCCGGTCGCCGACGTATTCATCGACGACCGCCGCCCGATCCTCGCCGCCCCGGCCGTCGCCTAAAACAGCGCCCAAGACCCTGGCGCTGCTGCCCTTTGAGAACAATTCCGTCACCGACCCGCAGAAATTCAACCCCCTCAGCCAGGGCATCCCGGCCATGCTCACCACCGATCTGAAACGGGGCGGGCCCGGCCTCAGACTCATCGAACGGGCCAAAATCCAGGGGCTTCTCAAGGAGATCGCCTTCGGACAGACCGGCGCGGTGGATGAATCCACGGCCGTCAAGGCCGGCAAGATCCTGGGGGCCGAGGCCATCGGGCTGGGGTCGTTCATCGTTCTGGGCGGCAAGGTCCGCATCGACACCCGGGTCATCGGGGTGGAGACCAGCGAAGTGATCATGGCCGAATCCATCATGGGGGACAGCGACCGGTTCATGGAACTGATCCAACAGCTGGGCGACAAGATCGCGTCCGCTTTCCGGGTCAATTTCACCCCGGCCCCAGCCGGGTCCGGCGGGGACATCGGGGCCGCCCTGTATTTCTCCCAGGGGCTCGAGGCACTGGACCGGAACGACCGCGCGGCGGCGAAGCGCCTCTTCCAGAAGAGCATCGGCCTCGATCCGGCCTACCGCCGGCAGGTGGCCGACGCCCTTGCGCGGGCCGGATCAGGGGACGCGCCGGCCCGCCGGCCTTCGCCATCCACGCCCGCCCCCGCCCCGTCGGACGGCGGCAAACGAACCGTCCAGGCGGAAGGGATCAGCTTCATCTCCCACCAGGACGCCGTCCGCCAGGCCCAGCGGGCCGCGGTGGAGCAGGCGGTGGGGGTGTTCATCCAGTCCGAAACCGAAGTCCGGAACTTCGAGGTCCAGAAGGACCGGATCTTCTCTCGCACCGAGGGCTACATCACCCGGTACCAGACCCTCAAATCCATGGAAGCCGACGGTCAGTACATCGTCACCATCCGCGCCGAGGTCTCCCTGGACAAGATCAAGGATGACCTCATCGCCATGAAGATCCTCCTGGCCAGCATGGAACGGCCCACCCTGATGGTCCTGATCGAGGAGCAGTATCTGGGCATGCGCGATCCGGGGATGGATTTCGCCGAAACGGAAATGACCGCCGTGCTGAAGGAAAAAGGGTTCGATCTGGTGGACAAAGATCAGCTTGCCCGGGCAAAAAAGGGGGATCAGGCCCGCCAGGCCCTGGCCGGCAACCGCCAGGCCGCCAAGCAGTTGGGCTTTTCCATGGGCGCCCAATACCTCATCCTGGGAAAAGCCGCCGTGGAAAACGCCGGCGAGGCTTACGCCGGCAGCGGCCTCCAATCGCTCCAGGCCGGCCTGAACCTCCGCGTGCTCCAGACCCAGACGGGGCTGATCCTGGGGTCCGTGGTCCGAAACGGCGCGGCGGCCCACGCCAGCGCCTTGACCGGGGCGTCCCTGGCCCTTCGGAAGGCGGCGCGCAAGGCCGCCGACGACTACCTGGTGTCAGCCATCACCGACTCGTTCCAGGATTTTCTCAACAACGGGGCCCCGGTCAAGCTCCACATCGCCGGGGTCCGAAATTTCCAGGATTACAAAGCCGTGGCCGACGCCGTGGACGGCATCGACAAAGTCGTGAGCGCCCGGAAAGAGGGCTGGAACCAAGCCGGCGGGCTGCTGATCCTCGACCTGCGGTTCAGGGGAACCAGCGAGGAGCTGGCGGTGCTGATCGATGGCCGACCCGTCGCCGGCCGCCGGCTGGAGGTCAGCGACTTCGCGCCGGAACGGGTGAACGCCGCCCTCGGAAATCCCTGACGGCCGCACGGCCGCGCCCAAGACCCATAACCGCCCATCAATGAGGTGACGACAATGGCGATGAAACCCCTAAACGGCCTGTTATGTGTGCTCCTGGCCGGCGTCTGCATCCTGGCCGCCTGCGCCACCGCCCCGACCGAACCGGCGCGGGTGGCCGCCCCCAGCCCCCAGCCCTTCGAGCCGGCCATCCGGTCCCTGACCCGGACCCTGCTGGATCAGGCCCACGCGGACGGCGGAGCGCTGGTGGCCATCGAGCCCTTCACGGACGCCGAAAGCGCCGAGGCGCCACAAGTCAGTCGGCGCATCGAAACGATCATGAAATCGGAGGCCGAACGGCGCTACGAGAACCTCCGGATCGAACGGCTGACCACCGACACCCTGGGCGATGCCACCTACTTGATCTCCGGCGCCATCCGACTATCGCCTCTTGAAACGGGGGACGCCGCCAAGGACAGCTATTACCATGTGATCTCGGAAATCCGGGATCTGAAGGAAATCCGGGTCATCGGAACCGGCGAGGCCTGGATATCCGACCGGAATCTCAATTTCGCCCCCACAGCCCTCTACCGGGACAGCCCCTTCTATTTCCGGGGCGGCGACGCCGACCGCAAAGCGCCGGTGACCATGGCCTCTCTCCAAACCCGCGCCCTGCTGACGGAGGCGTCCACCGCCTATGAAGCCGACGACTACGAAAAGGCACTGGATCTCTTCAGCCGGGCCGAGAGCCGGCCGTCGGGTAAAACCCTGCGAACCTACGCCGGTCTCTATGTGACCAATCGAAAACTGAACCGGACCGCCGAGGCCGAGGCGGCCTTTACCCGCATCATCGAACTGAGCGTCGAGCGATACGGCCGGCTGACGGTCAAATTTCTCTTCGCCGTCAATTCCGCGGATTTTACCGGAGACGCCGAAATGCGGGATCAATACGACCTCTGGCTCCGACAGATCGGCCGCTATTTCCGGGAGACGGACCAATGCCTCCGGATCGCGGGCCATTCCAGCCGGACCGGTACCGCCGAATTCAACGACCAGCTCTCCCTGGCCCGGGCCGAAAACATCCAGCGGCTGCTGAAACCGAGTTTCCCCTCCATCATGACGCGTTCCGAAGCGGTGGGCATGGGGTTCCGGGAAAACATCGTGGGCATCGGCACGGACGATGAACGGGACGCCCTTGACCGCCGGGTCGAAATCGCCATCGTCCCCTGCGGCGCTATGGATTAACCCGGTCTGCACAGACCACCTCGCATTCGCACCAGAGCGGAAAGGAGATGAGATGATGAGAAAGCAGCGGTGCCCATCGGTTGCGTTGATCTGCCTGTTGTGGTTATGTGTCGGCGTCTTTTCGACGCCGCCCGCCAGAGCAGCGACCCCATCACCGGGCAATGATCTGGGAACAGCCCTGAAATATTATCACGACGGGGACTATGATCGGGCCTACCCTTTGTTTAAGGGATTGTCGGAACGAACCGATTCCCTGGATCTGCTTTTCTGGACCGGCGTCAGTGCCGGCCGGTCCGGCCAGTGCAAACCCGCGGTTGAGAAGCTGGAGCGGGTGCTGGCGTCCCGGCCTGGAATGACCCGCGCCCGCCTGGAACTGGGCATCGCCCACCATAACTGCAGGGACTACGCCGCCGCGAGAACGGCTTTCGAAGCGGTTATGGCCGCCGATCCACCACCGGAAATCCGGAACGTCGCCAACCGACATCTGAAAGAACTCGAAAAAGAGAAACGGAAATTCTCTTGGTTCCTGCAGTTTTCCCAAGCCTATCAGTACGACGACAACGTCAACAGCGGGCTGGATAACAGGGGGATCGACGACACGCTGTTCCAGATCATCCTCGATCCCGATTCGGAACAACAGGAAAGCAACAACTGGGTAACCGATTTCCGGGCCGGGTTCTTAAACGACTTGGGCAAACCCGACGGGTTCCTGCTCAACGGCGATGTGCTGTTTCACTACGTTTACAGCAGCGAAGACACGGGCTTCAATTACCTGAACGGAATCGCCCGCCTCGGCCCCTGGTGGCGGGGAAAGCGGGATCTGGTCAAAATCCCTTTAGGGTACGAACACAAGCGGTACGGCGGCGACGCCCTCTCCAACAGCTTTCTGTTCGAACCCAGGTGGGAGCACTATTTCACGGACCGGTTCAGCCTCGAAGGCGGATACGCCCTGTCCATTGAACAATACGACCCCGACCGCTATACCGACCGGGGATACGACAACGCCGACCACCGATTCTCCGTCGGTCCCAACATCTACCTGGCGGATCGCCGGTACACCATCTCCGGCCGGTTCACCCACCAGATCCACGACGCCGATGAAGACATCCAGTCCTACGACGCCGAGCACCTGTCCCTCTCCTTCCTGGCCCTGTTTCCCACAAACACCGAACTGCTGCTTTTCTATCGGTGGTCCGACCGTTCCTGGGATGCACCTTCGACGGTCTACGGAACGGAACGGGAGGACACCCGTCATACCTTCGTGGGAACAGTAGCCCAGACTTTTTTGGATCATTTTTTCGCGGCGGCCGAAGTGGCGTACATCACCAACGACGGCAACGGGGATCTGTTCGATTTCGATAAAACCACCTTCACGCTGCGGGCCGGCGTCAGGTTTTAGAACAAAGGGAGACCGTCATGAAACCTTCAAAACATTTTATGATGATCATCGGGGTGGTCGTCTGCGCCGCTCTGGCGGCGGCTCCGGCGGTCAAAAGCGAAACATATGTGGTGGGGAGCGGATCGCGCCAACTGCTGGAAAGGACGGTGAACGGACAGCCGGACAATTACGCGGCCCTCTTCTATCTGGGAAAAATCTATCTAAGCGAGGGAAACCGGGAAGGCGCCATCTCGGCGTGGAACCGGTATCTGGCGACGGCGCCGGCCGGAGACCCCAAGACCGACGCGGTTCGTGAGCGGCTCACCGTGCTCAAACTGCAACAGGCGACCCAGGACGCCCGGCGGGCGGTGCGGGACGGAGATGCCTCAGTGTTGGGTCAGGTGGAAAAAAACACCCTGGCGGTGTTCAATTTCCAGCCCACCGGCATCAAAGACGGGCCGGCCCTGTCCAAGGGGTTGACGGCCATGATCATCACCGATCTGTCCCAGATCCCACAGGTCCAGGTGGTGGAACGGGAGCGGATGCAGGCCCTCCTCCAGGAAATCCGCCTGGGCCAGACCGGCATCGTGGATCGGGACACCGCCGTCAGGAGCGGGCGTCTTCTCCTGGCCCGTCATCTGGTGCAGGGCGTCATCTCCCCTGAAGAAAAAGACGCTTTGGCCCTTCGGGCATCGGTCGTGGAGACCATCAACACCACGACCTTGGGGCGTCCCCGGACGCGGGGATCCAGGCAGGACTTTTTCGGAATGGAAAAGGAGATGGTCTTCGGCATCTTGGAAACCCTCGGCATGGTGGATCTGGCGCCTGCGGTGAAGGAGGCCGTCGAAAAGCGGCATACGAACAACATGGAGGCGTTCCTCAACTATAGCCGAGGCCTCGACTTTCTGGACCGCCGCCAGTTTTCCCAGGCGCGTCTGGCATTCCAGGAGGCGGTCAATCTGGACCCGAGATTCGATCTGGCCATTGAAGCCCTGCGCTCAACGCCGGACATGATGCCCGACATGAGCGCGGCGGAAATCGAAGCCATTGA
>CAYPCE010000229.1:0-6076 GCA_964409085.1 uncultured Desulfobacteraceae bacterium | reverse complement strand
GGTAGGGGTTTTCCGGGAAGGCCAGGGGCGAGAGGTAGAGGGTGTCGATGACCGGTCGGCGGAGGAAATCCAGATCCGGCCGGATGGCCGCCAACACCGGCAGATCGTGGGCCAGGAGGTTGTGGCCCAGGACAAAGCCCGCATCCCGCCCCAACCGGTCCAGGTCCGCCACGGCCGTTTTCAGGTCGAACCGGTCTTTCCGTTCGAAGTTCTCCTTGGCCAGGATCGCGCCCATGGCAAAGATCCGGCCGTCGGGGGCGGCTTCCAGATCCAGGAGGAGGCAATCCGCCACGAACGCCTCGGCGATCTCGCGGGCGGCCATTCCGGGCGGATCGATGTGGAAGATGTGGGCGCATTCGCCGCACCGGGCTTTGACGCCGGGGCGGGTCACCCGATCGGCGTCGAGACGGAACCGGGCGCGGCATGCGGGGCAGGCGATCTTCATGGGGCGGAATGTACGCCAGTCGGCGGTTTAAATCAAGCGATGTCGGCCTCAAACCCCTTGACTCCCCATTCATGAAACTGGTATATCATCCTAAACGTGGTTTAGTGTATGAATCCGATTTCTGTAATGGATCATGGTTCATGAAACCGCCGTGAGGCGGCAACCGAAACGGAAGGAGAGGAGAATGAAACGAATGTGCAAGATCCCCCCCGCGCTGCCGGTCCTCCTGGCACTGCTGTTGACGGCCGGGTGTGCCACCATGGGAACGCCGTCCAACGTGGCGGATGTGGCGTGCGACGCAAAGACCATCACATGGGAGGTCGCCGAGGAAGCCCGGATCTCCAGTTTCGCCTGTTCGCTCGGCGAATTCGGCGTGGATCCGTCCCTGATCTTCGAGATGGACCTGACCAACGCCGCCGCCGCGCCGCTGCGGTTCCGGGTCAACATCTTCCTGGAAGACATGGACAAGGCCGCCGGCCATCTGGTACCCCGGAAAGGCAAGCCGCCGGTGGTCGAGCCCGGCAAAACCGAATCCATCAAGATCCCGTTCATGAAGACCGAGACCCTTTCCAACGACATTCTGGTCGTTGTGAAGGCCATGAGCCCGTAATACGGTCGTCAAACCATTCACCCATTCCATCAAGGAGGAGCTGAATATGAAACGACGGACACGATTGTATCTCATCACCGCCCTCATCCTGGGGGCCTGTCTTATCCTCGCCGGCCCGGCCATGGCGAGGATCACCTTTATCGGCATCGGCACCGGCGGCACCGGCGGCATTTACTATCCCTATGGGGGTGGTGTGGCCGAGATCTGGTCCAAACACGTCGAGGGGGTGAAGGCCGTGGCCGAGGTCACCGGCGCCAGCGTGGAGAACGTGCGGCTGGCCCACAAGGGCGAGACCGTCATCGGCGAGGTCATGGGCGACGTGGCCGAGGCCGGGTACAAGGGCCTGTCGAAGTTCGACGGGAAAAAGCACGACATCCTGGCCATGGCCATCATGTATCCCAACCTGTTGCAGATCGTCACCCTGAAAAACAGCGGCGTCACCGACGTGACCCAGGTAAACGGCCGGAACATCAGTACCGGCAGCCCGGGCAGCGGCACCAACTTCATGACCGAGGCCGTCTTCAAGGCCCTGGGCATCTCGCCCGATTCCTACGACGACAGCCGGCTGTCCTTTACCGAAAGCGCCAATGCGCTGCGGGACGGCACCATTACGGTCGGTTCCTGGGCCGTGGGACCGGGGACGAGTTCGATTCTGGACCTGGCCACCACCCACGACATCCGAATTCTCGGGTTTTCGGAAGCGCAGCAGAAAAAGATCCTGGACGCCAACGACACCTATTCGGCGGTGGAACTGGCGGGCGGCGTCTATCCGGGCGTGGATGATCCGGTGCCCACCATCGGGGTGTGGAACGTGATGATTTGCCAGACATCCCTGGACGCAGACCTGGTCTACAAGCTGGTCAAGGCCCTGTACGAGCACCAGGATTACCTGAAGCAGATCCATCCGTCGGCGGCCTACACCACGCCGGAAAACGCGGTGAAGTATTCGCCGATTCCCCTCCATCCGGGGACCATCAAATACCTGAAGGAAGTCGGCGTGGATGTGCCCCAGCGGCTCGTCCCGTAAGATCGTGAACCTGTCCCGGCCGGCCCGGTGGAGTCTCTTTGCCGCGGCCGGCTTCGTTCTTCTGGCGGGACTGGCGGCGCTGGTCCCTTCCGGCACACTGGAACTGACCGTGACGCCGGTAAACAGCGGCGAGCCCCTGCTGGTCCTGCCCATGACGCCGGGGGAGCGGTTCACGATCCACTACTACCATTCGGTGGAAAACGCCCCCATCTGGGAAACCCACAGCCTCGACACGGAAGGCCGCATCTACATCGAGGAGGAACGGTATCTCAAGTTCGGCGCCGGCATGGGAAAGATGCCCGGCGTGGGCCGCATGGTCATGCGGGGGCCCTACGAGGTGATCGAGGACATGCACATGCCCACGGGCGATTTCGTGCTCCGGGTGGGGAGCCCCGGCGTGGACCACACCGTCATCTGGCGCGGGAGCCGGACGAACCTGTCGGACCGGGTCCCCCACGAAGCGGTTCAGTTTTCGGCGCGGAAGGTAAGCTGGCTCCTTTGGTTGTGGCGGCGGTGGGTTCCGGATGGGGCGACGCCGAAACTGAACAACACCGATCAACAGCAACGATAGCCAAAATGTTCCGAGCGCCCTTCAGGGCGGTTCCTTTATTTGCCGGGGGATTTATTCCCCGGCGTTGGGGGGAAGCCTTCAATCCGGTTCATTTGATTGGATAGGGCATTCATCCCGCCGTGCCGGGGGCTTAAGCCCCCGGCAAAAAGGGGAAGCCCCCTGAAGGGGGCTCGGGGCATTTGGGTCAGTATGGAACGGGCATGGCAATGACGCCGATTGCAGATAAGATGAAAATCAGGAGAGACGGATGACCGAGACACACACCCAACCGAAAGAATCCCTCTCCCCGGCCATCGGCTTCACCGCCCGCGTGGTCGTGGTGGTGGCGATCTGCCTCAGCATTTATCAGCTCTATACGGCAGGCATCGCGGCTTTGACGGCGCTGGTGCAGCGGTCCATCCATCTGGGGGCGATCCTCACCCTGACGTTTCTCATAAAGCCGCCCTTCAAAACGGCCCGGAAAGACCGGGTCAATGTCTGGTTTTTCATCGACTGGATACTGGTGATCCTGTCGGTCTATTGCACCTGGTACATTTGCTGGAATCTGACGGCCATCTTCGAGCGGCAGGGCGCGTGGCTGACGGCGGATCGGGCGGTGAGCATCATCGGAACCCTGCTGGTGATGGAGGCCTGCCGGCGGGTGATCGGCTTTATCATGACGGGAATCTGCCTGGTAGCCATCCTCTATGCCATGTTCGGGCCCTATATGCCCATGCTGATCATTCACAAGGGGTACAGCATCGAGCGGATCGCCACCACCCTGTGGCTGACCACCGAGGGGATCTTCGGGCTGCCCATCGGCGTGGCGGCGACCTTCGTGTATGTGTTCGTCCTGTTCGGGGCATTTCTGGAGACCACCGGCGGCGGCAACTTCTTCATCGATCTTGCTTATGCACTGACCGGCCGGTTTTCCGGCGGACCGGCCAAGACGTCGGTGGTGGCCTCCGGCTTTATGGGGTCGGTGTCGGGTTCGGCGGTGGGCAACGTGGTGGCCACGGGATCGTTTACCATCCCCATGATGAAAAAGGTGGGGTACCGGTCCCACGTGGCCGGGGCCATCGAGGCGGCGGCTTCCACCGGCGGCCAGCTCATGCCCCCGATCATGGGCGCCGGGGCCTTTCTCATGGCGGAGTTCACCAATACCAGCTACCTGACCATCATCAAGATCGCGCTGATCCCGGCCGTCATGTACTATGTGACGCTGCTTTTTTTCGTCCATTACGAGGCCCAGCGGTTCGGGCTCATGGGGCAGCCCAAGGAGAACCTGCCCAAGGTCTTGCAGGTGGTCAAGGACGGACTCCATTTTATCATCCCGGTGTTGATCCTGATCTACGTTTTGGTGAAAAATTATTCGCCCATGATGGCCGGATTCGTGGCGGTGATGGCCACGCTGGCCGCCAGCCTGGCGGCCAACAGCATCCGCTGGGCGATGGGCCATCCCCCTCCCCAGGATACGGTGGGGCACAAGAAAAGAGAGTCGGCGGGCCGGTTCGCGTTGCGGGAGGGCAAAATGATCCTCAAGGCCCTGGAAAGCGGCGCCCGCAACGCCATCATGGTCTCGGTGGCCTGCGCCGCGGCCGGGATCATCGTCGGCATGGTGACCCTCACCGGCATGGGACTGAAGTTTTCGAGTTTGGTGCTGGATTTGAGCATGGGGATCAAGGCCCTGGCGATTTTGCTCATCGGAGCGGCGTCCCTGGTTTTGGGCATGGGGCTGCCGGTGACGGCCAGTTATATCGTGCTGGCGACGCTGGCGGGGCCGGCGCTGCTGGAGATGGGGGTCCCCATCGTGGTTACCCACATGATCGTCTTCTGGTACTCCCAGGACGCCAACGTCACGCCCCCGGTCTCCCTGGCCAGCTTCGCCGGCGCCGGCGTGGCGAGGGCCAACCCCATGCGGACGGCGTTTACGTCGTGGAAGCTGGCCAAGGGGCTGTACATCATCCCGCTGATCATGGCCTACCGGCCTTTGTTGGGGATGGGCGGGGAATACGAGCTGTTACATTGGGAAGTCTGGCTGGCGATTGTGGTGACCATGATGGGGCTGATCGCCTTTGCGTCGGGGATGGACCGGTTTTTTTTGAGAAAGGCGACGTGGCCGGAGACGGTTCTGTTCTGGCTGGCGGCGGCCGGGTTGTTCTGGCCAGAGTACTGGGCGGATGCGGTTGGGGTGGTGTTGTTTGGGGTTGTGGTGGGGTTGCAGTGGGGGCGGAAGCCGCCTGTTGGAAATTCATCGGGCTTGTAGCTGTGCCGAATTTTATCAATTGGAATAGTTTTTCATTTCTATTTTGGCTGTACAATCGCATGGTAATTGGTTAACTCGCTTATATTTATTAATATTTATAGACTCTGAAATGGATTGCTGCAAAACAAAATAAAATCGTGTATGTAGAATGAAAAACATGGCTTTGGTGAAAAGTGAATACATGATCCGCATCAGTGTATTTTTAGGGATAAATATTTTGGTAAGCATTGCTAACAATAGGCTGATCATATTTAAACATTATTTGCCGATTGATATAGTGATGATATGATGATATTTAATGTCCAAAGAAAATAAAAAAACAGAAAGGAGGAATCATGGCTTTAATCGCAATTACCCATGCCGGGGGCTACAAGCTGGCCTATGATCGTTTAGGCAATAGTTACGGAGAATTGGAACCTGATCCTGATGGCAGGCGGTTTTACGGCAGTCAGGAATTACAAGATGCATTGAATCAATGGGCAGGTCATTTGCCCCGGGTGATGCGCCCGCCCAACTACATTTTAAGCGCAGGACTGTATGTGGATAAACCCGGAACCCACAGCCAAGGCATTGCCATTGATGTGGACGGTTTCTGGATCAGCGATGCAGACCATTATATGGCCCTGAGTGCCCCGAATGATTGGGGGTTTTACCTGAAAATTGAAGCCACCTTACGGCAAGTATTCGGCACGGTTTTGAATTATGACTACAATTTGTACCACCGTGATCACTGGCATTGCGATCTTTCAAGAGCGCCCGGATGGCGGAGGGTGAGATCGCTGACGATCTTCGCGCAGCGCGCATTGAATGAGATTTTCAGTCAGGATATTGAGGTTGACGGTATCTACGGTCCGGAAACAGATGGGGCGCTGAGGACAACCGGTTATAATTTTCCTGGTGACTGGGACAGGTTTTTGAGGGATATCATTGGAAGCTAATCCTGTTGTGTGGCGATAATTATTGGATTGAAAAAACGTAAAATATGAGAATTTTGGAATGCTAAAATGAAACGAAGCGGATTTCGGAAGAAAAAAATCCGCTTCACTACGTTTTTGTACTCCAAAGTGTTTTTCCGAACTGGCGATGAGCATTGAGGAGGAAATAAAATGGGTTATGGTGATTATATCGTATTGAACGGCAAACGTCTGAATGTCGGAAGACATGACACGGACTTTTCA
>CAYPCE010000228.1:0-6093 GCA_964409085.1 uncultured Desulfobacteraceae bacterium | reverse complement strand
AAGAGCCATTTTCATGCACGGGGGTGAAAACAAGGGCTATCATGAGGGTTTATTCGGAAGATCAAGGCACGGTTCCCGGCGCTGCCAATGGTGGTGGGCGGATCGACCCTTTCCGGCAGCGGATCCCGAGACCTTTTCGAAGCCTTTCCGGAAATCGATGCCGTGATCATCGGAGAGGGCGAACGGCCACTGGCGCGTCTGGTGGCCCATCTGCGCCGTTCCGGCGATATCGCATCCCTGGATCCCGGCCCCGGTATCGTGACTCGGAACCGCCCCGATGCCGGCGATGGCGTCCCTTTCTGCCAGATGACCGACCTGGCGGCGTCGCCGGTCCCCGACTACAGTGCGTATTTCCAGCATCTGGCCCAACTGCCGCCGGACCAGCGGTTTTTTCCCCACCCTGCCGGTGGAGATCTCCCGGGGCTGCTGGTGGGGGGCGCATCGTGGGGACCATCGCCCCGGCGGCTGTGCGTTCTGCAACCTCAACCTGCAATGGCCAGGGTACCGGGCGAAAGCCGTCGAGCAGACCGTCAACGAGGTGGCCCACCTGACCCGGAGCCACCAGCTCCTCTCGGTGGCGTTCATGGACAATGCGCTGCCGACGGACCGCTCTGAAGCGATCTCTGACGGCCTGGCCCGTCTCAGCATGGATCTGGATCTGTTCGGTGAGATCCGGGGCACCACCTCGCGGGAAACCCTGCGAAAACTGGCCGATGCCGGGCTGCGGGAGGTCCAGATCGGGATCGAGGCGCTGTCCACCCGCCTGCTGCAAAAGCTGAACAAGGGAACCACTGCGATCCGGAACCTGGAGATTATGAAGTGGGGCGAGGAGTTGGGAATCAAAAGCAATTCCAATCTGATCGCTCAGTTTCCCGGCAGCGATGGGGCGGATGTGGCCGAGACCCTCCGCGTCATCGGGTCGGCGCGGAATTTCCGGCCCCTTCGGTACGTCCGATTCTGGCTGGGCACCGGGAGCCCGGTCTGGTGGACCCCCGGGTCCTACGGCATCCGGGCGGTTTTCAACCATCCCCGGTATCGGGTGCTTTTCGGGGACACGGTATCCCGGAAGGTCCGGTTCATGATCCAGTCCTACCGGGGTGACCGGATGCGCCAGCGAAAACAGTGGCGGCCGGTCAAAGGGAACCGTTACCTCAGCCTGGCCGTCCGTCGCCCGGCGGGATCATGATGGTTGTGTGGCGTCGCCGGCCCCGCTCGCCGGAAAATCTGTTTTTGTGTATTGATATTTTGAAAAAAGTATACTAAAGAAGCCTTATCTCATTGCTGCCCGGCCAGAAGGGTCGTCCAAAACCCCGCAGGGCGGCATGAGGAGGCCGGTTCCGGTCCCAGGCGTGTTCCATTGCGGGGCCGATCGGGTCGGGGCCATTAGTGGAATGATCTGTATTTGTAAGGAGGTTTGAGTTATGGAGAGTGGGGTCGTAAAATGGTTTAGCGACAAAAAGGGGTACGGCTTCATCGAGAAGGAAGAGGGTGGAGATGTGTTCGTACACCACACCGCCATCAATATGGAAGGCTTCAGGACCCTTTCGGAAGGCGACCGTGTCAATTTTGAGGTGGAAGAGGGAAACCGGGGGCCGGCGGCAAAGAACGTCAATAAGCTGTAACGGCAGATCAATCCCATAGCGAGGGCATCGCGGGCATTCGGTTCGCGGTGCCTTTTTTGTGTCCGGCCCCTTTACCCGGCCCCCTTTCCCCCATCGACCTCTCGCCGTTTTTCCCTTGACAGTGTTCCATAATATGGTATTACTTTTTATAAAAAATAATTCTTAAAAGGATGGCGGCCTCCCCCATACGCCGGGGACGGCCGCGTTCCTGACAGGAGGGATGCCCGTGGAAACACCAGAGGAACGACTCGATACCATGACCGAGCGCATGAAAGCGCTGGAATACCGTATGACGCCGCAGCGGCGCGCGGTGCTCAAAGTGCTGGCCCAGAGCCGGGAACATCCGACCGTGGACCAGATCTACGAACGGGTGAAGGCCGATTTTCCCATGACCAGCCTGGCCACCATCTACAAAACCGTGACGCTGCTCAAAGAGATCGGCGAAGTGATGGAACTCAATTTCAGCGGGGGCAGAAGCCGGTACGACGGGTTCAACCCGTCGCCCCATCCGCATCTGTATTGCATCAAATGCGAGCGGGTGACCGATCCGGATATCGAAACCTTCGAGGGCCTGTCCGGAGAACTCTCGGACAAAACCGGATACGAGATCGTGGGGCAGCGCCTCGATTTTTTCGGCATCTGCCCGGCATGCCAGGTGGTGGCCCGGAGTTGACGGGCCGCCGACGCCCTGACCGGCGGATGAAAAAACCCTGTCACATCGGGCGGATATAGAATTGATTTTGCATCCGGCCCGGCCGATGTGATAAGATACATCCCGCTAGTTTCGATACGGCAAAGGGTGACGCGACACGGCGGGCAGAAAGGGCATCCTGTACCGGTGTGGCAGCGCATCCATTGCGCAATTGACATTATCAACCCAATTGGTAGACAAGGAGAGATCAAATGGCGGAAAGACTGGAAGTGTATAAGTGCGACGCATGCGGCAATATCGTGGAAGTCCTGACCGGCGGTGCTGGCGAGTTGGTCTGTTGTGGCGAACCCATGAAGCGCATGACCGAGAATACGGTGGACGCGGCCAAGGAAAAGCACGTGCCGGTGATCGAGCAGACCGCCGACGGCATCAAGGTGGCGGTGGGCAGCGTGGCCCATCCCATGGAAGAGAAACACTACATCGAGTGGATCGAGATCATCGCCGACGGCAAGGCCTACCGGCAGTTTCTCAACCCCGGAGAGGCCCCGGAAGCGGTATTTCCCATCCAGGCGACCCAGGTGACGGCCCGGGAATATTGCAACCTTCACGGTTTGTGGAAGGCATAGCGACGCCGGCGATGTCCCCCGGAAAAACATCAAACAGGAGGTGATCCCATGGCCAGTTGGAAATGCAGCAACTGCGGGTACTCCCTGGAGGCCGACAAGCCGCCGGAAGAGTGCCCGTCCTGCAAGACAAAATGCGAATTCCTCGACAATACCTGCTACACGCCGGATTGTCAGGTGGAAGGCGTTGACAAGCGGATCGGATAGTCACAGCGAAGGAGCCCAACGATGCCCAATGCACTCGTTGTTTTTGCGACGCGGACCGGCGAGTCCCAGAAGATCGCCGAGTTGATCGCGGAAGGCCTCCGGATGTCGGAGGTGGAGGTTTCGGCGGTCAATGCCAACAAGATCAAAAGCGAATCGGAACTGACCGGGTACGACGCCCTGGTTCTGGGCTCGGCGACTTACCACGGCGACATGCTGCAGAAGATGAAAGGCCTCCTTTTCCTGGCCGAAAAGGCCGGGTTGGAGGGCAAGGTCGGGGGCGCCTTCGGCGCCTTCGGCTGGAGCGGCGAAGCGCCGGACCGCATCTTCGACACCATGAAAAACGTGTTCAAGATGAAGATGGTAAGCGGCCCCCTTCGATTGAAATCCAGTTCCCTCGGCGGCGGCGTCAAAATGGCCCAGGATTACGGCCGCGAGATCGCCGAAAAGCTGAAGGCCTGACCGCCGGACCGACGACTGACCCCAAATACTGAACCTGAACAAGAGGAGGTAACCCATGGCCAACGCAGCAACCACGCCGGCGCACTGCCCCGGATTCGAATCCTTCAGGAACCTGGAAGCCTTTACCTGCAACTGCCCCGAGTGCGGGGCCCAGAAAGAG
Organism: uncultured Desulfobacteraceae bacterium; assembly: GCA_964409085.1. Classification (GTDB taxonomy): domain Bacteria; phylum Desulfobacterota; class Desulfobacteria; order Desulfobacterales; family JAABSP01; genus JAABTD01. The sequence continues at coordinate 2,370 of CAYPCE010000228.1, read as the reverse complement.
ATCTTTTCGGACGAATTCGACAAGTCTCACAAATGCGATTCGTGCGGCAAACCCATCGACTTTACGCAATGCTCCCTCGATGCGGCGTCGAAATAACAATATCGGGCGATAGATGACCGCCCCGGACCCCGGAACTGGAATCGGAACCGGGGTCCGGGGAGATTTCCCGTTCGGGCGCCTCCGCCCCCTTGCCGGGCCGCCGGTTCATCGATCTCCACTGTTTCCATCTGTTGGAGGATATCACCATGGATGCCCTTTTCCTCTCCCGCCTGCAATTCGCCGCGGCGACCATGTTCCATTTTCTCTTCGTCCCCCTGACCCTGGGGCTGTCGGTTCTGGTGGCATACATGGAGACGAAGTACGCCCGCACCGGGGACGGAACCTACCTCCGGATGACCAAATTCTGGGGCAAGATTTTCCTGATCAACTTCGCCCTGGGCGTGGTCACCGGCATCACCCTGGAATTTCAGTTCGGCACCAACTGGTCCCGGTACTCCGCCTATGTCGGCGACATTTTCGGCTCCCTGCTGGCCATCGAAGCCACGGCGGCCTTTTTCCTGGAATCGACCCTCATCGGCGTCTGGATCTTCGGATGGCGCAAGATTTCGGCCAAGGCCCACGCGGCGGTCATGTGGCTGATCGCCGGGGCGTCCCTCCTGTCCGCCGTCTGGATCCTCATCGCCAACAGCTGGATGCAACACCCCGTCGGCTACACCATCCGCAACGGCCGGGCCGAACTCGTCGATTTCATGGCGGTGGTGACCAATCCCTTCGCCATCTACATGTTCCTTCACGTCGTGGCGGGGGCGTTCATTCTGGCCGCTTTTTTCGTGATGGGGGTGAGCGCCTATCACCTGCTCAAGAAACAGCACGTCGATTTTTTCACCCGGTCTTTCAAGATCGGCCTCGTGGTGGGGTTGATCGCCTCCATCTTCATCGTCATCGAGGGGGACCAGCATGCGATTCATGTCACCGAGGTCCAGCCCAGCAAGCTGGCCGCCATGGAGTCCCACTGGGAGACCGTTCCCAACGCCCCCATCCACATGCTGGTGATCCCGGACGAAAAAAACGAACGGAACATCGTGGAGTTCGGCACCATCCCCAGCATGCTCAGCTTTCTCGGACACCACGACCCGGACGCCGAAGTGATCGGCCTCAAGGATTTCCCCAAGGAGGAGCGGCCGCCGGTGCTGCTGACCATGATCTCGTTCCGCGGCATGGTGGCCCTTGGGATGCTCTTTCCCATTCTGACCATCGTCGGGCTCTTCTTCAAAGACCGCCTGGTGGACCATCCCACCTACCTCTGGGTGATGCTCCTGGCCATCCCGCTGCCCTACATCGCCAATCAACTGGGCTGGATCGTGGCCGAAGTGGGCCGTCAGCCATGGATCGTCTACGGGCTGATGAAGACGTCCGACGCGGTCTCGCCGGTGGCGGGCTATCAGGTCTTTGTCTCGCTGGCGGCGTTCATCCTCGTCTACGGTCTGCTGGGTGTCACCGGATTCTACCTCATGGCCCGGCACATCAAAAAGGGCCCGGAACCGGCGAAAACGGCGGTATCTTCTTCTTCGCTTAGGGAGGCGTAACAATGGCATTGCAAACGACGTGGTTTCTACTGTGGGGGCTGCTGTGGGCGATCTTTTTCATGACGGACGGGTTCGACTTCGGCGTCGGGACCCTCTACCCGTTCCTGGGCAAAACCGATGAAGACAAGCGGATCATGATCAACTCCCTGGGGCCGCTGTGGGACGGCAACGAGGTCTGGCTGATCACCGCCGGCGGCGTCACCTTCGCCGCATTCCCTTTGGTCTATTCGGTGATGTTTTCGTCCCTTTACACGGCCCTGCTGCTGATCCTGTTCGCCCTGATTTTCCGGGGCGTGGCCTTCGAGTTCCGGTCCAAGATCGACCACAAGGACTGGCGCTTTTTGTGGGACATGTGCATCTTCTTCGGCAGCGCAATCCCGGCCCTGCTCTTCGGCGTGGCCTTCGCCAACATCTTCCAGGGACTGCCCCTGGGGGAGAACAATGTCTACCACGGCCACCTGCTCTACCTGCTCAACGACTACGGCCTGCTGGGGGGCGTGCTGTTCCTCTGCCTTTTCATGGTCCACGGGGCCCTGTGGCTGACCATCCGGACCGAGGGCGCCCTCTACCACCGGGCCATCCTGACGGCCCACCGGCTGTGGCCGGTCCTTCTGGTGGTCGCGGTCCTCTTTCTGGCGGCCACAAAGGTCGAAACCCGGCTCTACGAGAATTATTTCAACAACCCGGTCCTCTTCCTGGTCCCGGCCCTGTCGGTGGCGGGCCTCATCGGCATCAAGGTCTTCCTGGTCAAAAAGGACTACCTCAAGGCCTGGTTTTCCTCGGC
>CAYPCE010000227.1:0-6157 GCA_964409085.1 uncultured Desulfobacteraceae bacterium | reverse complement strand
GTTCGGCCCGCCGGTCCGGCTGGAAACGCCGGACCCGCCGCCGGAACGCCTCCAGTTCCGCCTCCGTTATGCCGGCCCCGCCGTAACGGAGTTGGACATAGTGCTCGACGATCTCCCGGGCCGACCTCTTCAGGTCGGGTCTCCGGTCGCCGATCCGACGGGCGTAGGCCACCGGGCCCTGATGGGGCTCCCGCTCCAGACCGACCCGGGCCAGCTTCCGGCAGAAAGATGCGTAGATCTCCCGGACCGGGTCCGCTGCCGCCCGCGGTTTCCGGAAAAGCCGGATGCCGAACCCCACGGCGATGGGGGCGATGAGCCCGAAGGCCAGCAGGAGGGCGTGGACCGGCCCCTTCCAGGACCGCAGGTCGATGCCGATCCGTTTCAACAGGGACTGCTGCTGTTCAAAGGCGTAACCGGCAAACCCCATATCCCAGGCGATATTGACTGCATCCCATCCGTCCCGGATCGCCCGCCACAACTGGAAATCGTCCCCGAAACGACCCCCGGACAGGAAATCGGGCGCCTCTCCGGGGGCCAGGGCCGCCGCCACCCCCTCTTCGATGCGGCTCGGGGCCACGGCGGCGGTGGGATCGACCCGGACCCACCCATCGCCTTCCAGCCAGACCTCCGTCCACGCGTGGGCGTCCGACTGCCGGACCGTGACATAATTCCCGTAGGGATTTTGCGTCCCCCCCTGGTACCCCCCCACCACCCGGGCCGGGACCCCGGCAGCGCGCATGAGAAAGGCGAAGGCAGCGGCATAATGCTCACAATAGCCGCGCCGTGTCCTGAACAGAAACCCATCGATGATATCCGTTTCCAGCGGCGGCGGCGACAGGGTGTAACCAAACGGTTCCTCCCGGATCATCCGGAGGGCCGCATCGACGATCTCTTCAGGATCAGCCGCACTGGCGGCCCATCTTCCGGCCAAGGCTCGGCTCCGGGGATTGCCCCCCTGGGGCAGTGCCAGGGCCACTTCCCGATCCCGCAGATGGAGGGGGCCGGTGTTGTAAGTCATGAGGGAAGTGAGCCGGTAATGGAGTTTCCGCCGCACCCGGCCCCGTCGCATCAGGGTATAGTCCGGAAACAACCGCGCGATGTCCGGGTCGGTTGCGGGGAGGTCCAGGGCGAAAAGCCATCGGTCCTGATGGGGTTCGAGGCCGATGGTGTAGGTGGCCGGTTCCTCCCCCTTCAGGGGATCCATGGGCACGGGGGCCCGCAATGTCCATTGCCAGTTGCGGCCGTCGAAATCGTAGAAGACGATCCCCCGCCAGTAGAGCCGGCTGCGGCGGGGCACATCTCCCTGGAACCGGGCCCGGAAGGCGACCGCCTCGCTCTGGACCATCCGGGAAACCCGGCCCGGACTCAAGGTGTCGGAAAACCCGGACCGGGCCCGGGTCTCCTGGGGCACGCCCCACAGACTCCCCTGGATTCGGGGAAAGAGAAAAAACAGGATGATCGTCAGGGGAAGGGCCTGGGCCATGATGGCCCCTGCCAGCCGAAGATGGGACATCAGGGCGCCCCCGGGATGATTCAGGCGGATGATCACCGCCGTGGTCACCAGCACGGAAAGGCCCATATAAAGGGTCATGGAGAGGGTCTCGTAGGCGAAAAGACTGGTGATGACGATGAAATAGGCCAGAAACGCCGTGACCATCCGGTCCCGGTGGGAGGCCATCTCCAGGGGCTTGAGGCCCGCCATGACCGCCAGCAGCCCCACGAACGCATCGCCGCCCAGGGTATGGCCGAAGGAGACGAGGGCCCCGAAGATGCCGGCCAGGGTCAACCCGGTCCGCAGCCCCCGGCCCGGCCGGCGCCATCCGTACCGCGCCGCCAGGACCCCGTATCCCCACAGTCCCCCGCACCAGAGAACGATCCAGGGCGGCAGCCGCAGGATATGGGGCAGAATGGCCACTCCCAGGGCGGTGATGAGGGCCGGTACATGTCCGCTCCCGGGCCTCACGGACGGGCCACGGGGAGCCCGTATCGGGCCAGCGCCCGCAGGCATTCGTGTTTGTGGGCCTCGCCCCAATCCGGGGGGATCTCGACGCCGGGAATCCGCAGACCATAGAGCAGACGGCGTCGGTGGGCATCGAGGACCATGTGGCAGAGGCGGGAGAGGCGGACTTCCGGATCCCGGTCCCTCAGCCGTGCCCATTCCAACTGCACGGCTGCCCCCCGCTGGGCCGTGAACTGCTTCGTGAACACCCCCTGGCCCTGGGAAAACGTCTTCCAGGAGACGTGCTGCAGGGGATCGCCCGGCTGATACGGCCGCAACCCCTGGAAATCCTCCGCCCCCGGGCCCACGGGCCGACTCCCCTCTTCACCGGTTTCCGACGGCCCGTCCGACAGCACCAGAGGCCCCGAAAAAGGCCTGGGATAGACAAGGCATTCCACCGGGAGGTTGAGCCGAGACCAGGAGCGGAAAAGCCCCAGGGGAAACCGGGAACTGATGGTCAACACTCCCGGCTGCAAAAGGCCCCGGCGCGCCGCGGTCCCTTTCAAGGTGACCGTGGTGTCGGTCCCCGCCGGCAGGTCTCGATGGACTTCGGGCATCCCGGGAAAGGCGAACCGGACTGCGGGCCGGATGGGGATCGGAGTCCGCAGCATGAATGTGAAAGCGGCCGTCTCCCCGGCAAACACGGGCCGGGAGCGAACCGAGACCACCGACATTCCTGAAAGATTCCGCACGGTATACAAAATCGAAACGAACGTCATGCCCCCCAGTAAAAAGGTGAGAAGAAACCCCAGGTTATTGTTGTAGTTCAACGCGCCCAACAACATGGCCGCCAGGATCGCGACAAAGAGCAGTCCGTAGCGGGTCGGCAGAACATAGATATTCCGCCGATGCAGGGTCGCCGGAAACGAGAGGGCCGGCGGCTTCGATCTTGATATCGGATGCTCATTCCGGTTCACTCAACACCATCCCATGGCGGTAGCGTCCATGATAAATTCTTGATTCTCCCCTGATGATAGTTTACAGTGAATCCCCGATGTCGACAATACCCCACATGAAGCGAATATTCCCCTGCACAACCAAGGAGGTACTCCCATGACGAGACGCTGCTGCCCCATCCTGGTGCTGCTGGTCGTGATCGTGATCATGCCGGTGACGGCCATATCCGCTCCCCAGGGAACCTTGAGGGTGGCCATCACCACCATGCCCAACGCCATCGATCTGCCTAAGGGGGCGGAGCGCAACGCCCACAACGTGGCTTGGCAGATGTTCAACTCCCTGACCTGGATTGACGACAGCGGCAAGCTCGTGCCGGCCCTGGCCAAAAGTTGGACCGTCTCCAAAAACGGCACGGAATACACTTTCAAGCTACGCGAAAACGTCAAATTCCACAACGGCGAGAAATTCAACGCCAACAGCGTGGTGGCCACCTGGGAACGGGGCCGGCAGGAAAAAACGCAATGGAGAGAAAAATTCGCCCTGGCCAAATACGTCGAAAAGGTGGACGACTACACTGTCAAGATCGGCACCGACGGCCCCAGCCCGCTGCTGCTCCGGGTGCTGGCGGAATACTGGGCCATGATCCCGCCCCGGTATTATCAGCAGATGGGCGAAAACGGCTTCCTCAACCACCCCATTGGCACCGGCCCTTTTGTCTTGAAGGACTGGAAAAAGGGCGACCGAATCCTTTTCGAAGCCAATCCTGATTACTGGGAAGATGGCTACCCCAAGGTAAAAACCCTTATCTTCCGGCCCATCCCCGATTCGACCGCCCGGATGGCCGCCATCCAGAGCGGAGAAGCCGATATTGTCACGCGGCTCGGTTCCGAGGAGGCCGAGGCCCTGAAGTCCGCACGGGACGTGCAGATGATCAACTATCCGGTGGACCGGGTCTACTACATCGCCTTCAACAATCTCACCTCGGGCAAGGGAAAGCCCACGGAAAGCCCCCGGGTCCGAAAAGCCATGAACGATGCCGTGGACGTCCAGGCCATACTCGACACCCTGTTCGACGGATACGGCCGCCGGGCCACCGGGCTCATCACCCCCGGAAACTGGGGATATGACGATGAGATCGAGCCCTTTGGGTACGACCCGGCAAAGGCCAGGGAACTCCTGGACGCCGCCGGATACGGGGACGGCTTCTCCATGGCACTCGCCTGCCCTTCGGGCGCCTACCCCCATTTCGAGAGGGTCTGCAGGGCCGTCCAGGAATATCTGGAGGCCGTGGGCATCGAAACCGACCTCTCCCTGATGGAAGCGGGGAAATTCTGGGACCTGGAAAGCAAAAAGCAGCTGCCCCCCCTTTTCGGCGACTCCTGGTCCGAGGCCACCGGCGAAGCCCTGCCCCGGCTCAAGGGCGCCCTGGGTGGCATGGACGCCAGCTTCTCCGCCTGGTCCGATCCCAAGATCCGAAAGCTGCTGGACAAGATCGGCCGAACCATGGACGACGAGGCCCGGGCCAAACTCTACGGGGAACTCCAGCGCTATATGCAGGAAAACCCGCCATTCATCTATCTCTACGAACCGGTCACCTTCGAGGCCATCCACCCCAAGGTCAGGGATTACCGGCCCCGTCCGGCGGAGAATTATTACTTGAAATATACTTCCATCGAAGACTGAGAATCGATGAAAAGGGGATAACGGATCGCTGGGGAAGGGAGGGCCGGGTTCCCCATCCAGGGGTTGGAAAATTCGCCGGGGGATAAATGGTGGGGTGGCAACCCATTGTCGGGTCCACGCGGGTCGACGGGGGAACAGCCCTTGTACCGACCGGTGGATGCACGGTCCGGGGCCTGCCATCCTCGGAAGCGGACAGCAGGCCCTGTTTCGGTGTCTTCAGTTATCGACCGCGGCCCGAGCTTTTCCCGGTGCGGAAACGGATGGGAACAAGCGGGACTCGGAAGGACCCTTTAAGGGGTTTCCGACGGCCCGCCATCGTCGCTGGTCATGGGAACCAGCTTGAACCGCCGGTTGAATTGAACGGCCATGCCTTCGTCTTCGGTCCGGATCACCACCCCGGACACTTTGACGAGGGTGCGCCGGCCATCCAGCTTTTTCAACTCGTCCAGGGGCAGGACCAGATCGATGGCCACCTCCGTTCCCTCATCCAGCACCTGGTCGGTTTTGAAAAAAGCCCCCCCGGCACACACGTTCCGGGTCTCCATGGCCATCACTCCATCGCCTTCCGTTTCCTCCGAGACCTGCACCTGGGATGGAAGGCCGAGTCCAAAACGCTCCAAACGTCGGTGTTCATTTTCTCCGGTTTTCATGGAATCTTCTCGCTAATCGGAAAATAATGGTCGTGATTTGGGATCGATGCCCCAATGGCGCCGCCTTGACTGTAGGTCTTATTACAAACACCGGCGAACTGTCAAACAGAGTTTTCGGAAACACGCGGCAGCACCCGTCCGTGGCCCCCGGATCCCGGCGCGACCGCACAAAAATCTGTCGGTTCCGATCATTTTTTGTTATTGAGGGGCAAACCGTATCTGACGATCCACCCCCATTGAGGTAGACCATGCTCCACCGTTTCGGATTTAAAACCAGGATCATTGCGGGCATCTGTTGCCCCCTGCTCCTCTTCGTCCTCCTGTTCGGTATGACTTACAACAGCATGAGCCGACAACGCGGTACCGACCAGTGGGTCGAAGAAACCCACGACATTCTCCACCGGACCGGACGAATCGCTTCCATTGTATTCACGATGAGCGCCGAAGTGAGGGGATTCCTCTTGTCCGGGGCATCGGATCTGCTGACATCTTATCAAACAGTAAAAGCGCGCCTTCAAAACGAAATCGAGGCCCTCGAATCCATCCTCTCGAACCGCCCGGAGCAGCTGGCGCGGATCGAGGAGATGGTCCAAGTCCTTCATGAATGGGAGGAAAACGCCACCGCCGAGGCCATCGCCCTCCGCCAGGAGATCGGAGACGCCGAGACCATGAACGATATCGCCGAACGGGTGCGCCAGGCCGAGAGCAAGGCCCATTTCCGGGCGTTGCGCGCCCGGATCGGCGAATTCATCCGGAATCAGGAGACGGACATAAAGGAACGGAAAGAAACCGCCATGGCCGCGTACGCCAGGGTCCACAACGCGATGGAAAACCTGATGGAAACGGACCGCCGGTTCCAGCGCGACCTGGATGTGCTCCAGATCATCCACGCCGTCATCGAAACCGCCGGGACGCTGGAGCGGGGGGT
>CAYPCE010000226.1:0-6160 GCA_964409085.1 uncultured Desulfobacteraceae bacterium | reverse complement strand
GGCTGCCGCCGAATCCGAGGGCCACCAGGGCGATGACCGCTTCACGCGTTCCCATTTCGACGCTCTGGATCAGGAAGGTGAAGTAGCCGGCGACCGCCGTCAGGGCCAGCCCGGCGACCATAAGACCGGTCACGGTGCCGCCCTTGAAGGCCATGGACAGACCGGCGGGGAGCCCCCCGAGACGGGCGGCTTCTGCGGTCCGGACATTGGCGATAACGGACACCCGCATCCCGATGTAGCCGGCCAGGTAGGAGGCCGCTGCCCCGATGAGGAAGCCGAAGGCGGTGTAGGAGCCCAGGGACCAGGCAATGATGATGAAGATAATGCCGCCGGCGATGGCGACGCTGATCAATTGCCGGTTCAGATAGGCGATGGCGCCTTCCTGGATGGCGTTGGCGATTTGCTGCATGCGCTCGTTGCCCGCCGGAGCGCTTTTTACCACCTGCGCGAGCAGAATCGCAAAGACAACGCCGAGGACGCCGATCAGGGTGCTGTACAGGGGTACATTGGCCAGAAATGTTTGCATTCTTTCCCTCCATCTACTTTAGGTTAACAGATCTTTACGGTTAAAGACGTTCATGCTCTCCTTTGTCCCGTGACAAAGGATACTGACTGCCGCTTCCCGGGACCGTTCGATGATCCGCGCCAGGCTCGTCCATTCTGCTGAATGGAACTTCCCCAGCACATGGCCGGTCACGCCATGGCCGGTCTCCGGGCGACCGATGCCGATCCGGATTCGGGCGAAATCCCCGTTTCCAAAGGCTTCGATCAGAGATTTCAAACCATTGTGTCCGCCGTGACCTCCTTTCTCTTTGATTTTGATTCTTCCGTACGTCAGATCGATGTCGTCATGGACGACCACCAGATCCTTGCTTGATATCCGGAAATAAGCGGCGATCCGCTGGGTGGGAATCCCGCTTCGGTTCATATAGGAGAGGGGCTTGGCCAGCACCGTGGGGCTTCCTTCGATGTTCCCCCGCCCCACCAGTGCGTCGAATCGGCTTTTGGGCTCCAGGCGGATGCCATACGTTGCCGCCAGTTCGTCGACAACCATGAATCCGACGTTGTGGCGGGTGGCATCGTATTTCGGTCCCGGGTTGCCGAGACCGACCACGAGGGTTAGGGGGGAGCCCGCCATATCGCGAATCCGGCGTCCCGTCCGTCAGGATCAGCCTTCTTCGCCCCCTTCGGCCGCTTCTCCTTCTTCGCCCCCTTCGGCCGCTTCTCCTTCTTCGCCCTCTTCGCCTTCAAGGGCTTCTTCTTCCTCTTCCTCCGGCAATTCTTCCTTCATGGGCGCCGCGATGCTGACCACGGTGAAGTTGACGTCCCAGTCCACCTCGACCCCTTCCGGCAGTTGGATCTCTTCAATGTGGACCGCGTCGCCGATGCCCAGGTTCGTGATATCGATGTCGATGGCGTCCGGGATCTGGTTCGGGAGACAGGAGACCTCCAGTTCCCGGCGGATGATCTGAAGAATGCCGCCTTCCTCGACGCCTTTGCACTCCTCTCCTTCGGTGACGATCGTGTTGACGGGCACATTGACGGTGATTTTCCGGTCCATGGAGATCTCGTACAGATCGGCGTGGACCAGGTCCATGGAGACCGGATGGGTCTGCACCTCTTTGAACATGACGGTCTTGGTGGTCTTGGGACCGTCCTGAATGACAAGGCGCATCACCTGGGAATACCCGCCGTCCCGAATGATCTTGCCCAGGTTGTTGGCATCGAGGGAAAGGTGGATGGGGGCGGCTTCCCGACCGTAGAAAACGGCGGGCACCTTTCCTTCCCGGCGCAGGGTCCGGGAGGGCCCTTTACCGAATCGTTCTCTGACATCTGCTTTGACTTCTATGAATTCCAAGAAACGTTCCTCCTTGCGTCGAATAGAATTGTTCTCGCCATTCGCTACACGAAAAGCGAGGTGACCGAGTCTCCCCGGTGGCTGCGGATGATGGCTTCTCCCACCAGTTCCGCGATGGAGAGCACCTTGATTTTGCCACAGTCGGCGGCGTTGGATTTGAGGGGGACGGTGTCGGTCACCACCAGGGTGCTCAGTTCCGAGCCTGAGATCCGATCCACGGCCGGGCCGGAGAGCACCGGATGGGTGCACATGGAATGGACCGTCGTGGCGCCATTCTGGATAAGGGCCGATGCCGCCTCGGTGAGGGTGCCGGCGGTATCGACCATATCGTCGAGGATAATGGCCACCTTGTCGGCGACGTTGCCGATGACCGCCATGGCCTTGGCCTTGTTGGGGGAATCCCGCCGCTTGTCGATGATGGCCAGGCTCGCATTGAGGCGTTTGGCGAAGGCCCGGGCCCGTTCCACGCCACCGGCGTCCGGGGAGACGATCACCAGGTCCTCGTTATCGAAGTTGGTTTTGATATACTCCAGAAAGACGGGGGCGGCGAAGAGGTTGTCCACGGGGATGTCGAAGAACCCCTGGATCTGGCCGGCATGGAGGTCCATAGTGATGACCCGGTTGGCCCCGGCCGTGGTGATCAGATTGGCGGTCAGCTTGGCGCTGAGGGGGACCCGGGGGGCGACCTTTTTGTCCTGGCGGGCGTACCCGTAGTACGGGATGACCGCGGTGACCCGTTTGGCCGACGCGCGTTTGAGGGCGTCGAGCATCAGAAGAAGCTCCACCAGATTGTCGTTGACCGGCGAACAGGTGGACTGGACGATGAAAATGTCCCGCAACCGGACGTTGTCGTGAACTTCGATCTGAATTTCGCCGTCGCTGAAGGTTTTCACCTTCGCGCCGCCCACCGGCAGGTCGAGGTAGCCGCAGATCCGTTCGGTCAACGCCGGGGTCGAGTTCCCCGAGAATATGGCAAGGTCCTTCATGGTCAATTGTCGGTATCTCAAATTGGGAGGATTGCGGTCCGATCACGGCATCCTCGGTTATGAACACTGCGCCCGTTCGGTAACAAAATGGCTGGGGCGGGAGGATTCGAACCTCCGAATGCAGGAACCAAAATCCTGTGTCTTACCACTTGACGACGCCCCAGCAGATCAGCGCCTTCCCGGTCCGGGGGGATCCGGGACGGCAAAAGCGGTGGTTTTACACCCGCAGCCGGGTCCGATGCACCCGCCATTGCCGAAATTTGGCGATGCGGTGCTCGGCTTTCCGGGCGGCCTCGGCTTCGGGGAACAGCCCGAAAACCGTCGGGCCGCTGCCCGACATCAGGGCGCCGGCCGCACCGGCATCCAGAAGCGTCGCCTTTGCCGTGTAGATGTCAGGATGCATGGATCCGGCCACCTCTTCGAGATCATTACAAAGATGCCGGTCCACATCGAAAGCCTGACTCTCAAGAGGGTAACTCTTATGGATTTTTTTACATTTTGTCAATGCCAAATTCAGATTTTTATAGACCCCGGCGGTGGACACGCCGTAGGGGGGGCAGAGGAGCAGCATGGAGTAGGGGGGGAGGGGGCCGAAGGGGTGGAGGATCTCCCCGATGCCGGTGGCCAGGGCCGGTCGGTTGAGGAGAAAAAAGGGGACATCCGCGCCGATGCCGAGGGCCAGCTCGGCCAGGGCCGCCGGGGCCAGCGGGGCTCCGAAATGATGGTTGAGGCCCGCGAGCACGGTGGCGGCGTTGCTGCTGCCGCCCCCCAGGCCGGCGGCCACCGGGATCTGTTTGTCGATGGTGATATCGACACCGGTGTCGATGGACGCGGCGTCCAGAAAACCCCGGGCGGCCTGGTGGGCCAGGTTGGCGCCTGTTTCCGGTACATCCGGGTGGTCGCAGTGAACGGTGATGGGTCCGCCGCCCACGCGGATGTGGATCCGGTCGGCCAGTTCCAGGGGGCACATGAGGGAGACGAGTTCATGGTACCCGTCGGGACGGCGCCCGGTCACCGCCAGGAACAGGTTGACCTTGGCCGGTGAGAGATGCATCTTCATCTTACGGGGTCAATCGGATCACCAGAAAACCCCTGTCCGCCCGGCGGATGAAAAACTGGATGGTTTCGCCGGTCTCCATCTTTTCGATGGCCCGGGTGTAATCGTCCACCGAATGGATGGCCTCGTGGTTGATCTCCTTGATGATGTCCCCGGTCATCAAACCGGCCCGGTCGCCCTGGCTGCCGTCGGCAATATCGGTGACGATGACCCCCTCCTCCGTCCGAATGTCGAATTGCCGGGCGATGTCGGGGGTGATGTCGGCCACCTGGACGCCCAGGCGATCCGTTCTTTCCGGACGAGCCCGGTGCGACAGGATCCGGCCTTCTTCCCGTTTGGCGATTTCGACGGTGAAGGTTTTGTTGCGGCCGTCTCGTATTCCGCGGATCGTTGCCCGATCCCCCACGCCGATGCTGGCGATGATACGGGTCAACTCGCGGGTGGTTTCCACCGTCCGGCCATCCACCGAGGTGAGGATATCCCCGGGCTGGATGCCGGCGGTGTCGGCCGGGTCTCCCTTGAAGACGTCGGTGACCAGCACACCGGTTTGTTCTTCATCGAGGCCGTAGTAATCGGCCAGTTCCGGTGACAAATCCTGGATGGCGACCCCCATCCATCCCCGGGTGACCTTTCCGTGGCGCTTGAGCTGGGTGATTACGTTCCGGGCCAGGTTGACCGGAACGGCAAACCCGATCCCCTGGCCGGAAGCGACGATGGCGGTGTTGATGCCCACGACTTCGCCGGCCATATTGAGCAGCGGTCCCCCGCTGTTGCCGGGATTGATGGAGGCGTCCGTTTGAATGAAGTCGTCATAGGGGCCGGAGCCGATGACCCGGCCCTTGGCGCTGACGATGCCCGCGGTCACGGTGTGTTCCAGGCCGAACGGGCTGCCGATGGCCATCACCCAGTGGCCGACCTTCAAGGTGTCCGAGTCTCCCAGTCGGACCACCGGGAGATCGTTGTCGGCATCGATTTTGATCAGGGCCAGATCCGTGCTGGGATCCCGTCCGATCATCTCGGCATCGTATTCGTCCCCGGCGTTGAGTTTGACCTGGATCCGGTCCGCATCTTCGATAACGTGGTTGTTGGTGACGATGTAGCCCGCCTTATCGATGATAAATCCGGACCCCAGACTCCGTTGTTTAAAATCCCGCCGGGGGGCGTCATCCCCAAAAAACCGGTCGAAAAACTCCTTGAAGGGATCGGCATTGTCCCCGCCGAAGGGATTGCGGAAATGACGAAACACCCGTCCGCCGCCATTGAGGGTTTTCACCGTCCGGATATTGACCACCGCGGGGCTGGTGGTCGCCGCCAGTGAACTGAAGTTTTCAGGGGTGGCATGGGGGGGCGATGCGGCCGCCGTCGGGTGGGGAGGGACCACCCCCGCCGCGATCAGGAACAGAAGGGCCAGAAACGGAACCGCCGCCTTGAGGCGGCTCCGCACCGGGGCGCAAAGGCCGGTGATCATGTCGATCTCCTTTCTGATAATGGCGTCGGATGTGGCATCCGGGAAGCGCTATCCGCGTTCCTTGACGTACAACATCCGGAGATCGTAGAGCATGTGTTTGAGCATCTGCTCCTCTTCCGAGGTCAGATTGCCGCGGGTTTTCTCCTCCAGCATGGCCAGGATGTCGATGGTCTGCTTGGCCAGGGGCAGGTTTTTGCCCTTCTCTCCGGTGGCCGGATCTTCGAGCAGGCCCAACTGGACATAGACCGATGAATTGAGGGAAAAGATGAAGGTGGCGAAATCGATCTTGGGAAGCTGGTAGGTCTTGCCGCCCGGTCCTTGGCCGCTCTCACTGCCGGATGGGTCGTCCTTGATGACAAACTCTTTCTCTTTTTCGGGTTGATCCGTCATGGTCGCCTCTCTTTACGGATGTCACAGTTCCAGGGTCGTGACGGTTTTCACCAGGGGTAAATTCCGGAGTTCTTCCACCACCGCCGGCGGAATGGGGGTGTCCGTACGGAGAAAAATGATGTTGTTGTCGCCTTCCTCCTCCTGGCCCACCTGCATGCGGCTGATGTTGATGTCGTGTTTTCCCAGGGTGGAGCCGATGCTGCCGATGGCGCCGGGTTTGTCCAGGTTATGGATGATGGCCGAATGACCCTGGGGAATCATCTCCAGTCGGAAATGGTTGATCCTCACCACCCGGGGCTCTTTTTTGCCGAAGAGGGTGCCGTCCACCTCGATGGCCCCGCCGGCCGTAATGCTTTTCACCGTGATCAGGTTCAGATAGTCCTCGGATTGGGCGCTGGTGG
>CAYPCE010000225.1:0-6184 GCA_964409085.1 uncultured Desulfobacteraceae bacterium | reverse complement strand
AGGGACAGAGGGACAAAGGGACAAAGGGACAAAGGGACAAAGGCGGGGCGGATAGCACGCCTGCTTCCGGAAAGGGGGTGAGATGGCCGGGAAGCGGAAGCGGCTGCTGTGGCAGCTTTATCCGTCTTATTTGCTGATCACCCTGGTGTCGGTGGCGGCGGTGAGCCTGTACGCCACGGACGTGATGCGCCGGTTTTTTCTGGAAGAAAGCGCCGACGGTCTGGAGGAGCGGGCCCGGCTATTGGTTCCGCAGATCGCCGATGCGTTGAGCCCTCCGGATGCCGGGGCGTTGGACCGGATTTGCAAGGAGGTGGCCGAGACGGCCGATACGCGGGTGACGGTGATCCTCCCCGACGGCCGGGTGGCGGGGGATTCCCGGGAGGACCCCGCCGTCATGGACAACCACCTCAACCGTCCGGAGGTGAGCCGGGCCTTCCACAGTGCGTCCGGCGCGGCCATCCGCTTCAGTTCCACGCTGGAAAAGGATATGATGTACGTGGCCATCCCGGTGACGGTAGAAGGCGGCGTCGGCGCCGTGCTCCGCACCTCGGTCAACGTGGCCGACATCGACGCCAAGCTCGATTCCCTCCGGGGCAAGCTTCTCATCTGGGGCGGCCTCATCGCCCTGATGGCCGCCGGTGTCAGTTTCTGGGCGTCGCGCCGCATGGCCCGGCCCCTGGAGGAGATGCGCCGGGGGGTTGACCAGTTTGCCGGGGGCAATCTCTCTTACCGCCTTTCCACTCCCCGGATCGAGGAGATGGCCGTCGTTTCCCGGGCCATCAACGAGATGGCGGCCCAGCTCGACGACCGGATCCGAACCGTCATCGATCAGCGGAACGAGCTGGATGCGGTCCTCTCCAGCATGGAGGAGGGGGTCCTGGCCATGGACACCGGCGAACGGATCCTCAGCATCAACCTGGCCGGTGCCCGGATGCTGGGCCGGACCCCGGCCGATCTCGTGGGGAGGAGCATCCAGGAGGCGGTCCGAAACCCCGATTTTCAGCGCTTTGCCCTGAAAGCGCTCTCCGGAAGCGACCCGAAGCGGGCCGACATCCTCTTCTACCACGCCGGGGAGCGGATCATCCACATCCACTGCTCCAATTTGAGGGACGCCAGGAGCGAGCGGATCGGTGTCCTGATCGTCTTCAGCGATGTCACCCGCCTCCGGCGGCTGGAAAATATCCGGCGGGATTTTGCCGCCAACGTCTCCCACGAGATCAAGACCCCGCTGACGGCCATCAAAGGGTTCGTGGAGACGCTGGAGGGCGGGGCCCTGGACGACCCGGACCGGGCCCGGCGGTTCTTGTCCATCATCCATCGCCATGTGGACCGGCTTTCCACCATCATCGAAGACCTCATCCATCTTTCCCGGATCGAAGGGGAGGGGGGAGAACCGGAGATCCAGCTGGAACGCCGGTCTGTCCGGCCTGTGCTGGAGGCCGCCGTGGGGATCTGCGCGGACATGGCGGCGGAGAAGCGCATCGGGGTGGAACTGGACTGCGACCCCGGCCTGGAGGCCCTCATCAACCGGTCCCTCCTGGAACAGGCCGCCGTCAATCTCCTCAATAACGCCGTCCAGTACAGCAACCCCTCGGGGGTCGTCCGCATCCGGGTTCGGCCCGGAGATACGGAGCTGATGATCGCCTTCGAGGATGGGGGCATCGGGATTGCCCCCTCCCATCTCCCCCGGCTCTTCGAGCGGTTTTACCGGGTAGACAAGGCCCGGAGCCGGAAACAGGGGGGGACGGGGTTGGGACTGGCCATCGTCAAGCACATCGTGGCGGCCCACAACGGCCGCATCGACGTGGAAAGCGTGCCCGGCAAGGGCTCGACTTTTATTGTTCACCTGCCGTGGAACGGGGGCGCCGGGCCGGATGCAGCCGCCGGCCGCCCATAGGGGGAAACGGGGGGGGGCGGGCCCAACCCGTCGGATGTCGGGTTGAATGGGGGCCTTCAGCGCCCGGTATCTCGGTTCGCGGCGCCGAAATAGGCCCGGTCCAGTTGGCCGGATACCAGGGGCAGTCTCTCGGGGTCGGGCGGGGTGAAGTCGAAGACGGTTTTCAGGAAGGACATGGTGATCCGGAACGTGGCGCCCCAGAGCTGTTCGGTTTCGTCCCCGTTGCGGTGGGTGAAGCAGGGGTAATCCCGGACCACCGGGCTGTCGTCGTGGTGGTAGCCGATCCGGTACCGGCCGTAATGGTCCGGGTTGAGCAGCGCATCGATGGGGATGCGGACGATCTTTTCCACCTCCCAGTTGGGATAAAACCGGCGCTGCCGGGCGGTCCAGCCCACCATGGGGTGGATCACACGCCGGAACATGATCAGCCGCTGGACCGGCAGGGGGCCGAGGAAGGCGACCGCCAGGGGGTTGAGGCGCATTTCTTCGAAACTCTCCCGCAGGCTGGTGGCCAGAAGCAGCCGAAGGGACCGGGCCGCGTCGGGTCGGTCCCGCCGCCATCGCCGCCACTCGGGCCACCGGCCCAGGGGAAAACCGGGAAACCCCAGGAGTTTGGCCAGGCGCGGGTCGGTCCGGGGCGAAACGCTGCCGCCGGGGCAGCAGAGGTCCCCGGACTGCCGCACCATGCGGGACCGCTTGTTGAGGATCAGGCAGGGGCGGAATCCGTTCTCCGGTCCGCTGCAATGGGGCCCCAGAAGAAACAGGACGGATGAAGGGAGGGGGCCGCCGTCCGCTCCGATGGTGTCGGTGTCCCCTTCCGACGGTCCGGTTCCACCGGAAAGTCGCTTCCGTATACTGGCGATAAAGGACCGCGGATCGGATTGCATGAACGGGACCCCCCTACACCGTGCTTTTAGGCCCTTACGTAGAACTCGCCGAGTTTTTCCAGCATATTGTGGAATTCTTCGTGTCGCCCTTCGCCGATCTCTTCCCTTTCGATGCGCTCGAATTGATCGGCGAGGCGGGCGGCCTCCTCTTCGGTGAGGCGGCCATCGGCCATGGGAAACAGGACGTTGTCTTCTTTCTGGATGTGGTTGGCCAGCAGGTCGATATAGCTCCGGGCGTTGTGGACCAGCCGCATCAGGGCTTCGGTGTTCCCCTGCCGGAACTGGTCCATGGAGACGGCCATGTCCCGCACAAAGGCCCGGCCGGCCTCGTGTTCGGCCAGCATGACCCCGATGGGTCCTTTCTCCCGTTCCAGGCCGTGGGTTTCCAGGGCGGGGAACAGCCGGGTCTCCTCCTTCCCGTGGTGGCACTTGTCCGCAAACACCCTGAAAAACTCAATCAGCCCGTCGATGTGCTCCGGATTTGCCAAGAGGTTTTCATCCTCGATCCGGTCGCAAACAGCCCCCAGAATCTTCAGAGACGATTCGATGGCGCGGTGTTCCGTCATTAATTCTTCGATGGGTTTCATAGATGACTCCTTTCCATCGCTTGGGTGTATCGTGAATCGATGTTCGTGATGCGGGTTTAATGATAACACGTTTTGAATGGATTTAAAGGGGGGGATAAACGGTATTTGGGATGGAATGAGGCGGTATATGCGTGAGGCGGCAGCGAAAAACGCCGGTGTTTTGCGGCGTCGATAAAATTTGAAAAAAGGTCTTGACAAATCCATTGAACAGAAAGTATGGTATGGATATCACGAACGACGGATTAATTTTATTGGCGCTTGTTTTTACGGCATTATACCGACAAGCAGCGAAATTGACAAAAACCCGGAACCCAATTCAGCGATTTTTTTCTTGAGTTCAATGTAGATTTCCACTTTCTCTCCATTCATCGTACGTTGATAAGGCGCTTCGGTTCTTGAAGCGCTGGCCCCGACATTCTGTCCGGGTTCGCAACGAAACGATGACCTATTAGACAATCAGACAATTTAATCGGCCCCGATCTCCCAACAGCGGGAGAAGACAAGGGGCGGTCGTGTATGCAGACGAAACACGGTGCGTCGGCTACGGGCACAGCCATGTGATGCCGTTGCCGGCGAGGCCGTGCGGAGACAAAGCGCCGACGACGGGAACGGCGCTGTTTCCGAACGCCGGCAAGCGCGCCAACAGGAATAATATCGGCTGTTTCCGGATGCATATAAGATATGAACATGCAACGTAAATTTAGATAAACGAGGTGTTTTAGAACATGGACAACAAAACAGTGCAAGTCATCGGCGTCGGGTCGCCTGTCGTGGATTTCGTCGTCGAAACGGATGACGATTTTCTGGCGACGCTGCCGGGACAGAAGGGCGGCATGGAGCTGGTGGACTCTCCGACCCTGAAGGCCCTTCTGAACGCCATAAAAGAGACCCCGGTCAAGGCGCCGGGCGGGTCCGCCGGCAACACCACCTTTGCCCTGGCCCGAATGGGCATGGCGTGCGGCTTTATGGGCAAGGTGGGCCGGGACGAGAACGGCGATTATTACAAAGATCTGTTCAAGGCCGTGGGCGGCGATTTGTCGCGGTTCAAGACCGACGGCGCCGACCCCACCGCCTGCTGCGTGAGCCTGGTGACCCCGGATTCGGAGCGGACCATGCGCACCGATCTGGGCGCCGCCATGACCTTTTCCCCCGCCGACGTCGGGTCCGACGATTTTAAAGGGTGCCGCCACGTTCATGTGGAAGGGTATCTGCTCTTCAACCGCGAGCTGCTGTACGCCGTGCTCAAGGCGGCCAGGGCCGCGGGCTGCACCGTCAGCCTCGACCTGGGCTCCTTCGAGGTGGTGGCGGCGGCGAAAGACATTCTGCCGGACATCCTGAAGGACTACGTGGACATCGTCTTTGCCAACGAGGAGGAGGCCGCGGTCTTTACCGGCGGCAAGGACCCGGAGACCGGCCTGGCCGCCCTGGGCCATCTCTGCCGGGTGGCGGCGGTGAAAGTGGGCAGGGACGGCGCCTATCTCAAGGACGAAAACGGAACGACCCATGTGCCGGCCATGGTCGTCGACACGGTGGTGGACACCACCGGCGCCGGCGATTACTGGGCCGCCGGGTTCCTGTTCGCCCATCTCAACGGATATTCCCTCGCCAAGTCCGGGTGCGTCGGATCGCTGTTCGGCAAGCACGTCATCGGCTGCATGGGCGCCGATCTGGATGCCGGGACCTGGGGAGACATTATCGCGGAAACCACGCTTTTACTGAGTAAAAAGGAGGAAACTTTATGTTGATGAAGGCAAAAGAGGACTACAAAGTCAAAGACATTGAACTGGCCGGGTTCGGGCGCAAGGAGATCGAGATCGCCGAAAAAGAGATGCCCGGACTCATGGCTACCCGGGAGAAGTACGGGCCGGACAAGCCCCTGGAAGGCGCCCGGATCATGGGTTCGCTCCACATGACCATCCAGACGGCGGTGCTCATCGAGACCCTGACGGAGCTGGGCGCGGATGTCCGCTGGGCGTCCTGCAACATCTTCTCCACCCAGGATCAGGCCGCGGCGGCCATGGCCGACCGGGGCGTGCCCGTCTTTGCCTGGAAGGGCGAGACCCTGGAGGAGTACTGGTGGTGCACAAAGCAGGCCCTGACCTGGCCCGACGGCAAAGGCCCCCATCTGGTGGTGGACGACGGCGGCGACGCCACCCTCCTCATCCACCGGGGCTATTACGCCGAGGACAACCCGGCCATGCTGGACGAACCCACGGACAACAAAGAGCTGGCCATCATTAACGCCACGCTCAAAGAGGCCCTGAAGGAAGACTCCAAGTTCTGGCGCACGGTCGTCGAGGGGTGGAAGGGCGTCTCCGAGGAGACCACCACCGGCGTCCATCGCCTCTACCAGATGATGGAAAAAGGGGAACTCCTGACGCCGGCCATCAACGTGAACGATTCGGTCACCAAGTCGAAGTTCGACAACATCTACGGCTGCCGGGAATCCCTGGTGGACGGCATCAAGCGGGCCACCGACGTGATGATCGCCGGCAAGACCGCCCTGGTCTGCGGCTTTGGCGACGTGGGCAAGGGGTGCGCCGAGGCCCTGCGGGGATTGAAGGCCCAGGTCTGGGTGACGGAGATCGATCCCATCTGCGCCCTCCAGGCCCTCATGGCCGGATACAAGGTGACCACCGTCGAGGATGCGCTGCCCCACGCCGACATCTACGTCACCGCCACCGGCAACAAAGACGTCGTCAGCGCCGCCCACATGGCCAGGATGAAGGACGAGGCCATCGTCTGCAACATCGGCCATTTCGACAACGAGATCCAGGTGGACGCCTTAAACGAGATGGACGGGGTGGAGAAGA
>CAYPCE010000224.1:4960-6225 GCA_964409085.1 uncultured Desulfobacteraceae bacterium | reverse complement strand
ATGAGCCACGAGCTGCGAACGCCCCTCAACGCCATTCTCGGATACGGGCAGATCCTGCTGCGGGACAAAACGCTTTCCGATCTCCAGCGCCAGAATGTCGCCGTCGTCAAGACCAGCGGCGATCACCTGCTCACGCTCATCAACGACATTCTGGATATCGCCAAAATCGAAGCCGGCAAGCTCAAACTCGAACCGGGATCGACGGATCTGAAGGCCCTCATCGCCAACGTCGCCGACATGCTCCGCGCCAAAGCGGTCCAGAAAAGCATCGAACTCGTGGAAGACATCAGCCCCAACCTGCCCCGCTTCATTGAAGCCGACGAAAAACGGCTTCGGCAGGTCCTATTGAATCTTGTCTCCAATGCCGTTAAATTCACAACCGAAGGACGGGCCACCCTGCGCGTCCGTCCTGAAATGGGGAATATCGCCTTTACGGTGGCCGACACTGGCGCCGGCATACCGGAAGACAAGCGGTCGGCGATATTCAACGCGTTTGAGCAGCTGAGCCCCATCGCCAACAAAACCGAGGGGACCGGGCTCGGGTTGACGATCACCCGGAACCTGGTACAGTTGATGGGGGGGCGGATCGCCGTGAAAAGCACGGTGGGAAAGGGCAGTGTTTTCCGGTTTCAAATCCCGCTGGTCGATCTGAATGGGGAAAAGGACGATGACGAGTGGGCGTCCCCCGTCACCGACGATCTGTCCGCCATCGAGGGGCCGGATGCGGCGGAATCCATCCTTCCCCCGCCGGAAGGGGACATCGCGGCGCTTTACGCCATGGCGCGGATCGGGGACCTGTCCGCGATCACCGCCTATTCGGCGAAGATGCGCAGAGCCGATCCCCGGACGGAGGCTTTCTGCCGGATTCTTGAACATTACGCGGCGGAATGCGATATGACAGCCATCCGAAAACTCATCGAAGGGTTCATGGGAGGCAATAAATGACGATGGATGACAAAAAGCGGGGCACAGTCCTGATTGTAGATGATGATCCCCAGAATTTAAAAGTGTTGAACAGCCTCCTCGGGAACGCCGGATTCCAGGTACTGCTGGCAAAAGACGGATTCCAGTGCCTCGAAAGCGCCGGTCTGGGGCAGCCCGACCTCATCCTTCTGGACATCGTCATGATGGAAATGGACGGCTATGAAACCTGCCGGCGGCTCAAATCGGCGCCGAAAACCGCCGATATCCCGGTGATCTTCATCTCCGCCCTGGCCGAGCAGGAGAACATTCTCCAGGGATTCGAGGTGGGCGGTGTGGATTAC
>CAYPCE010000224.1:0-4860 GCA_964409085.1 uncultured Desulfobacteraceae bacterium | reverse complement strand
ATCTGAAAAGGCGACCCATCGGGCCGTGCATCTCGTCCGCCAGATGCTGGCCTATTCCGGCAAAGACATGGTCGATCTTTCCCCCATCGATATCGGTGATCTGCTCCGGAAAAACGTTCAGAAATTCCAAACCGAGATCTCAGGGTCGGCCCGGCTCGCCCTGGATCTGGAACCCGATCTTCCCCCTGTGGAAGGCGACGCCCGTCAGTTGCGGCAACTGCTGACGAATCTGGTGATCAACGCCGCCGAAGCGTGCGACAACGACGGCGGCACCATCACCATCACCGCGGGCGCCCGGACCTTCGACAGCGCCTATCTGGCCGAAACCATCCCCGATGTGTTCCTGACGTCGGAAGCCCCCCTGGTGGAAAAACCCTATGTGTTCATCGATGTGACGGACGACGGTTGCGGCATGGGCCATGGTACCCAAAAACGGATCTTCGAGCCCTTTTTCACCACCAAATTCCAGGGCCGGGGCCTGGGACTGGCCGCGGCCCTGGGCATCGTCCGGGGACACCGGGGCTACATCCGGGTGGACAGCGAACCGGGCCGGGGGTCGGTGTTCCGGGTGCTGCTGCCCGCCTTGACGGAAACCCCATAACCCATGGAGGATGCTATGCACCACCGCCACTGGACCATCATCTGTCTGTTTCTGTTGTCGGTTTCCGCGAACGCCGCGGCCGGGGACATCGTCTTGCGGGTGGAAGGCCCCGGCAACGCGCCGCCCCTCACGTTTACGGAAGCGGAGATTCGCGCCCTGCCCGCCGAAACCTTTTCCACCTTCGACCCCTGGGACAAATCGGAAAGAACCTACACGGGCGTCCCGATCCTGTCCCTGCTGGAGACCACCGGCCGGCTGGACGGCGCCCGGATCGTCGAAGTGGCGGCCCGGAACGATTACAGGGCCAAGTTCAGCCTCGCGGACCTCCGGAAATACCGGCCCATCCTTTCCTATGCCATGGACGGCAAGGACTATGCGGCCCAGGGCGAAGACGACAAGGGGCCGCTGGCCGTTGCGATCAAAATGGAAGACGTGCCTCCTCCGGATCGGATCATCGCCAAAAACGGACTTGTATGGTGGGTTGAAAAGATCGTCCTCGAATAGCCGGCGTTCCTGAGATGAAATTTCTGCAAACCGCGGCCATCGCCGGCCTGCTCCTGGGCATCGGCGCGCTGATTTTCCTGTCCCACAGGGCCCTGAACACGATCCTCCACGAGCATCAGGTCGCCCTGAACGAGATCATGGCCCAGAAAGGGACGCTTTCCCGGGCCATTTCCCGCGCCTTTTTCCTTCTGGACGACCTGAAAGACAACCGGGACCGACCGGCGGATTTCGACGACATCCGGTTCGATTTCCACGTCCTCGTGGGGCACGTCAAAGCCACCCGGCACATGGACGTTGCGGCGCTCGACATCGCCCTGGTCTCCGATTCCCTCGGGACCTTTCAGGATCTGGAAGGGGCCCTTCGGGAATACCGGGATGCGGCCGCCGATCTTCTGAGCGCCTATCGCGCGTTCGGGGCCGACCCGCCGAAGGCGGATCCCGAAGTCCGGATCAACCGGATCGCCGCCGTGACGCGGACCTTCGTCCGGAAAGCCCACGCCTACGACATCGCCCTGATGCCGGTGGAAGCCGCCTTCAGCCGGACCATCCACAGCGGCATCGGCCACACCGTCCGCCTGATCTTCTACATCCTCATCGGCCTGGGGCTCATGGCCGCCGTGGCCCTGGCGGGGTTCGCCAAATTCGCCCGGGACATCCGGTCGGCGCTCCGGAAACTGAGGGAAAGCGAAGAGAGCAGCCGCTACATCGCCGAAAACATTCCGGGAATGGTCTATCAGTTTCTGTCGCCGGCCTCGGGAGGCCGCGGCCGGTTCCTCTACATGAGCCCGGCCAGCGAAAGCTATCTGGGGTATTCCGCGGAAGCCGTCATGGACGGCCGGGCCTGGCCCCTGGACGCCGTCCATCCCGAGGACGCGGACCAGTTCCGGGCCGCCATGGCCCGGTCCGTGAAGACCCTTTCGACCTACCGGGTCGAGCACCGGGTCGTCGACCGCCACGGCGCCGTGACCTGGCTCGACACCCGGGCCGCGCCGCGGAAACAGGAAAACGGCGACATCGTCTGGACCGGCTTGACCATCGACATCACCGAACAAAAGCGCATGGAAAGGGAAAAGGAAGCGCTTCAGTCGCGGCTCGTCCAGGCCCGGAAAATGGAGGCGGTGGGCCTGCTGGCCGGCGGCATCGCCCATGAGTTCAACAACGCCCTGGCCATCATCTTCGGATACAGCGACCTGGCCATGGAAGCCGTCCCCGCCGGCAGCCCCGCGGGAAAATATATCGAGAACATCCAGGCCGCCGCCAAACGCTCCCGGGACATCGTCCGGCAGCTGCTGACCTTCAGCCGGAAGGGCGAAGGCCGGCTCGCGCCCCTGGACCTGGCGCCGGTGGTGACGGCGTGCATGAAGCTGATCCGCTCCACGACCCCGGCCGGCATCGACATCCGGCAGGAAATCCCGCCGTCCGTGGCGCCGGTTTCCGCCGATCCCACCCAGATCCAGCAGGTGATGATCCATCTATGCAAAAACGCCGCCGACGCCGTGCCGGACGGCAACGGCCGGATCACGGTGCAACTGATGGACGCCGGCCCCGGCGGGGGCGTCGCGCTGGTGGTCCGCGACAACGGCGAGGGCATGCCCCAGGAGACGGTGGCGCGGATCTTCGACCCGTTTTTCACCACCAAGGCGGTGGACAAGGGCAGCGGCATGGGGCTGGCGGTGGTACACGGCATCGTGGAAGGGCACGGCGGGACGATTTCGGTGAAGAGCGGTCCCGGCGAAGGCACGACCGTCACGGTGCGGTTTCCGTCGGCCGACGGCCCCCCGGACCATTCGGTCCCCGGTCCCTAGCGCCCCGGCCCCGTCCCGGTTTTTCCGCCCCCTTCGGCGTCGAACAGATACCCCTTGGACCGGATGCTGATGAAGTGGCGGGGCGACCGGGGATCCGCTTCGAAGTATTTCCGCAGCCGGACGATGAAGTTGTCCACGGTCCGGGTGGACGTGAACCGGGAATAGCCCCAGCCCGCTTCCAGAAGCAGTTTCCGCGCCAACGGTTTGCCGGGGTTTTCCGCAAACACGGCCAGCAGCTTCAACTCCTGATCCGTCAACCGGATCGTCCCCGCCGCGCAGTCCGCCTCGCCGGTTTCCAGATCGACCCGGTTTCCGCCGAAGACGAGGATGCGGTCCGCCGCGTGGCCCTTCCCGTCCGCCCCCCAGTCGGGGCCGCCCCATGCCGACCGGGTCAGGAGCCGCTCCACGCGCAGGAGAAGTTCCTCCAGCACAAAGGGTTTGACCATGTAGTCGTCCACGCCGTGGGTCAGCCCCCGGACCCGGTCCTCCGCCGTGCTCCGGGCCGACAGGATCAACACCGGCAGTTTTTCGTCCGCCGACCGGATCTCCCGGAGCACGGTGAGCCCGTCCACTTCGGGCAGCATGATGTCCAGCACGATCAGGTCCGGCCGCCATCCCCGCCATTTTTCCAGGGCCGAGACGCCGTTTTCGGCGATATCGACCGCATACCCTTTCATCGACAGATTGAGCTGGAGCCCTTCGGCGATGTGGCGGTCGTCCTCGACGATCAGAATTTTCTTCCCGGCATGGGGGGTATCGGTCATGGGGTCTCCGTTTCCGGCCGCGGCATCCTGTAGGAGTCCGGCAGCGACAGGGTGAACCGGCTCCCCTTGCCCAGCCCCTCGCTGTGGGCGGTCAACCGGCCGCCGTGGAGGCGGGCGATGTTCTGGGACAAGTAGAGGCCGATGCCGCTGCCCCGGGCCGTCATGTCGTCGGCGCGTCCCACCTGATAAAATTTTCGGAAAATTCGCCGGCATTCCCGCTTCTCGATGCCGATGCCATCGTCTTCGAAACTCAGCAGGATCCGCCGCCGCCGGGCCGCCAGCCGGATGGCCAGGGTCGGGCGGGCGGACCGGGTGTATTTGACCGCGTTGGTGACCAGGTTGATGAGCAGCATATCGAACATCACCGGGTCGATGCGGCAGATGAACGTCCGGTCGTCCGGAAAATCCGTGGTGATCCGGCACCCCCGGACGAGATGGCCGTTGTTGGCCAGGAACCCGGCCACGACCTCCCGCAGGTCCTCCCGGACAAAATTCCCGGAATAGCTTTTGCTTTCGATCCGCGCCAGATCCAAAATGCTGTTGATGGTCGTGGTGAGGCGGGCGGCGTCCTGGATCATGTAGTCGATGAACTTCAACTGATTCTCCCGGGGGAGGGCATGTTTCTGAAAGGTCTCCAGATAGAGCCGCAGGGAGGTGACGGGCGTTTTGAGTTCATGGGTGAAATTGTTGATGAAGTTGTTTTGGAGCCGATACAGCCGGACCATCTTCAGGTTGTACACGAAAATGATGAAGATCCCCATGAGGATGAGGCCGACCAGCGTCGACAGCACCAGGATCACTATCCAGGTTTCGGCCGCGAGGATCTGGCTCGATTCCAGATCGAACCGGTTCATGAGCCGGTCCAGGCCGCTGCTGATTTCGATGTACCAGTAGATGTAGAGAAACAGGGAGGCGACCAGGGCCAGGATGGAGCCTGTGAAGATCAGGACGGGGTGGAAAAACCAGCGTGGCGATTGCGTCATGGAGTGGATCCTATCCCATTTTTCCGGAAAAGACAATAAGCCCGGGGGCGACCCCCGTATTGTAAAACAATTGTAAAATACCGGATACAGAGGTTTTTTTCTCACTCATCCGTGTTATGTTCGGGCCAGTACCAACACCGACACTGAAAAGGAATCCATCATGTACCTCGATACAACCCACCCGGCCCACTCCGTCCACCCGG
>CAYPCE010000223.1:4914-6238 GCA_964409085.1 uncultured Desulfobacteraceae bacterium | reverse complement strand
CCAAAGTGGCCGTCATCGACGACCTGGACCATCCTTTCACCACCATGGGGAATTACTTGCGCCGGATCGACCTGGAATTTCCCGACGCCGGCGAGCAGGCCATGGCCCGGTCGGTGATTCTGGAAGCACTGGCGCGGCTGGGGACAAACGATCGGTTCGACCGCATCCTCCAGTTGGATGAACTGGGGCTCATACGGGATCGGGGTCTTTTCGGCATCGGGCCGGACACGACGGACCCGGAGATGATCCCCATCGAACTGGCCCTGGAGAGCGTCCGGATCGATCCCGGGAACCGGACGGCCTACGAGCTGCTGGCCCTTTTGCCCCGGAGCGGCCGGGCCGCCAAAAATGCTGTGGAAACGGGGCTTCTGACCATGATGGACCGGTTTCCCGGCGATCCGTATCCCCACCTGGAACTGGCCCGGCTCTACTACGACAAATCGGCCTTCCGGAAGGCCGAACGGGTGCTGCACGAGGCCCTGGCCCAAGCTCCCCATGACCCCCGGGTGGTGGAGAAAAACGCCCTGGCCTGTCTCATCGCAGCCGAGAAGAATCTCGACCGGGACAAACTCCACCTGGTGGAAAAGGATATGGACCGGGCCGGCGATTTCGACGCCAAAAAGCTCATTCCCTACATCCTGGAAAAGCGAATGCTCTTCCACCTCTACCGGGGGGAATCGCCGGACACTTTTCTGGACGACCTGCTCCGGAATCGGTCCCTTTACGAACAGATCCGAACCCTTACGGTGCTGATCCTGGACCTCGATGCCCGGGGGTTTCAGCCCAAGGAAAACCATTTCCGGAAGGTGGAGCTGGCGTTGAACCGACGGCTGGGGGATGAAACCCGGTTGACTTCCGAGGAGGCCTCTCGGCTCCTCATGCCCCTGGACCAGAGCCTGCTGCGGATTTACGAGTCCCGTCAGACAGCCCCTGTCCTGCTGTCCCGGAAACCGGATCTCCTGAAGCGGGTGACCGACGCCGACGCCATTGGCCTCTATGACCGGATCCTTTCCGATGCCACAATGGATGTCGTGAAAAAAGACATCAAACGCCGCAAGAAAAAGGCCCAAAAAAACCATGGGGTCCTTCTCTCGTTCATCCAGGAAGTGCTGCGCCAGATCGAAAAGCGGGATTTCAACAGCGGGCCTCTCCTGAAACGGCAGGCGGAGGCGACCGGCCCCCTGGAAGAAGAACTCCGGGGCCTTTCCCGGCGGCTGGCCCCCTTCGCCCCCCAGCCCCTCAAAGAGGCCCTGGAGATGTTCCAGTTCGAAATCCTGGACCGTCCATCGCCCATGGGGGGATTTTTCGATGATTTCGATGATTT
>CAYPCE010000223.1:0-4814 GCA_964409085.1 uncultured Desulfobacteraceae bacterium | reverse complement strand
TTTCGATGATTTCGATGATTTTGAAGACGACGACCTGTTCGGGGACGACGACGTTCCCATCCCCAGTTTTTTCGACCCCAACGAGATGGACCAGCTGGAGGAACTGGTGCAGAGCATGGAGCGGATGCAGGGAAACGGCATACCGCTCGACATCATTCCTCGCAGCATGATCCAGGGGATGGTGGACGAACTCGAAGATCTGGTCGATGAATTGGGGGTCCGAAACCTGCCCGACGGGATGATCCTCAGCATGCGGGGGATGATGGAGATCGGCGGGCCGTTCAAGCGGGGAATGAAGTTGATGGGCCGGTTCATGAACCTGGCCGGGGGCAAGCCCCACCTCTCCCGGGAGGCCCGCATCCTCTTGTACGGAAAACAGAAAGGAAAATGATCCGGATGCTGACCTATTACCTGACCCTCGGCCTGACACCCGACGCCGACGACGAGACCATCCGCCGGCGGTACCTGGAACGGGTGAAGCGATATTCTCCGGAAAAAGACCCGGAAATGTTCCAACACATCACCGAAGCCTATGAAGCCCTGAAAGACCCGCGAATGCGGGTGCGGGAACGGCTCTTCGGCGTCCTCCGTGTCAAGGACACGGATACGGCCCTGATGAATCTCGCCGCCGCCCGGACCCGCTGTCCGGAGCGGCGCCGCGTCGGCCTGCCGGAATTGACGGCCGCCGCCGGGAAGGCCGGGGAGCGATAGACCATGGCGTGGTTTCAACGGGTCGGATCCGCCATTAAACGATGGCCCCGGGCGGTGGACCGCCGGGTAGTGGTCCCTTTCCTGGAGTGGTGGCTCGCCTTTTTCGCGGCCCGGCTGGAAAAACGGGGCGAGGCGGCGGAGGGACTGGCCCAGTGGAAGCAGCGGGCCCTCATGGATTTCCGTCTCTGGATCGCCGACCTGCCCGAAGACCCGCCCGTCGAGGGCAAAACCGACCTCCCGTCACCGGACCTGTTCACCCTGTTGTCCGAATTCGCGGCCCTCCGACAGGAGATCCAGATGCAGAACCGGGAACAGAACCGGACCCTCCGCGACCTGGAGGGAATCCGGGCCGACAGCCGGGAGGCCGCCGATCTGTTCCGGGAAACATCCCAGGCGTTGGAAACCCTGGAGGAACGGGTCCGTCAAGAATCCGAGAAGCGGGCGCTTCGGCCCGTTCTGGAGGTTCGGGACGCCCTGGAGCGCGGACTTGCGGCCGCCCGATCCGCGGCCGAGGCCAAGGGCGGCTGGTTCCGGTCCGCGCCCCGCCAGATGGACGGGGTGGTGGAAGGATACGAGATGGCCCTTCGGCGGTGCGACCGGGCCCTGGCCCAGGCCGATATCCGGCCGACGGCGGCGCCGGGCGACCCCTTCGACCCGGAGCGGATGCGGGCAGTGGGCACGGTGTCCGGTCCGGAATCGGAAAAGGGGCGGGTGGCGGCCGTCCAGTTGACGGGATTTGTCCGGGGCGCCGAGGTCCTCCGGACCGCCGAAGTTGTGGTGAGCGAGTAACGATCCGGCTATATCCGCATGACATTTCAATCAATCTGAAAACATCTGGTGTTAAGGAGTCTAAATGGAACCCGTAGTCGGCATTGATCTGGGAACCACCAATTCCGAGGTTGCGTATATCATCGACGGTAATACGACGGTCCTGGCGGACAATGGGGAGGGGATCCTCCCTTCCTGCGTAGGAGTGGACGAGTCCGGGAATGTCCTGGTGGGCGGGTCGGCCCGGAACCAGGCGGTGGCGGCTCCGGAGCGGACGGTCCTGTCGGTCAAGCGGCGCATGGGGTCTGATGAGAAAATCCCCATGGGGGATACCGAATACATGCCCCAGGAGATCGCCGCTTTTATCCTCAAATCATTAAAAGGACGGGCGGAAAAAATCCTCGGAAAGGCTGTCAACCGGGCGGTGATCACCGTCCCCGCCTATTTCACCGATGCCCAGCGCCAGGCCACCCGGGAGGCGGGCCAGATCGCCGGGCTGGAGGTGGCCCGGATCATCAACGAGCCCACGGCCGCCGCCCTGGCCTACGAAAGCCAGAGCAAAGAGGCCCAGCGCATCCTGGTCTACGATCTGGGCGGCGGCACCTTCGACGTGTCCATCGTCCGCATCGAAGAGGGGGTGGTGGAGGTGCTGGCCAGCACCGGCGACAACCAGTTGGGCGGGGACGATTTCGACGGCAAGATCGTGGAGCTGCTGACGGCCCACTGCCGCGACGAACTCGGCCTCAACCTGAAGCCGGAAAATGATCCCGCGGTGTTCGCCCGCCTCAAACGGGCCGCGGAGGACGCCAAAAAGACCCTCTCGTCGGAACCCTACGCCAAAATTGAAGAAGACCACATCGGCCGGAAGAAATTCCGGGACATCCACCTCTCCTACGAACTCCCCCGGACCGTGTTCGAAGACCTCATCCGGGACGACCTGGACCGGACCATGGAATCGGTCAACCGGGCCCTGAAGGACGCGGCGCTCCTGCCCTCGGCCATCGACAAGATCATCCTGGTGGGGGGCTCCACCCGGATCCCGCTGATCTCCAAACTGCTGGAAGAGAAGTTCGGACGGCTGCCCCACAGCGAAATCGACCCGGACCTCTGCGTGGCCATCGGCGCCGCCATCCAGGGGGGGCGGGAGATGGGCGTCGATGCCGCCGGCCTCCTCCTGGACGTCACCCCCTACACCTTCGGCACCTCGGCCCTGGGAGAGGTCAACGGCGAGCCCAGCATGACCATGTACGTTCCCCTCATCCGGCGGAACACCAAGCTGCCGGCGGCCCGCACCGAGGCCTTCTATACGGTCTATGACAATCAGGAGGCGGTGGACGTCAAGGTCTTCCAGGGGGAGAACCCCGACGCCCTGGACAACATCCAGATCGGCCGGTACCACTTCGCACTGAGCCGGCAGCCCGAAGGCAGCGTGGTAACCCTCCATTTCGACCTGGACGTCAACGGCATCCTCAAGATCGAAGCAGTGGAAAAGGCCACGGGCAAAAAGCTCAACGCCACCATCGAAAACGCCCTTTCCCGGTTCAGCGATGAAGAAATGGCCGCCTCCCGGGACCGGGTCCAGGCCATGTGGGGGGCGACGGAGACCGATAGCGACGAAGCATCGGCGGAACTTTCCGCGGCCGCCATCCCCCCCGACGTGACCGAGATGCTCCAGCGGGCCGAGGGCCTTCTGGACGAGGCGTCGCCCGAAGACCGGGACGAGATGATCAACCTCATGGAGGACATCACCGACGCGGCCCGGTCCGGTGACCTGGAAACGGTCCGGAAGGGCATGGCGGAACTGGAGGAGATCCTTTTTTATATCGGATAACCCCATGACGGCGCTTGCAATCGGCCCGGTCCGGGGTTACCATGTTTCAGGAGAGAAGGGCGCGTGATGGACCGATGTCCGGCATGCAACGCCCGCTGGACGGGCAAACCGGACTGCCACCGGTGCGGGACCGATCTGGCGCGGCTGGCCGCCATGGGGTCGGAGGCCGAGAAACACCGGCAACAGGCGGCGGCGGCTTTCCGAGCGGGGGATCACGACGCCATGTACCGCCACGCAAAGCGGTCCTGCGATTTCCGACGGACCCCTCCGGGTGCGGCGTCTCTGGCCACGGCGGCGCTTTTGACGGGGCGGTTCGACGAGGCGTTGAGTGAATGGGCCCGCCTGACGGGAATGCGGGGCGACCGGGGATCGTCCCATGAATGACCTTGTGGGAAACGGCCCCGACCTCCGGGTGGCCATCGGCGGACTCACCTTGAAAAATCCGGTCCTTACGGCCTCGGGCACCTTTGGCTATGGCCGGGAGTTCATGGACCTCATCGACCTGGACCGCTTGGGGGGGATTATCCTCAAGGGGGTTTCTCTGAAGCCGACAAAGGGAAATCCGCCGCCCCGGATCGTGGAGACCGCCTCCGGCATGCTCAATGCCATCGGCCTGGAGAATGTCGGATTTGACGCCTTGGTGCGGGAAAAGCTGCCCGTATTGCAACACGTTCAAACGCCGGTTTTTGTCAACCTTTACGGGACGACCGTCGAAGAGTACGCGGCCCTGGCCGCTGCCGCCGATTCGGTGGACCGGATCGACGCCGTCGAGGTCAATATCTCGTGTCCCAATGTCAAAGCCGGCGGCGTGGCCTTCGGGGTCGTACCCGAATCGGCGGCGGCGGTGACCGCGGCCGTCCGGTCCCATACGGCCAAACCGGTCACCGTGAAGTTGTCGCCCAATGTGGCCGATATAACGGTCATCGCAAAGACCGTCGAGGACGCGGGCGCCGACGCCATTTCCCTGATCAACACCCTCACGGGGATGGCCGTTGATCTCCAGACCCGGAGACCCAAACTGGGCAACGTCACCGGCGGCCTCTCGGGGCCGGCCATCAAACCCGTGGCCCTGCGGATGGTCTGGCAGGCCGCGGCGGCCGTATCGATCCCGGTGGTGGGCATCGGCGGCATCATGACCGCAGAGGATGCGCTGGAATTCATCACCGTCGGGGCCTCGGCGGTGCAGGTGGGAACCGCCAACCTTGTGGACCCGTCGGCCTCGGTCCGTATCGCCGAGGGCATCCAGGCGTTTTTATCGGAAAACCGGATCGACCGTGTCACCGACATGGTCAACACACTGTCGGTTTGACCGGTTCCGAAGCCATCCCAATGCAACGAGCCATAACCAACGAAAGGAGCGTCAGATGCAATTTGAAAACCTGGAAGACATCGTCGATTTCGCCATCGAGAAGGAAAAAGAAGCCGCCGAATTCTACGAAACCGCGGCCAAAGAGGCCTCCATGTCCGGCGTGAAGGACATGCTCCTGGAGTTCGCCGAGCAGGA
>CAYPCE010000222.1:4716-6266 GCA_964409085.1 uncultured Desulfobacteraceae bacterium | reverse complement strand
CGGGCGGTCTCTGTTCGGACTGGACCCCCACCATCGAGGGCTTCGATATCGAAGAGGTGGCGGACCATCACCGGCACGCCTATCGCCTGATCTATAAAGTGCGAAACCACAAGGATCTGTTCAATCACCATTATGAGAAAAAGTTCATGGACGATGATCCGGATCTCGTGGTGGTCTCCTACGGCACCCCCAGCCGGGTCGTGAACACCGCGGTGGAAAAGGCGAGAGGCCAGGGCATGAAAGTGGGCGCATTGCGGCTCATCAACCTGTGGCCGTTTCCGGATGAGCATTTCAGCCGGGCGACGAAGTATCTCGCCGTCGAACTCAACTGGGACGGAGAAATGGTCCGGGAAGTCCAGCGGGCCGCGCCCAAAGACAGTAATGTCCATTTTCTGGGGACCTGCGGCGATTTGCCGACCATACCCGATCTCCTTGAAAATTTTGATAAATTACTCAAAAATCAGCCCCTTGAACGCAAGGGCTGGATTCTGGAGGCCTGGTGATGCAGTATCAATCTTCGGAACTCATCGACAAACATCTGAGGACCCGCAAGATTCCCAGCACCGCTTGCTCCGGCTGCGGACTGGGCATCAACCACAAGGTGGTGATCCAGGCCATCGATGAACTGGGCCTGGGAAAAGACGACCTCGTGTGGGGGACCTCCATCGGATGCGCCGGACGACAGACCTTCGCCACCTGGAAAGGCGACGGGTTCGCCGGCACCCATGGCCGGGTATACGCCATCGCCAGAGGGTTGCGCATTGCCCTTCCCAGGGAAAAGAAGATCATCTGCACGGTGGGCGACGGCGACGCCTTCGGCATCGGACTGATGCATCTCATCCATTGCGCGCGCAGCAACGTCGACATGACCGTGATCGTCAACGACAACCTGGGCTATCAGTCCACGGGCGGACAGTTCGGCTTCACCACCCCCCAGGGGGTCAAGACGGACTCTTCCCCCTACGGCATGTTCGAGCACAACCTGATGAGCGAAGGGATGGATGTCATGCACATTCTCATCGGGGCCGGCGCCACGTTTCTGGCCCGGCACGTGTGCATGGACGGAAGGCGGGCCGTGGACAGTGTCAAAAAGGCCATTGAAAACCCCGGCTTTTCCCTGGTCCACATGCCCTATCCCTGCCCCACCAATTTCGCTTCGCGCCATCTGGGGTCCCGGAACGCGGTGAAAATCTATCAGTGGCTCGAACAGCAGTCGGCGCCCCTGGGCGAGGAAAAACCGGACACGGTTTGGGCCACCGGCGTCTACCACGACGCTACAGGCTCCAGGGTCGAGTTCAGCGAGCACGTCTGGAAAACGGTGGACAAGATCAAAAGGACGGGGGCGATATGAAAGAGAGAGTCGAAATAGTGGCCAGCGGTTTTGGCGGTCAGGGCGTCGTCCGCCTGGGACAGGTGCTGGGTGAAGCGGCGGTCAAACAGGGCCTGTACGTGACCATGCTCAAGAGCCATGGAACCGAAATGCGCGGCGGTTACGTCCGCAGCCAGGTCGTGGTGTCGACGAAAACCATCGACAGCCCCATGTGCGAAAC
>CAYPCE010000222.1:2514-4616 GCA_964409085.1 uncultured Desulfobacteraceae bacterium | reverse complement strand
ATCGATAAAGAGACCGTACTGGAGAGCCTTCTGGACGTCATTCCCAAGTTTCATGAAGACAACCGGAAAGCGTTTCAGATCGGATACGAAAAGCTGAACGTCTAAGGTCTCTCCGGACCGAAACGCCGCCTCCCCCCGCGTCCCGGCCCGGAAACCGACCAGGGGGAAAGATCGTCCCGGAAACGCCGTTACCGATATCAATGACACTGAAACGCACCCTTTTGCCGGGCGAACCACCCGGCAAACCGGTTATTCCAAGTGGACAGAATAAAGGGGCCTTGCACTCCGGATAGATGCGGAGTCTAAGGCTCCTTTTCGTTTTTAGACAGGAAACAGGAGCGGGGATATGGTTCGGACCATCAGACATCATGTGGATAGCAAAGCGGAGGCCCATCCGGATAAGGTCTTCATGACCTGTCCCGAACCCGGACTGGAGACCACGTACAAAGAACTTCGCGACCATTGCCGTCGGATGGCGCGGTTTCTTCACAAAAAAGGATTCAAGAAAGGGGACAAAGTCTCTTTTATGATGGGAAACGGGCATCAGACCACCCTGATTTTCATCGGCGTCATGTACTCCGGACTGGTGGTTTCGCCCCTCAATCTTCAGGCTCAGCCCTCCCAGTTGTCCTACGTGCTCGAGCATTCGGACACCCGGTTCGTGTTCACCACAGACTTTCAGTTGGAACGCGTCCGGGAGGCCCTGGAAAAGGTATCCCGGGACGTGGAGGTTCTGGCCATCAACAAGGATAAAGAGCAGATTCTGCCCGAAGCGGATACCAGCGATGTGGGGTTGTATGAGGTGACGGAAGCGGACCCGGCGCTCCTCATGTACACCTCCGGCACCACGGGGGTTCCCAAAGGCGTCATTTTGACGCATCGGAACATGATCGCGGGGGGAGAATACGTGACGCTGGCCCACGCCTTGACCGGCGACGACAATGGGCTGGTAAGCCTGCCCCTGTTCCATATCAACGCCCAGGTCGTCTCCGTCATGGGGACCCTCGTGAGCGGGTCGTCCATGGTCATGCCCCACCGGTTCAAGACGCCGGAATTCTGGCCCCTGATCAGCGATTATCGATGCACCTGGTTTTCCTTTGTTCCCACCATCGTCAGTTATCTGGTCAGCGGATCCGAAATCGCGGGAAAAGGCTACCACCTCGAACAGGTCCGGTTCGGCAGAAGCGCCAGCTCGGCCCTCCCCCCATCGCTCCACAAGGAATTCGAGCAGAAGTTCGGCGTTTCCATCATCGAGACCATGGGCCTCACCGAGACCGCGGCCCCGGTCTTTTCCAATCCGCTGGACCGGTCCAAGCGGAAATACGGCTCTCCCGGCCAGGCGGTGGGCAACATCGCCAAGATCGTGGCTGCCGACGGCTGCGAATGTCCCCGGTGCGTGGTGGGCGAGATCATGATCAAAGGCGACAACGTCATGAAAGAGTACTACAAAAACCCCGATGCCACCGCCAAGACCCTGGAACCCGACGGCTGGCTTCACACCGGCGACCTGGGCTACATGGACGAGGACGGCTTTGTTTTCGTGACTGGGCGGATCAAGGAATTGATCATCAAGGGCGGGGAAAACATCGCCCCCAGGGAAATCGACGAGGAGGTCTACAAACACCCTTCCGTGATGGATGCCGCGGCGGTGGGCGTGCCCTGCGATGTGTACGGCGAAGAGATCATGCTCTGCGTGACCCTCCGGCCCAATTGCGCCTGTTCCGAGGAAGAACTGCGCGAATATTGCATGGAAAAACTGGGGCGGTACAAATGCCCCAAACACATTAAATTTTTGGAGGAACTTCCCAAAGGGCCGTCCGGAAAGATTCAACGGCTCAAGTTGAAAGATCTCGTGGACATCAGCGCCTGACGCCAAGCGAGGAAGGGATACAGATGGAAATATTTCAGTATTTTACACATGCCTTCGAACCGTTTTGCCTTCTGGCATTGATTTTCGGGGTCCTCGGCGGATTGATCCTGGGCGCCACGCCCGGCCTTTCCCCCACCATGGCGGTGGCGCTGCTGGTGCCGTTCACCTTCCACATGAGGCCCATCACCGGCCTGACGCTGCTGGGGGCGGTTTATACGGCCACGGTGGCGGG
>CAYPCE010000222.1:0-2414 GCA_964409085.1 uncultured Desulfobacteraceae bacterium | reverse complement strand
TCGGGCTCGATTTTCAAGGGATTGATCGGCGGGATGTTCGGGCTGCTCATTTCCACCATCGGGTACAGCCCCATGCTGGCCACCCCGCGGTTCGTCTGGCACGACGTGCTCACCGGCGGCGTCTCCATCATTCCCGCCCTCATCGGCCTGTTCGCCATTCCCCAGGTATTCGCGCTGGTGGAAACCATGGATCAAAAAATCGGCAAGGTCGAATTCAAGCCGGAAAAAGGGGTCCTGTTCAAGACCATCCGGCAAAACCTGAAGATGGTCAAGGAATTGAGCATCGGCTCCATTGTCGGGTCCATCATCGGGGTGATTCCGGGGGCCGGCGGTCAGGTGGCCGGCCTCATCTCCTATGACCAGATCCGAAAGATGGACAAGGACCCCCACCGGTTCGGAACGGGCGTTCCGGAAGGGGTCGCGGCGGCGGAAAGCGCCAATAATGCGATGGTCGGCCCGTCCCTCATCCCCCTGCTGACCCTTTCCGTTCCCGGATCCCCCACCGCGGCGGTTCTGCTGGGGGGGTTGCTCATTCACGGGTTGTTTCCCGGGCCGGATCTGTTCACGATCCATGCCGAGGTCGCCTACACCTTCATCGCCACCCTTGTGCTGGCCCAGGTGCTGATGTGCGTCTTCGGACTGATTCTGTCCCGGTATTCCTACAGCGTCATGAGGGTCCCGAACCTGGAGATGGCCGCGGTGGTGACCGTGCTTTCGGTGTACGGCACCTACAGCGTCCAGAACAGTTTCGACGACGTCATCGTGATGGTCGCGTTGGGGACGCTGATGTACATCGGAAGAAAAGTGGGGTTTTCGCCCGCGCCGGTAGTGCTGGGCATCATTTTGGGGCCCATTGCGGAAAACAATTACCTCAAGGGCGTGTTGATCGCCCAGACGGATGTGGGCGTTTTCCGCTATTTTTTCACCGGAACCATCAACATCATCATCATCGCCCTGTGCGCCCTGTCCATTTCCTACAGCGTTTTCAGTGAAATCAGGACATATCGGAAACACCGGAAGAAACAGATGGAAAGCGAGGAAACATGACAAAGGACATCCTGGTCGGCGCCATTTGCCTGGTCGGTTCCATCCTGCTCTTCTTCTCCCTGGATTGGATCCCGGATGAACGGGCCGCCCTTTTTCCGAAAGTCATCATCATCATCATGATTACGCTGTCGATTTTCCTTTTGATTTATACAGTTATTATCGGTAGAATACCCAAAGAAGCGGGGCCGCCCATCCCTTGGGTCCGGTTGAGCGTCCTCTTCGTGTTCATCCTGGTCTACCTGTCGGTAATGGAAAACCTGGGGTTTTATGTGTCCGGTTTCCTGTACCTGTTGTGCGTTACCCTGGCGCTCGATGCAAAGGCCATCACGGCCAAAAAGGCCGTTACGAGGGTTCTTGTCTCCGTTGTGTTCATGGTCGTGATGTTCGTGTTGTTCAAGATAATCCTGAAGGTCCAGACCCCGACGGGCATCCTGATTTAGGGGAAAAACGCGTTGCACCGCCGGATTTTCCGGCGGAATGGTCCACTTCAACAAAAGGAGGTTGGAAATGAGGAGAAAGGCAATGGCATTGGCGACGGTATGCGTCGCATTGGCGTTCATCGTCGCAGGCGCTGGAAATGTTCTGGCGGAGTATCCGGAAAAACCGGTCAGCATGGTCGTCTCCTATTCACCGGGGGGGGCGACCGATTTCCAGGCCAGGATCGTGACCATGCTGGCCAGCAACTTTCTTGGCCAGCCCATCGTCATCATCAACAAGCCCGGAGCGGGGGGCCAGGTCGGCTGGAACTGGCTGGTCACCAAAGGAAAAACGGACGGCTACGACATGGCCGCTTATAACGTGCCCCATTTCATCGCCCAGTCCATCGTGTACCCCACCAAATTCAACATCGATACGTTCGAACCGGTGGCCAACTGGGGGGCGGACCCGGCGGTCCTGATTGTGGGAAAAGACAGCGAATTCGACGATGTGAAGGGGTTCATCGAGTATGCCAAACAGAATCCGGGCAAAATCACCGTCTCCGGCGCCGGGATGTTCGTCGGACATCACATCGCCTTTTTACAACTTCAAAAGGCAGCGGACATCAAGATGACGTACATCCCGGAAAAAGGCGGCGTTCCCGCCATGCAGAGCGTGATCGCCAACAAGGTCAAAGCCGGATTCAACAACCTGGCCGACGCCTACCGCAACAAAGACCGGCTCAAGATTCTGGCCGTGGCCGACCTGGAGCGGAACGACTTCCTGCCGGACATTCCCACCTTCAAAGAGTTGGGCGTCGATGTGGACGACTCCTCCGTCAATTTCAGGGGCGTGGTGCTGCCCAAGGGCACGCCCCAGGCGGTGATCGACAAATGCGCCGAGGTTTTTCCGGAAATGTTCAATGCTCCGAAAACCCTGAAAAAAATGAA
>CAYPCE010000221.1:0-6280 GCA_964409085.1 uncultured Desulfobacteraceae bacterium | reverse complement strand
ACTATTTTGTCGCCACCCTGATTCTGGGCATCACCCTGGCGTCGAATCTGGCGGCCGGGTTTATCGCCGGGATGATCGTGGCGCAGCTTCTCAGATGGGAGAAACTATCCGTGTAGCGCCCATCCATCGGGTCTCGATCAAATTATCGGATTTCTGAATGGACGCTCCGGTAGGGATGGTGTGAGGATGAAACCCGCGATGCAAAGAAGATATTTCCTGCCCATGGCGCTGGTCATCGTCACGCTCGCGGCGACCGGAATCCTTTTTTTCCATGACGCGCCTTCCGGCCGATCGGAGACGGCACCCACCGGCAAACAGAAACCGCATCCCCAGGTGCGGGTCATTACGGCCGCGGCGTCAAAGATCTCGGAAGCCCTGGAATTGACCGGTTCCGTGGAGGCGTATCGTGTCGCGCGGCTGGGCTCTCCAGCCGAAGGGCCGATTGTCGATGTCCGTGTCCGCGAAGCCGACCCGGTAGCAGCGGATGAGCCTTTGCTTGTGATAGGAAGGAAGAAGGGGGTTGACGCGCTGATTGTTTCGCTTCGGGAAACCTTTAAAAAGGAGAGGGACAACCTGCGCCGGACCCGGCGGCTCGTTGAAAGCCACGCGCTATCGGACGAACAGCTTGATCAGGCCAGGGCCGCATACGAGAGGGCCCGGGCAGAGCTGGCTCAGGCCGAGGAAAAGGCTCAGGATTACATCATCAAAGCGCCATGGGCCGGGATTGTGTCCCGCGTGAACGTCAAAGAGGGGGAATTCGTCGGGCCGCGCTCGGCCCTGGCGGAGATCCATGACCCGGACAGCCTGGTGATTCGCGCGGCGGCGCCCGAAAAATACGCGGTCAGGGTGACCGCCGGAATGCGCGTCAAGGCGCGATTGGACGCCTACCCCGGTGATGTGATCCCGGGCCGCGTCGAGCGCGTTTACCCTTATCTGGATCCGCGATTTCGGACCCGGACCCTGGAAATCGTCCCGGACAATCCCGTTAAGCTCCTTCCCGGCATGTTCGCGCGGCTTGAAGTCCTGCTTGAAACCGAGGGAAACGCCGTCGCCATACCCGTGGATGCACTGGTCAACAAGCCCAAAGGTCAAATGGTTTTTGTCGTTGAAGACGGGAAAGCCGCGGCGAAGATGGTGAAAACCGGCATCGAGGCCGGCAATCGGATTCAGATTGTTACGGGGATCCAATCCGGGGACAAGGTCATTGTCGCCGGACACGAGAAGCTCAAAGACGGAGCGGACGTCCGCATCGCGGAAGATGAAAAGCCGGGCAAGGAGAAAACCGGGGGCAAGGCCGGAGACGGTCAGTGAAGGTGACCGAATATGCCGTCCGGCGGCGACTGGCCACCGGCGCCATTGTCCTGGCCCTTGTCGTTCTCGGGCTTTACGGCCTGTGGCGGCTGCCGGTGGATTATTTGCCGGATATCACCTACCCCCTGGTCAAAATTCAAATTAAATGGCCCGGGGCGACGCCGGAGGAAATCGACACGGACATCGCCGACCCTGTCGAGCGGATCATGTCCACGGTGGATCGTCTGGACCACCTTGAATCCTCTTCCGTTGAAGGGGAGTATGCATTGGACGTCCATTTCGACTACGGCGCGGATATCGATGTGGCCTTTCAGGATGTCATGGCGGCCCTCACCCGCGCCCAAAGGCGCCTGCCCCCGGATATTGATCCGCCCTTTGTCTTCAAAGCCGATCCGTCTCAGCTCCCGGTCATGCAGTTGACCGTGAGTTCCGACCGCTGGAATCCGGTAAAGCTGAGGGACTGGGCCGAAAACTGGCTGCAGGATCGCATCCTGGGCGTCCGGGGAGTGGCGGGGACCGAAGTTGTCGGCGGACTTGTACGGGAAATCCGCGTTCTGCTCGATCCGGCCGCCATGGAAAAGCACCGGCTCTCCCTGGACGCTGTGATTAAAAAAGTCGCCGCCGAAAATGTCGAACGGACCGGCGGCCGGGTCGCCGTCGGGGCAAAAGAGATCATCGCCCGGACCATGGGAGAATATTCGAGCCTTGACGATATCCGCTCGGTGGTCGTGGACGGAGAGGGACACCGGAAACTTTATTTGCGGGACATCGCCCAGGTGATCGACGGTCACGAGGATGCGCGGTTGATGACCCGCTTCAACGGCCGGGAAAGCGTCAAGATCTCGGTTCTGAAGGAAGCCGAGGCCAACACGGTTCGGACCGCCGAGGCGGTGGCCGGCCTTCTGGGCGATCTTGAGCCGGAGCTGCCCGGAGGCATCCGCCTGGACTTCGTGGAAGATCAGGCGGTGTACGTCAAACAGGCGCTGACCGGTGTGCGCAACGCCGCCATGGCGGCGGGTGTTCTCCTGATCCTCGTGGTGTACCTGTTCCTGGGCAGCGTCCGGCAGGTGCTGGTCATGGTCATCGCCCTGCCCCTGACCCTGGTGCTCAACTTCGGCCTGATGAAATTGGCGGGCTTTTCACTCAATATCTTTTCCCTGGGTGGGCTGGTCATCGCCATCGGCGTGGTGCTGGACAATTCCATCGTCGTCGTGGAAAACATCTCCCGACTGCGGCGGGAAAATCCCGACCAGGACCCCGCGGGCCATGCCGTCGATGCGACCACCGAAGTCGGACCGGCCCTGGTGGCCGCCACGTTTTCGTTTCTCGCCCTGTTCGTGCCGTTTCTGATCGTTCCCGGGCTGACCAGCCTGCTCTTTCGCGAATTGATTCTGGTCATTGCGGGTATCGTCGTGATCAGTCTGACCGTGGCCGTATCGGTGACGCCGATGATCACGGTCATGCTTTTCGGCGGCAGCGGCCAGGCAGGTCAAGCAGGATGGTTTGAACGGATATTTGATCGAATCACAAACGGTTACGGTTGGGTGCTCGAGCGGGCAATCGCCCGGCGATGGCTCGTGGCGCCGGCTTTTCTGCTGTTGATCGCGGGGGCCGTCGCGCTGTCGGGGCGGCTCGGCGGCGAATTCCTGCCGCTCATTGACGATGGCCGGATCATGGTGAAGGTCAAAATGCCGACCGGGACTTCAGTGGCCGAAACCGACCGGGCGCTGCGAAAAATTGAAGCGCGGGTCCAGGGCGACCCCCTGGTTCAAAGCGCATTCTCTCTCGCCGGCGGGATTGTCAAGGGACTCACCACCTATGAGGTCGCCAATGAGGGGCAAGTGGATATTCAGCTTGTCCCCAGGGCGATGCGGGATATCAGCACCGATGCGTATGTCGCCCGTTTGCGCAAGATCGTGGGAAAGATTCAGCCCCCGGGCGGCAAAGCAATGGTCAAACAGATGCCCATCAAGGGCATCCCCGGTATGCGGGCGTCGGATATTGTCGTGCAGGTTCGCGGCCAGGACATGGAGATCCTGGACGATTTGGCCAAACGGACGGCCCAGACGATCGGCGACTTGGATCAGTTTCAGAATGTGTTCGTCTCCATGGATCTGACCAAGCCGGAATTCCAGGTTCAGGTGGACCGGGTCAAGGCCGCCGAGCTTGGCGTGTCGGTTTCGGATATCGCGACGTCCCTGCGCTCGCTGATCACCGGCGCCGTGGCCACCCGCTATCGGGACGGCGGAGAATACTACGACATCCGGCTGATTGTTCCGGAGCAGCGCCTGACCTCGAGGCAGAGTATCGAAAACCTTCCGCTGACTTCCGCCCGGGGAGACGTTCTCAGGTTGCGGGACATCGCGACCGTGGCCCCGGGGGCCGGCCCGGTGGAGATCATCAGGGAAAATCAGATCAAGCAGATCACGGTCGAGGCGGACATTGCCGGCGGGGACCTGGCGGGCTCCGTGAGAGCGCTCCAAAACGCTCTGGCCGAAATCGACCGACCGGCCGGTTATGTTTTTGATTTCGGCGGCCGGGCGGAAATGATGCGCGAGATGAAGGAAACGGTCCTGGCCGTGCTTGCCTTCGCGCTGTTCTTTTCGTTCATTGTTTTAACCGTGCAGTTCAACAGCCTCAAGCTGCCGGGGCTGATTCTGGGAAGCGTGCCGATCGGCCTGACGGGCGTGGTCTTTCTGATGTACCTCAGCGGCTTGCCGCTGGGGGCCACGGTCATTATCGGCGTCCTGGTCGTGGTGGCGGCGACGGTCAACGACGGCGTGTTGCTCCTGACTTATGCCAGGGATCTGCAATACCGGCATGACCGCCCGCCCGGGCGGGCGGTTCTGGACGCGGCCAAAATCCGGCTTCGCCCCCGGGTCATGACCACATTGACGACCATGATGGGATTTTTGCCCCTGGCGCTCAACCTGGAGGAAGGCGGCGACATGCTTCAACCCATGGCCGTGGCCGCCATCGGCGGATTGGGGATGGAAATGTTGGTGGCATTGATTCTGATGCCCTGCTTGTATGTGATCACCGCGGGCAAAACAACCTGAATCGGAGGATGAATGAATAAAGACAATGCCGCCGCCATAGCGGTGAGCGGCCTGACAAAGACATTCGACGACGTGCAAGCTGTTTCGCGGGTCGATTTCGAGGTCCGTTCCGGGGAGCTGTTCGGTTTTCTCGGTCCCAACGGGGCCGGCAAGACCACCACCATCAACATGCTCACGGGTTTGGCGCGCCCGGATTCGGGGACCATCCGCATCGGCGGCATCGACTGTTCCGCCGACCCCCGGGCGGCCCAGCACCTCGTCGGCGTGGTCCCGGACGAAAGCAACCTCTATCCCGAACTCACCGGCTTCGACAACCTGTGCTTTTGCGCATCACTCTACGGGATGGCTAAAGCCGAAAGACAAGCCAGGGCCAGGGAGCTTCTGGACGGCTTCAATTTGACTCCGGC
This sequence comes from uncultured Desulfobacteraceae bacterium, assembly GCA_964409085.1. GTDB lineage: Bacteria > Desulfobacterota > Desulfobacteria > Desulfobacterales > JAABSP01 > JAABTD01. The sequence continues at coordinate 1,503 of CAYPCE010000221.1, read as the reverse complement.
CGCGGATCGCAAGTTCGCCGGCTATTCCAAGGGCATGAAGCGCAAGCTCACCATCGCCGCCGGCATCATCCACAAACCGCCCATCCTGTTTCTGGACGAGCCCACCACGGGCATCGACGTGGCCAGCGCCCGGCAATTGCGTCAACTGATCGCCGATCTGCACCGGGAAGGGACCACCATCTTCCTGACCACCCATTACATCGAGGAAGCCGAGCGGCTCTGCGACCGCGTCGCGTTCATCGTGTCCGGCCGCGTTGTTCGCATCGATACGGTGGAGAACCTGGTTCAACCCATCAAAGAGAAACATGTTTTGCGGATCGCCTGCGAGAACGCGCCAGCCGCCGTTCAAGAACAGCTCGCCGGCGAGTTTCCGGAGCTAAACTTCACAATGTCGGACAGCGGCTTCATCCGGGTGGAATCCAACGATCCCGTTCGCGTCGGCCCCCTGGTCCGCTTTTTGGAAGACCATGGCGCCGAGGTCGCCGAGGCCCGCCGGATGCGGCCTTCCCTCGAAGACATCTTCGTCGAGATCACCGGCATCGAGGCGGACGCCATGAGCAAGGAAAAAGAAAAGAAGGGAGGCGGCCGATGAAACTCTGGATTGCTTTCTGGAACATTCTGGTAAAAGATATGCGGACCTATTACCTGAAACCGCCCAATGTCAGTTGGGGACTGATTTTCCCTTTGGCCTGGACGAGCATGTTTTTCATCAAGTCCGGCAGCGGGCTGGACAGCATCCCGAACGTGCTGCCGGGCGTGGTGGCGGTGTCCATCCTGTTCGGGACCACTTCCATGCTGGCGGTGACCGTCACATTTGAAAAAAAGAACCGATCCTTCGAGCGACTGCTGCTCGCGCCTCTTCCCTTTGAGCTGCTGATGCTGGCCAAGACCAGCGGGGCCATCCTGTTCGGAACGGTCAACGCCTTCGTGCCGGTGGTCATCGCCGTCTTTCTGGCCGATCTGTCGGCGGTTTCCTGGGGATTTTTCGCGCCGGCGGTTGTCCTGATCGCCGTGGCCTCGACCTTTCTGGGCCTGTTCATCGCCGTGGCGGTGAGCGAGGTCTTCGAGGCCCAGACCTTTTCCAATTTCTTCCGCTTCCCCATGATCTTTCTGTGCGGACTCTTTTTCCCCATCGAGAAACTGCCCGTGTTTCTCAAACCCCTGTCCTACGCCCTGCCCCTGACCTACGGGGCCGATGTCCTCCATGGAGCGGTTCACGGCGGCCATATTCTGCCGTTTGCCCTGGACCTGGCCATACTGGCCGGCTTTTGCGTCTTTTTGTTCGCGGCCAGCCTGTGGAACATTCAGCGCCGGTGGATTGTGTAACTCACGCCTGCCCGCCATCGACCGCCCGGAAGAATTTCAGCCGGGCGGGGCCACCTGGTCCCGATCACCTTTCACTCGGTCTCATTCGGCGAAACCGGGGGAAGCCGCTTTGCAAATATCCGATTTTTCATATAATTAAATCTGGTTTGTTTGGATATATTCTAGGCCGTCTAAAAC
>CAYPCE010000220.1:0-6306 GCA_964409085.1 uncultured Desulfobacteraceae bacterium | reverse complement strand
GGTGGAAGGGAACACCGCCTTTTTCACCGAAAAACAAATCCGCCATTGGATCAACAAAGCGCCCGGCCGTTTTTCGGTCTATGCCCGCAACAATGAATACGACATGTTCATCGGCGGCAGCAACATCGAATACGCCTCCGGCTACGGCACCGCCACCATCGTCGATCCGGACGGCCTGAGACGGCCGGCGACCCTCGACGACTTTCTGGTTTTTGTGAAGCTGGTGCACCAGACGCCCTATTTCAATCTGAACGGCGGCATCCTGGTGCAGCCGTCGGACGTGATCACCGGCCAAAGCAGCGCCCTGATGATGTACGCCACCCTCCTTCATTCCGACAAATGCATCATGGGCATCCCCGGCACGGCCCAGGAGGTGGAGCACCTGATGCAGATGGCGGCCATCTCATTGGACGGCGTCGAAGCGCTGAAGCAGCATCACCATGTGATCACCATGATCAGCACCTTAAGCCCCCTGCAGATCGATCATATGGCGTTGGACACCATGATCGTGTGTGCCAAGTATTACCAGCCCATGATCATTTCGCCCGCCCCGGCCGCCGGCATGACCGGTCCGATCAAGATGGCCGGCAATATTTCCCTTGCCAATGCCGAAGCCCTGGCGGGCATCGCCATCTCCCAGATGCTGCGCGAAGGCACGCCGGTCATTTACGGGTTGCAGTCCTATGCGGCGGATTTGCAAAGGGGGCAAATATCCATCGGCTCCCCCGGTTACTCCGTCCAGGCCAAATACTGCGCGGAGCTGGCCAGGATGTACGGCATGCCCAGCCGCACCGGCGGCACCAACACGGACGCCAAAGGCGTTTCCGTCCAGAGCGGCTACGAAGCCATGATGTCGATGCTGGTCGCCTGCCAAAGCGATGTGAACCTCATTGTCCACAGCGCCGGCATTCTGGATTCGTTTGGGGCCACATCCTATGAACAGTTCGTTGTGGACCTCGAAATCATCAGCATGATCCAGGCCTTTTTGACGGACCTGAAGCACGACCCGGATGATTTCGCATTCGACGTGATCAAGGAAGTGGGCATCGGCGGCCAGTATTTGAACAATATCCAGACGGCCAGGCTTTGCCGCACGGAGTCCTGGCGGCCCCTCATCGGGCTGCGGGGACATGCGGTCACCGGCAGTCCCAACGACCAGATCATGGCCAATATCAAACGCGCCATCGATGGGATGCTGGCCTCTTATGTGAAGCCGGCTTTGGACCCGGATAAAGCCGCCGAACTCAAGGCGTACATGCTGGATCACCTCGGTTTTGCCCCGGAAATCATCGACCGGATTGATCCGGATGCCCCGGCGCAAAAATCAGATCCTGCACCCACACACCCTTAATCAAAGGAGGATTGCAACATGAGTCTGAAAACCGCTAATCGGGCACACTTGAATGAATTAAAATCGCAATACAACCGCGGCATGCTCAGCCGCCGTGAATTCATCCGGTATGCCGCCCTGGTGGGTATCGGCGCCGGCGCCGCATCCCAAATGGTGGGGATTAATCGGATAGCCAACGCCTTTGCCGGGACAGTTCAGCGGGGCGGAACCTTCAAAGTTTCCTGTCCGATTTACAAGCTGACCCATCCCGCCCAGACGTCCTGGCTTCAGCAGTCCAATCTGATGCGCCAGATCGGGGAATACCTGACCGTAACGGATCACAACAACATTACCCATCCGCTGCTGCTGCAAAACTGGGAGGTCAGCGAAGACCTTAAGACCTGGACGCTGAATATCCGCCAGGGCGTCCGTTTCAACAATGGCGATGGGCTGACCGCCGCGGATGTCATCTTTACCATGAGGCAGTGGTTCGACAAGGATGTCGGCTCCTCCATCAAGGGGCTGATGGGCGATTATCTGGATGAAAACGGCATTGAAAAAGTCTCGGACTATCAGGTCAAACTGCATCTGAAGCGACCGGAAATCGGCGTGCCCGAACATCTCTTTCACTATCCGGCCATCATTCTGAACCACCGGACCTTCGAGGGGGATTTTATCAAACGTCCCCATGGTACCGGGCCCTTTACCATCGACACCTATCGGGAGGGCGAACGGGCGGTGGTCAAAGCCCGCGGGGACTACTGGCGGAAAGGCGCCGACGGGAAGCCGCTGCCGTATCTGGATCGCATCGAATATACGGACATGGGCACCGAGATGGCCGCCCAGATTTCCGCGATCGAGGCCGGGGATATTGATTTCATCGACATCGGCGACGCCCCGGGAACGGATGTATACACCGCGCTAAAAGAGAATGGCGATATTGTCATCAGCGCCGTGCCGTCGGCCCAAACCCGGGTGCTTCGAATGCGGGTGGATAGAAAACCCTGGGACGACAATCGCGTGCGGTTGGCCCTGAAGCTATGCCAGCATCATGAAAAGATCCGGCAACTGGCCTTCTACGGTCAGGGCCTTTTGGGCCAGGATACCCATGTCTACCAGAAGCACCCCGAATACTGCGACGTCCAGACCCCGGCCTTTAATCCGGAAAAGGCGCGCCAGTTGCTGAAGGAGGCCGGCTATCCAGGGGGGGTGGAAGTGCCGCTGTCCATCAGCAACGGCTGGCCGGATGTGGTGCGCTACGCTGAAATCCTTCAAGAGGATGCCCGGGCGGCGGGCTTTAAAATCAAAATTCAGACCATGCCCTCGTCCCAGTATTGGGAAAAGTGGACCGAAGTCGCCTTCGGCATCACGCCGTGGACCCACCGGCCCCTGGGCACCATGGTGCTCAACCTCGCTTACACCCATACCGAAACGGGCGAGCCGGTGCCCTGGAACGAAACCCGATGGGTGGATACTGAGTTTTCCGAACTGTTGGACCAGGCCAACCGCACCCTGGATGTGGCCGCCCGCCGCGAGATCTTCTGCCGCCTGGAAAAAATTCAGATGGAGCGGGGCAGCATCGGCATCCCATATTGGCGGAATATCTGGTTTGCGGCCCGAAAACAGATTCGCCGCGTTCAAGCCCATCCGTCCGGTTACACCCTGTTTAATGAAGTTTGGAAAAGCGCCTGATCGTAAGCTGGAAACAGGAGATGCGCCATGGCGTCATTTATTGTTCGCCGAATATGTCTGTTGTTGCTCACGATGTTCCTGGTGTCCATCGCGGTCTTCCTCATCGCCGAATCGTCTCCCGGGAATGTGGCGCGCAACGTGCTGGGCAGCTTCATCACCCCGGAACAGGAGGCCTCTTTCCTGGCCCAGATGGGATTGGACAAGCCGGTCTACCTTCGGTATGTCTACTGGTTGGCGGGCAGCGACTGGCACGCCGAGGCGAAACTGGACATGGAGCTGAAGCGGATCACCACGCCGGAGGGGTTCGATGAATGGTGGGCAGTTGCCGATGACGGAGAGATGATCCGGTGGAAGATGGAAGGGGAAGATCTCATCGCCCTCATCCGGCAGGAGGACGGCGGGGTGGTGGAACAGCGAGACAACGACCGCTGGGAAACGGATGACCAGGGTGTGAGCACCTTCTGGGGGGTGAATACCCATAACAGCGCTGTCCTGTGGGAGAAGGGCTCCGACAAGAAGGTCTGGACCTTTGTTTTGGGGGCCGGATGGATGGCCGACACCGGCGGGCCCAAAAAATATATTCCCTTGAAAAAAGGGTTCATTCGCGGGGACCCCGGCGTGTCGCTCCGCACGGGACGGCCTGTGGCAAAGAGCCTTTTCGCGCGGTTGCGCAATTCCATTGTCCTGGCGGGGATCGCGTTTATCATCGTCATGCCCATCGCCCTATTGCTGGGGATCATCGCCGGCCTCCGGGAAGGGTCCCTGACGGACCGGAGCCTGTCCATCTCCGGCATGATGTTCTCGGTCATTCCGGAATTCGCCACCGGCATCTTCCTGATCTTGATTTTCGCCCACTGGCTGGAATGGGTGCCGGGCGCCACGGTTTTCGGTGAAAAGGCCCCGTGGGAGCGCATCGACATGCTGATCCTGCCGGTCCTTACCTTGACCCTCATCGAACTGGGGTACATTCTCCGGATCACCCGGGCCAGCATGGCTGAGGTGATGCGGTCGAGTTATATCCGGACCGCTTTTCTCAAGGGCCTTTCCTACTGGCGGGTGGTCTTCCGCCATGCCGTGCGAAACGCGCTCATCGCCCCCATCACCGTCATCATGCTCCACGTCAACTGGCTGATGGGCGGCATCGTCATCGTGGAGGTGGTCTTCGGGTATCCGGGACTGGGCAAATACCTGCTGGAATCGGCGCTGTACAAGGACGTTAACGCCCTGGAAGCCGGCACCATGATCATGGTCCTGCTCGCCGTCGGGACCCAGTTGGTGGCGGACATTATCTATACGTTCCTGAATCCGAGGATCCGGTACTCCTGATGGGATCGACAGACAGCCGGGACCTTCCATGAAACCCAACGGAAATTGCCATGACAGTCGACGAAACCACATCTGAATTTGTTGCGGCCGAGCCGGAGCCGGAAAAGGTCCAATTTCAGCGCCTGCGGACGGCCTTTTCGATTCTGTTCGCTTCCAAAACGGCCACGGTGGGGATGATACTGGTGCTGTTTTGGGTGTTTGTGGCGCTGTTCGCCCCCCTGCTGACCCCCTACACGCCCACCGAGCAGGACTGGCGCGCCCCCAACCAGGGGCCGTCCTGGGAGCATCCCCTGGGGACCGACGAACTTGGCCGCGACCTTTGGTCCCGGCTCATCTACGGAGCCCGGGTCGTCCTGGTGATCCTTCCCGTTTCGCAGGATTACTGGATCCCTTGCGGTACGGCCATCTGGGGGGTCATCGCAGCCCTGGTGATCGGGGCGGCCCTGGGGCTGCTGTCCGGCTACCGGGGGGGATGGCTCGACGAGATCATCATGCGGCTGCTGGACGCCATGATGTCGGTGCCCATCATCCTGCTCTACCTCATCATCGTGGCGGCCATCGGGGCGTCGGCCCTCAACGTGGTCATCGCCATGGCCATCGTGGGCACCCCGGGCATCGCCCGGCTGGTCCGGGGACTCACCCTGGACATCCGGACCCGGGACTATATCCGGGCCGCCGAAACGCGGGGCGAGGGCACGTTTTACATCATGTTCGTGGAAATCCTGCCCAACGCCAAAGGCCCCATCATCATCGACGCCATGCTCCGGGTGGGGTACGCCATCTTCGCCATGGGCACCCTCGGATTTCTCGGCCTGGGCCTGCCGCCGCCGTCGCCGGACTGGGGCAGCATGGTGGCCAAGGGGCGGGAGTTCATCATGGTCGGCAGCCCCTGGGCCGCGCTCTGGCCGTCCCTGGCCATCGCCACCCTCGTGGTGGGGCTCAATCTCCTGGCGGACGGTCTGCGGGAAGAGACCATGCGTTACCAGTAAAGAGGATGACAGTCATGACGACCAACGATCGCGCGGAAAAAGTGCTGGAAGTCGAAGACCTGAACATCGCCTACAAGACGCGCAACCACCTCTTGCCGGCGGTTCGCCAGGTGTCCTTTACCATCAACCGGGGCGAAACCATCGGAATCGTGGGGGAATCCGGGTGCGGCAAAAGCACGGTGGCCTTCGGCATCGTCAATTTTTTGGGGCAAAACGGCCGGATCACCGGGGGGTCCGTGAAGTTCGAAGGATCTGAGCTGGTGGGCCGGTCCCAGAAAGAACTCAACCGGCTCCGGGGGGACCGGATCGCCATGGTTTATCAGGACCCCATGGCGGCCCTCAATCCCACGGTCCGCATCGGCCAGCAACTGGCCGAGGTGCTGACGGCCCACCGGGACATCACCTGGGATGCTGCCCGGAAGCGGTGCGTGGAGATGCTCAACCGGGTCCACATGCCCGACGCTGAACGGGTCATGGACCGCTACGCCCATCAGCTTTCCGGCGGGCAGCAGCAACGGGTGGTCATCGCCATGGCCATGCTCAACGAACCGGCCCTCCTGATCATGGACGAACCCACCACGGCTCTGGACGTGACGGTGGAGGCCACCGTTCTGGACCTGGTGGAGGACCTCAAGTCGGAATTCAGCACGGGCATCCTGTTCATCTCCCACAACCTCGGGGTGGTGGCCCGGGTGTCGGACAAGCTGTGCGTCATGTACGCCGGCGAGGTTGTGGAAAAAGGGGCGGTGGGGGGTATTTTCCGCAGTCCGGCCCACCCCTACACCATGGGGCTGCTCAGTTGCGTGCCCAAACTGGGAACCGACAAGGCCGGGTCCCAACTCAACCCCATCCGGGGCCGGGTGCCCGCCATCATCGACCGGCCCCGGAACGCCTGCATTTTTCAACCCCGGTGTGATTTCGCCGCGGACCTATGCGTCCAGGGACGGCCCGCCCTCACGGAGGTCCAGC
>CAYPCE010000219.1:0-6325 GCA_964409085.1 uncultured Desulfobacteraceae bacterium | reverse complement strand
TACGGCGGGGCCATCACCGGCATCGTGGGCGTCTACCGGGACCCCCTGGGCACCGGCAAGGGCGCCAAACTGGTCATGGGGTCCTACGGCTACTGCGTGGGTTCCCGGGATTACGGCGGCGAATGGAAACCCCGCCTCCACCCCCGGCGGCTCCTGGACGGCATCGTCGAAGGGGTCCGGGACGGCGGCAACAAGAGCGGCATCCCCACGCCCTTCGGCCAGGTCCTGTTCCACCCCGGCTACCTGGGCAAGTGCCTCGTCTACGTGACGGCGGTTGGCCTCATGCCCGCGACGGTGGGCGGGACCCCGGCGGAGCTGAAGACCACCGAACCCGGCGACCTGGTGATCATGTGCGGGGGCCGGGTCGGCAAGGACGGGATCCACGGGGTGACCGCCTCCTCGGAGGTCTTTTCCGAAAGCACCCCCGCCGGTCACGTCCAGATCGGCGACCCCTACACCCAGAAAAAGATGCACGATTTCCTCCTGGCGGCCCGGGACGAAGGGCTCATCCGGTTCATCACCGACAACGGCGGCGGAGGGCTCTCCTCCTCGGTGGGGGAATCGGCCCTGTTTTCCGACGGCTGCGAGATCGAGCTGGAAAAGGTCCCCCTCAAATACGAGGGCCTCGACCAGTGGGAGATCTGGGTCTCGGAGTCCCAGGAACGGATGACCGTGGCGATCCGGCCCGAGAATTTGGACCGGTTCATGGCCCTGTCGCGGCAGCATGCGGTGGAGAGCACCGTCATCGGCCGGTACACCGGCACGGGCAAGCTCCACATCACCTGGGCCGGAACGACCTGCGCCCATGTGGACCTGTCCCTGCTCACCTCCGGATTTCCCCAATGGGAATTCGACGCGGAATGGCAGCCCCCGGCGGCCCGGGGACTGATGGAACCGGTCATGGGACCGCCCCGGGACCTCACCGCCCTGCTGACGGACCTGCTGGCCCGGCCCAACATCGCGTCCAAGGAATGGATCGCCCGGCAGTACGACCACGAGGTGCAGGGGACCAGCGTGATCAAACCGTTGGTGGGCGCGGACCGGGACGTGCCCTCCGACGGCGCCGTCATCCGGCCGGTGCTCGATTCGGAACGGGGGCTGGCCTTTTCCCAGGCCCTGCTCCCCTTCTATTCGGCCATCGACGCGTACGCCATGGCCGCCTGCACAGTGGACGAGGCGGTTCGCCGGCTCATCGCCGTGGGCGGGGACCCGGACCACATCGGTGGTGTGGACAATTTCTGCTGGCCCAACATCCAGTACCACCCGGTCAACAACCCGGACGGCCGGTTCAAGGCGGCCCAGCTGGTGCGGGCCTGCCGGGCGCTGAAGGACCTCTGCCTGGCCTACGGGATCCCCCTTCTTTCCGGAAAGGACAGCATGTACGTGGACGGCCACCTGCCGGGCCGCTACGGTGAAACCCACAAGGTGTCGGCCCTGGCATCCCTGCAGTTTTCCACCATCGGCGTGGTGGAAGACGTCCACCGGTGCATGAGCATGGACGGGAAACGGGCCGGCGATGCGGTCTATGTGATGGGCGTCACCCGGAACGAACTGGGCGGGTCCGAATATTACGACCGTTTCGGGTACATCGGCGTGAATGTTCCCCAAGTAAGACCCGACGCGTTCGCCGCCCTCTACCGGGCGGTGGCCCGGTGCGTGGCGGACGGGTGGCTCGCATCGGTCCACGGGGTCTACCGGGGCGGCCTGGGGGTCCACCTGGCCCTGGTGGCCATGGCCGGCAACCTGGGCATGACCGTCGACGTGGGCGCCGTGCCGTCGGACGGCGTCGGGCGGGACGACACCCTTTTGTTCTCGGAATCGGCGGGCCGGTTCATCGTGACGGTGGATGCGGCGAACCGGACCGATGTAGAGCGCCTTTTCACCGGACACCCCATGGCGCAAGTCGGAGAGCTGACGGACGACGGACGGATCCGCATCCAGGGCACCGGCGGCAACCGGATCGTCGATGCGGCCACAGCGGATCTGAAAGCCGCCTGGAAAGCGCCGTTTGCGGGACTATAAACCGCGGTGCTATGCACGACAACTTCAGGTGAGACGATCATTTCTATCCATAAAAACAGGATACCCCCATGACCCCCATTCACGCACTGGTACTGACCGGCTACGGCCTCAACTGCGACCATGAAACGGCCCATGCCCTGGCACTGGCCGGGGCCCGGGCCAGCCGGGTCCACATCAATTCCCTGATCGACGGATCTGCGTCGCTGGACGATTTTCAGATTCTGGTCTTTATCGGCGGCTTCAGTTGGGCCGACGACCATGGTGCGGGGGTGATCCAGGCGGTGCGGATGCGCACTCATATCGGCGAGGCTCTGATCCGGTTCATCGAACAGGGGAATCTGGTGCTGGGCATCTGCAACGGGTTCCAGACACTGGTCAACCTGGGGCTCCTGCCCGGGTTCGACCGGGATTACGGGCGCCGGGACGTGGCCCTGATCGCCAACGACTGCGGCAATTTCCGGGACGACTGGGTCCATCTCCGGGTCGATTCCGACACCCCCTGCGTGTTCACCCGGGGGCTGGACCGCATCGAGTTGCCCATCCGCCACGGCGAGGGGAAATTCTATGCCGGGGCCGCCACCATCGACCGGTTGACCGCCGGGAACCAGGTGGCGCTGCGGTACGCCAACGCCAGCGGCGAACCGGCCGCCGGCGCCTTTCCCGCCAACCCCAACGGCTCCCTCCACGACATCGCGGGGATCTGCGACCCCACCGGCCGGGTGTTCGGCCTGATGCCCCATCCCGAGGCGTATCACCATCCGACGAATCATCCCGACTGGACCCGCCGGCGGGCCGTACGGGGGAGGGCGGAATCAGCGTCGGAAGGAATTCTGGGAACCCGATTGTTTGAGAATGCTGTCCGTTATCTTTCAACCCGATAAACACCAGCTTTCTCTCCCCTCCCCGTGTAACGCCCCGTGCCCCCTCTCCCCGGTCCACGGGGCGTTTTACAATTGACAAAACCGCGCCATACAGGGATAGTATAAAGATTGGAGAGCCACTGGGTATTCTGGTCATCCCTTCCCACAGGCCGACATCCGGACCCGTATCGCCGTAGGAGCGAGTTAAGCATCCCTTATCGATTGACTTACCCCGCTTTTTTTGGAATAATTGGACCGGGTGGCGCTCCTGCATACCGGTACGGTGCCCAATCTCGTGGAGGGGAACAGGGGGATTCATGAAGGATCACAACAAATTCAAATTGGATGACGAAGCGCAGCAATTGTTCACGGAATTGGATATCGCCCCCGATGATCAGCCGGCCGCGCCCTCCCGATCCAACTCCCTCACCGTCGACGAGACCGAACTGGATGCCTGGCGCGCCCTGCTCATTGAAGCCGCCCACCTCATCGCTTCTCACATCGTGGAAAAACAGCTCCGGGAAGGCGTCAAAAGCGACCAGAGTTCCTTTACCCGCATCCGCGACATTCTTAAAAAACTGGCGGGCATCCCCCTCAAAACCAAAATCATCCAGATCTGTCACCGGGGCTTCACCTCCAGCGCCTCCCGGACGGGAGAACTCGACTACGAGCTGGTGCTCGGAGACATCATGATCGATATCAGTGTCGCCAAGGCCATGGTGAAACGGATGGGCGTCCAGATGAGCCATTTGGACAAACGCATGATGAAGGCATTCGAGGTTTTTTCCAACCACTCCATCAACAGCCTCGATATCCATATCCCGAACCCGAAATCCGTCCGCCAGATGGAGGAGTTGCAATTCTGCCTGCTCATCCTCTCCCGATACCATCAGGCATCCAAGATGAACGCCCCTATCCGGATCGAGCAGCATGGCCAGGTCAAGACCCTGCCGCTGATCCAGAATCACCTCCGGCAGGACGATCCCAATCTAACCCTGCTGGCCGGGCTCAACCGATTGAGCCCCGCAGCCATGAAAAAGATCATCCAAACCACCCGTACCGCCGCCGAGAAGAACCCTGACGCGCTGAAAGACGGCATTTACAATGCCATCATCACCACCGATGAAATCAAAAAAAAACTCAAGCGCCCCCCCATCGAAGTCAATGCATCCCAATACGAAATCGTTCGCGCCGGCAGACAACGAATGGCCGCCGCCCGCCAAAACGAACAGGCACCTATAGAAGAAGATGTTTCGGACACGGGCGGTGACGACGAGGAGATCGAAGAGATGCTGTCTGAAGAACCCAATGACCGTTTGACCCAGCTCATCCGGGAAAATTTCAGTGGGGACCCCCAGCAGGCCAAGGGGATGATCAAAGGGGTCTACGGCAACGACTACAAACGCATCAATGCCCAGCAACTGGCCAATCGGATTCACCTGGTGAGCCGGCTGCTGGATGCCCTGGAAAAACATCCCGAAGGGGAAAAGATCCTCCAGGATGTCTTGAACCATATCGAAGGGCGGATCGAGCAGGTCGCCGACAGCGTGCTGGGGGATATCGCCGTGCAGGACGGCATCCTCAAGGTCCGCGTCGGCGGGAAGGAAGGGTCCCTGGGCAAGATCAATCCCAAGCTCATCAAAACCCTGGCCACCGGCAAGAGCCGCGTCAGTATCCGGAAAAAGATGCGCAACATCGTCCGCGGCAAATCGGAATTCACCGCCCGGGACTACAAGGCCCTGGCGGACGATTTCGGGATCCCGGTCCAGGACGCCAAGGACATCATCGAATTGCTCAAGGGCTGCTTCAACGAGGAAGGCCAGTTTCTGCGCAAGAACTTCGAAGCCAACATCCCGTCGTTCACCCGGTTCGAGCGGCGGATCTTCGAGTTCATGTGGCACTACCTCAAGGGCACCTTCCGCCGTCAGGACCGGGTGGCCTTTCTCAACTCCCTTCAGCACCTGATCGCCGCCATGAAGCAACCCAAGCAGGCCATCAGCATCCTGATGACCGATTTCCTGAAAAACCCGACCATCGTCAGTTTTTCGGACCGCAACGCCATCATGCTGTCGAACCTGCTCATCCGGAAATACAACAAAGAGCTGAACCTGGACATCGAAATGACCCCCGAGGAAGTGCTCCTGGTCCGGGAGGGCATCGACTGGAAGATCGCCAGCGCGGTTTCCAAGGTGCTCGACGCCTCTCAGGATCGGTTCATGCGGAAAATGCGGACCATCCGCAATTACATCCGCATCGTGCTCGGCGGCTCCCGGTCCGAAACCTCCCCCATGCCCCTTCGCTATCTCATCACCCTGGAACGGGAGGTCTACATATTCCTGGCCCTGCTGGAAGGCCGCACCGCGCAGCGGATGTTGCGCAGCGCCGCCAACACTTACGGCGATCCCTCGGCGGATCTCTACCGGCTCAAAGAGAGCCGGAAAAACCTCATTTCCCTCATGCAGCACCTGAAGGTCATCCTCCGCGCCCTGGGCCGGATCGGCGCCGAAACGGATTTGAGCATGCTCGACCGGATCAACAATTCGGACCAGGGGTTCATGCGCCTCGCCCTGGGAAGCCAGGATGAAGACAAGGTGCGTCAGGTGCTCCGCTGGGCCGAACTCTCCCGGGAAAGCATCCTCAAACGGACCATGAAAGATTCCAAAGATACCGAAGGGTTCATGGTGATCCGCTGACCCTCCCCCCCGCCCCCTCCCCGAAAGAGGAGGGGGTACCGATGATGTCCCGTTCCGCCGGCCGGCAACCCCATCGGCTGAACATCGCCACCTTCCCCTTGACAACCACTGATCATTTATTAATTTTAGTTATTTGAGAAGTTCCGTGAAGATTCAGGAGGACATGTGACCATCGAGGAATTGAAGCACCGGATCGAAGAAACCCATCCGCTCATCAACCGCATCAAAGAGGAGATCGGCCGGGTTCTGGTCGGGCAACGCCACCTGGTCGACGGGCTGCTCATGGGCCTGTTCACCCGGGGGCATATCCTCATCGAAGGCGTGCCCGGCCTGGCCAAAACCAGCGCCGTCAAGGCCCTGGCCGATACGGTCCGGGCCGGGTTCAAGCGGATACAGTTCACCCCCGACCTGCTGCCAGCCGACCTGCTGGGCACCGAAGTCTACCGGCCCAAGACCGGGGATTTCGATACCCGGAAGGGCCCCATCTTCCACAACATCATCCTGGCCGACGAGATCAACCGGGCCCCGTCCAAGGTCCAGTCGGCCCTCCTGGAGGCCATGCAGGAACGGCAGGTCACCATCGGCGAGACAACCTATCCCCTCCCCCGCCCGTTTCTGGTGCTGGCCACCCAGAACCCCATCGACCAAGAGGGGACCTACCCCCTTCCCGAAGCCCAGGTGGACCGGTTCATGTTCAAGCTCCTGGTGGATTATCCGGACCGCACCGAAGAAAAGGAGATCATGCGCCGG
>CAYPCE010000218.1:0-6345 GCA_964409085.1 uncultured Desulfobacteraceae bacterium | reverse complement strand
AGCCGGACCATCTGCATGCACCCGCCCACCATCACCCACGAGCACATGACGCCCGGGGAACGGCGGAAGGCCGGCATCGACGACGGGCTGATCCGGTTGTCGGTGGGGTTGGAGAATCCGGAGGATATCATCGCGGATCTGGAGAAGGCCCTGGACAGGTGGTCGTGTTGATTGGACGGCGCCTGCGATTTGGGGGTCAAAACGATCCAGTATCCCATCCCGTCCAATTTGGAATGTCAATCGAAAACAACCCGGCTCATTTGGATTGCGATTCCACATAAGCCGGGTTTTTTGGGATTTCGGAATCGAACAGCACGTCCCCCGCGTAATCCAGAATCACGCCCCGGATATTCGTTCCCGGCCCGGCGAAATTCAGGGCCGCTTCCGTCATGCGTTCGCCCACATGGGCGATCATTTCCGGGTATCTTTCCATGATCAGGTCGAAGGCGTGCCGGGCGGTATTGGCGCTGCCGATGTCGCAGGCGAAGCCGGCATCGCCGGTGATCTCGCGGGACCATTCCGCCAGCACGCTCAGCGCTATGGCCGATTGGGCCGCATGGGTATGGGGAACGCCCTGGGCCATTTTCACCGCCTTGCCGAAAAAGACCGTCAGCACCGCGCCCGCGATTCCCTCCCGGTTCACCCCATCGAGGGACGCCTTGAAAAAGTCTCCGATCTGGACGAAGGCTTCTGCTGGAAGATCCGTCCATATCCCTTGGGCGAACCGCTCGCTTCGGCGGCCCGTGGTCAGGATGACGCGATCCAGCCCCATGGCCCGGGCCACGGAAAGGGACGCATCGATGGTGGCGATATAGGCGTCGTGGGACATGGGCCGGACGATGCCCGTGGTCCCCAGGATGGAAATGCCGCCGATGATGCCCAACCGGGGGTTGAGGGTGTTCCGGGCCAGTTTTTCGCCTTCGGGTGCGAAGACCTCGACGGCCACGGTGGGCCGGGAAGCGACGTCCGGGTAGAGGTCCGCCACGGCCTGTTGGATCATTTGGCGAGGTCCGGGATTGATGGCCGGCTGCCCGGGGGGGACCTCCAATCCGGGCTTGGTGATGGTGCCGACGCCGGCGCCCGCCGTGATGGTGACGTCCCCATGGCCATTTTCCGCTGATATCGTGACCTGGGCCCCGATTTCGGCCTTGTGGGTGATGTCCGGATCATCGCCCGCATCTTTGATGACGGTGCAGCGGGCGGTGTTGTCATGGATTATTTGGCCGGAGTGGATCGGGATCCGGAGGTCCTCGCCGGTCAGGGCCGCAATCCGGACCGTTTCCGGCGGGACGCCTTCTTTCAGCAGTCGCAATGCGCCTTTAACGGCCGCCGCCGCCGCCGCCCCGGTGGTGAAGCCGGATCGGAGTTTTCGGGCTGGTTTTTTCAAGGCCATTGATGAGATGGGTTTTCATTGAGATGAATACAATTCTCAATACCTATGGGCAAATTGGTTGGAAACGCCATCGACTATTTCGGGCAGGGGCTGCTGGGGTATGAGGTGAATTGTGTCATCTTTGGATTCCCGTCGGAGCCGGCTTAATCGTTCCTGTGAAAATTTTTTTAAAGCGGTCTCGCGTTTTCGTTTTAATTTATAGTGTCCGGCCCATTCCGCGAACTCCTCTGTGTATTTGCCATCGTCCAAAAGGCCCTGTGAAAAAAGCTCATAAAACATTTCGGAGCTGAGGTGATACCGCCCTTCAAACTGCCGCAGAGATTATTCTGCATATGTCAAATCATTTAGCAGATCATCCAATGATATTTGTCCGGCCATTTTCATCCTTCTTTATCCGTATTTACGGCAATTGAAATTCGATTATCTTTGGTTCCTCTAAGAATCTCTGTAGCACATATGCTCCTTTTTCTAAAGGGAAAATGCAAGCCCCTGGCGTCCGAGGAAGAGAAAATGGATGGTGCAAAAAAGCCCCCTTCCGAAAAAGGGGGCTTGTAAGAAGAAAGATGGGAAATCTCGCCGGCTATTCGGTCCCTTGACCCTCCAGCTCATTCAGCCGCCGGCGGATGTCGTCGAGTTGATCCGACATGAGGTCGGCCTGGGACTGGAGAAACCGTTTTTCCGATTCCGGGTCGGCCTGGAGGGCCGGCGAGGTCATGGGATATGCCGTGGCATTCCCGTATCCGCCGCCATAACCGCGGCCACCGAAGCGGCCCCGGCGTCCCCGGCCGGGACCGGCGCACCAGCCGCCGCGTCCCCTGCCGGAACCGCCGCCCCATCCCCCGGAACGGTCGGTCTGGGGCCGGTTGCCGCTGCATCTTCCGGTGCCCCAACCGGTCATGGGGCCCCTTCCCATGGGTCCTGTCCTGTCATATCCTGGCATAATCCATTCTCCTTTCTGTGGTAGATGATCACCTTACCGATTTTGACCGCGGCCCCGGCCGCGACCTTTTCCCGGGCCGCCGCCGGACCCCTGCCGATTGCCGCCGCCGCCCGCGCCCGGGTCGGCATCCCGGCGGGACCATTTTCTGCCTTGGCCTTTGCCCTGGCCACCGCCGCGCCTGCCGCCCTGGCCGGCGCCGCTATCGGGTTGTCTGGGCCCTTTTCCATCCGGGCCGGTTCCGTCGCCTTGTGGCATGATATCATCACTCCTTTCCTGGGTTGAAAATCCTCGTCGGTGGCCCGGTCCCCGGCCCCGTTGGCCGAAACGGCCGCGACGACCGCGGCATCCCGGCATGGCCAGGTTCGCACCGGACAGTTCGCCGGACAGATACGCGGAGATTACCTCGCCCACGTCTCCCGCCACGTAGGGGATCACCTGGATGCCGTGGGCCGCCACCAGTCCGGCCAGTTGCCGGGAGATGGCCCCGCAGATCAGGGTGTCCACCGCCATGCGGGAGAGCTGGGAGGCCCGGAGGTCCGGGTATTCGGCGCGCAGCTCCACCGCTGTTTTCGGGGTGGCGGCACCCGTTTCGACGGTAAAGATCGAAAGTTGCCGCGAGACATCGAAGACGGGCGAGACGCGCCCGTTCCAGGTGGCGATGGCGAGGATCATCCGTTGTTCCCTCCTTGGCGTTCTGCTTTAAGAGTAGCATGAACCATGCCATAACTTTTTTGAGATGATGTATTGGTTTATTATGTCATAATATCAGTTTGTTAAGGATGTTTGGATGGGGAAAAGAGTGACGCTACCGTTGCAACAATGAGACGGTAGGGGGGAGACGGTGGTGAACCGGTGCGACGGACCGGGGCTTATTCCCCGGCCGGCCGGGAGCGTCCGTCGGCCTCCGGCAGCTCGATGCCGTAGGCTTTGATTTTTCGATAGAGGGTGCTTTTGTGGAACCCCAATTCCTTTGCGGCGGCGGTTCGGTTCCACTGGTGGCGGCGGAGGGCCGCGGCGATGGTCCGGGCTTCCATGGCGTTTGCAGCGGCGGCCGGTGTTCCGGCGGGGGGGTCAACGGCGTTTCGCCCCGTGAGGGCTTCGGGGAGGTGGGCCGGTTCGATCCGGTCGCCGTCGCACAGGACGAGGGCATGCTCCAGGGCGTTTTCCAGTTCCCGGATGTTGCCCGGATAGTCATGGGCCATGAGGATCGCCATGGCCTCCGGGGAGATTTCCGTGATGCTGGTCGTGCGGGTTTTTTTGAACCGGGAGAGAAAATGGCCGGCCAGCAACGGGATGTCTTCCCGGCGGCGTCGCAGGGGGGGCAGTTCGACGCGGAGCACGTGGATGCGGTAAAACAGGTCCTGGCGGAAGTCGCCTTTGTTTACGAGGGCGGCCAGGTCCCGGTTTGTGGCGGCGATGACCCGGACATCGGCCTTTTCAGACGTTTCGGCGCCCAGCGGTTCATAGGTTTTCTCCTGGAGCACCCGGAGCAGCCGGACCTGGAGGGCGGGGCTGATTTCACCGATTTCGTCCAGGAACAATGTGCCGCCCGCCGCCCTGGCGAACCGGCCCGGCTTGTCCTTCTGGGCCCCGGTAAAGGCGCCGGCTTTGTATCCGAAGAGTTCCGACTCCAGGAGGGTGTCGGGCAGGGCCCCGCAGTTGACGGCCACGAACGGCCCTTTTATCCGGGGGCTGCGCCCGTGGACGGCCCGGGCCAGCAGTTCTTTGCCCGTGCCGGTTTCGCCTTCGATGAGCAGGGTCGATTCCGCCGCCGCCATCTGGGGGAGGATGTTGAAAATGGTGAGCATCCGGGGGCTCTGGCTGACCATGTCCCCCATGGTGAATCGGCCGGTGAGTTGTTGCTGGAGGGCTTCTTCCAGACTCAGGTCCCGGAAGGTTTCCGCCCCGCCGATGATCCGGCCGGCGTCATCCCGGAGCAGGGCGGTGGAGACGCTGATGGGGATCCGCTGTCCGTCGGCGTCGATGATGTAGGCGGACCGGTTGATGATGGGGTCACCGGTCTCCAGGGTTTTCGCCAGGGCGCAGTCCGTTTCGCATATGCTGGCCCGGAACACCTCGCAACAGGGCCGCCCGATGGCTTCCTCCCGGTCCACGCCGGTGATCTCCTCGGCGGCCCGGTTGAAGGAGGTGATCCGCCATTGATCGTCCACGGTGAAGACGCCGTCGGAGATGGATTCGAGGATGGCGTCGGTGAAAGACGAGGTAGGAATTGGGGGGCGATGGTCATCAGGCGTTTTCTTCATTCGGTGTTCCATTAGAAAAAAACCCCGCAAGACGATTCCGGCTGGCGGGGTCGAGGAATGGGTCGGCCCGCTGCAACGTCGGATTATGCCATTTTTTTACTGATTGGGTGGCGTGTCGGCGTCAAAGCCGCCGGTTTCAAGGGAATAAGAAGCGGAAATCACTTTTAAAATTCAATCAGCCTTCATTACAGTCCAATCTTCGGTTTTAAGCCCTGGGATCTTACGAAAATCATTTTCATTCCGTGTCAACAATATCATATTACGTGACAATGCAATAGAAGCAATTCTAAGATCCATCGTGGCAACGCGGATTCTTTGCGCTAATAATCCATCGAAAACAGCGCCTGCGGCAGCGTCAAATGGAAGCACAGTTGAAACCGAAAATGTTTTTAATACCCGTGCAAGCATCCCATACCCACGCACTACATCACTTGAACTGCGAGCGCGATTAATATATGTATGGCAGCCCATGATTTGTTCATGAAAGCTTATTATCGAAATAGCAAAATCTTCTGATGATAATTGCGTGATGTAAGAAATCAGCGCTGAAAATTCTGATGCTGATTGCCGCTGCAAAATACTGATATGATCAGTATCAAGAAGATATTTCATTCCCGCTATCCCTTTGGGGCTGATCTTGCGAACGTATGGATCGTCCATAGTCGATTACTTCATCAAATGATGGTTCATCCTTAAATGAACCGATAAGCTGGTCCAACCAATTTACAACATGATTAGGTTTTGCAAATCGATGTTGTATGTCGCAAATAGCCTCTTCAACCGCTCTTAACCGTTGATCAATTTGGGCATCTTTTGTCATAATACTTCCTATTTTTACTTTTTACGATATTTCCAATTTCCATCTCTCTCCAAAAGTACATGCCGCCGCGCGACCCAAACATGACCACGGATTCAACGGGGATGTCGCCGGAACCCGCGCCCGGTCGTGCTTTTCCGAAATTCCAGCCATCGCAACATGGTTCATAGATGAGGAATTATTCCAAAAAATGAGGCGCAAGTCAATGCAAAGAACAGCGGCCAGGGCGAACCGCCCCTGCTTGTCTTTCCGGGCGCCGGTGAAGGCCCCGGCCTTGTAGCCGAAGAGTTCCGACTCCAGCAGGCTGTCGGGCAGGGCCCCGCAGTTGACGGCCACGAACGGCCCGTCCGCCCGTCCGCTCCGTTGGTGGACGGCCCAGGCCAGCAACTCCTTGCCCGTGCCGGTTTCGCCCTGGATCAGCAGCGTTGATTCGGCGGCCGCGATTTGGGGGAGCACGTCGAAGATCCGCCGCATCCGGGGGCTCCGGCTCACCATGTCCCCCATGGTGAACCGCCCGGTGAGTTCTTTTCGCAGGGCCTCTTCCAGACTCAGATCCCGGAAGGTTTCGGCGCCGCCGATGATCTCGCCGGTGTCATCCCGCAGCAGGGCGGTGGAGACGCTGATGGGGATCCGCTGTCCGTCGGCGTCGATGATGTAGGCGGACCGGTTGATGATGGGGTCACCGGTCTCCAGGGTTTTCGCCAGGGCGCAGTCCGTTTCGCATATGCTGGCTCGGAACACTTCGCAGCAGGGCCGGCCGACGGCCTCCTCCCGGTCCACGCCGGTGATTTCCTCGGCGGCCCGGTTGAAGGAGGTGATCCGCCATTGATCGTCCACGGTGAAGACGCCGTCGGAGATGGATTCGAGGATGGCGTCGGTGAAAGACGAGGTAGGAATTGGGGGGCGATGGTCATCAGGCGTTTTCTTCATT
>CAYPCE010000217.1:4913-6396 GCA_964409085.1 uncultured Desulfobacteraceae bacterium | reverse complement strand
CACGCCCCGGAGCCGGAGCCTTCGTCCCGGCGTCTCGAAGATCACGGTTTCGCCTCCGCCGGCCGTCTTGTTCAGATCCATTTTTCTCCTTTTTTGGGTCGCGCCGCCGCGCCCGGTTTCCGGTTCGCCATCGCCTTGATTTTCGGAAAAGAGGCCGTAGTATAGGGGGCTGGACATCAAGAATCAAGCAAGGAACGGGTATGACGATCAAAAAAGGGCAGGAGATCGAGCTGGACATCGACGACATGGCGTTCGGCGGCCGGGGCTTTTCGAAAATCGACGGCATGGCGGTGTTCGTGGACGGCGCCGTTCCCGGAGACCGGGTGCGGGCCCGGGTGTTCAAAAAGAAGCGCAACTACGCCGAGTCCCGGGTCACCGAACTGATCGCGCCGTCGCCGGACCGGGTGGCGGCCTCCTGCCCCTACAGCGGCTATTGCGGCGGCTGCAAATGGCAGTTTCTGGTCTACGAAAAGCAGATCGAATACAAGCGCCGGCACGTGGCGGAAGCGTTGGAACACATCGCGCTGATCCAGGGCGTGCCGGTCCACGAAACCCTGCCGTCGGACCGCATCTTTGAATACCGGAACAAGATGGAATTCTCCTGCTCGGACCGGCGGTGGCTCCTGCCCGAGGAGATGGGACGGGGCGACCTGGATACCGGATTCGCCATCGGGTTGCACGTTCCGGGAACTTTCCACAAGGTGCTGGATACGAAAACGTGTTTGCTCTTTCCGGCGTTGGGAAACGAGATCCTCGAAGATGTCCGCCAATACATGAAATCGTCGGGCGCGCCGCCCTACGGGCTCAAGAGCCACGAGGGATTCTGGCGGTTCCTGATGCTGCGCCATTCCGCGGCCCGGGACGAATGGCTGGTCAACATCATCACCGCCGCCGAGGACCGGGAACTGGCGCAGCCGCTGGCCGAAGCCCTGATTGCGCGGTATCCCAATGTGGCGTCGGTGGTCAACAACGTCACGGCCCGCAAGGCCGGCATCGCCGTGGGGGAATACGAGATTCATCTGGCGGGGGAGCGGGTGCTGACCGACCGGATCGGTCCGTTCGGCTTCGAAATCTCGGCCAACTCCTTTTTCCAGACCAACACCCGGGGCGCGCTCAAACTGTATGAGACGGCCAAGCGATTTGCCGGCCTGACGGGATCCGAGACGGTCCTGGATCTCTACTGCGGCACGGGGACCATCGGCATTTTCCTGTCCGATGCGGCCAAAGAGGTCGTCGGCATGGAGATCGTGGAGAGCGCGGTGGCCGATGCAGAGAAGAATTGCCGGTTGAACGGCGTGACCAATTGCCGGTTTGTTGCCGGGGATATTCGGGAAAAATTATCGAAAATGGATGTCGTTCCGGATGTGATGATCATCGATCCGCCCCGGGACGGCATGCACAAGGACGTGGTGAAAGGGGTGATGGCCATGGCGCCGGACCGCATCGTCTATGTGTCGTGCAACCCGGCCACGCTGGCCCGGGA
>CAYPCE010000217.1:0-4813 GCA_964409085.1 uncultured Desulfobacteraceae bacterium | reverse complement strand
CACCTGCCCGTGGGCACGGACACCATGGTGGCCATGGGGCTGGCCGAAGACGCTGCGGAGCGGACGGACATCCTCGTGGCGCCGCCGTTGTGGTTCGGCTGGAGCCCGCACCATCTGGTCTTGCCGGGGACCATTACCGTCCGGCCCGAGACCCTCATCGAACTGGGATACGATATGGTGGAATCCCTCCACCACCATGGCTTCGACAAGTTCATCTTTCTCAACGGCCACCGGATCGTCAATGTGACGTGGCTCCAGATCGTGGGCGAACGGGCCAAGGCTGAACTGGGCGTGACAGTGGCGATCTTCGATCCGGCCTACATGACCAGGGAATTCGACAAGGCGCGGTTCGGATGGGGCGAGGTGGGTCACGCCGAAGAGATCGAGGGGTCCCACATGTGGCATCTCCATCCCGATCTGGTGAAGATGGACCGGGCCGTGGACAACCCGCATCCCGAACGCCAGCTATACAGCGTGGACCCGGGTTTTCGGGGGGATACCCTCTGTTACGTGCCCAGCGGCCCGGAGGAAGCGGCGGACATGGCGGAGAAGGCCGGCGGCACGGTGGGCGAGCCCAGCAAGGCGTCGCGGGAAGGCGGAAAAGAATACCATGATTACCTCGTGGGCCGGTTGGTGGAAGTGATCCGGATGCTCCAGTGACGGCTGTGGATTGCGGACCTACCCGACGCCGATCTTTCCGATGAGATCCGGAATGTCGGCGGGTCGGTCCGCGATGAACGCGACGCCCGCCCCGGCCAGTTCCCCTTCGGCGGCATAGCCGTATCCCGCCCCGATGCAGACCACGCCGCACTTTCGCGCGCCCGCCGCATCCTCGCGGCGGTCGCCGATCATTACGGTCTCTTCCGGACGGAGTCCTTCCCTTTCCAGCACATATCCGATCAACTCTCCTTTGTCGCTCCGGACCCCGCTGAGTTCGCTGCCGTAAACGGTTTCAAAGTGCTTGGCCAGATCGAAATGGTCGATGATTTCGGCGGCGAACACCAGGGGTTTTGACGTGGCCACAAAACACCGGATGCCCATGCCGCAGAGGCGCGTGAGGGTTTCAGATATCCCCGGATAGAGGCGATTCTCGAATTTTCCCACCCTGCCGAACCGCTCCCGGTAATGGGCCAGGGCCTGAAGCGCCCTTTCGCCATCCGGGTCATCCAGGATTTTCCGAAAGCAGGTCAGGAGCGGCGGGCCGATGCACCACATGAGATCCTCCGCCGGCGGCGCGGGGCGGTCCATTTTTTCCAGCGCATACCGGAGGCACCGGAGGATGCCCTCTTTGGCGTCGGTGAGAGTGCCGTCGAGATCGAACAGAGCGTTGCGGATGGTCATGTCGTCCTCCCAGTCAAAAACGTCTTTTCTGAATATTTCAAGAGATTCTGGAAAAATCAACACCTTGACAGATGCCGCTCAAATTCATTATAAAGACTTATTTTCTGTTACCCTATTCAGAAGGAGGAGACGATGAAAAAATTAGTGATTCTGCTGGTCGGACTGGCATTTGTTCTCACCCTGACGCCCCAGGCGGTGGCCAAGACCGTCTGGCCCATGCATCTCAATTATCCGCCCAACAATTTCCACACCCAAGGGGCCCAGCGGTTCGCAGATCGCGTGAAGGAAGCCACGGACGGCGAGCTGGAGATCGTCCTCCATCCGGGTGCGGCGCTGGGCTTCAAGGGACCGGAACTGCTTCGGGCCGTGGCCGAAGGGCAGTTGGCCATCGCCGAAATCCCCACCGGCATGGTGGAAGGCGACGCCCCGGTGCTGGCCCTCACCGCCCAGCCCTTCCTGTCCACCAACACCTTCGAACAGAGGCTGCTCTATCAGCTCGCCAAGCCGGTTTATAAGAAAGTCTTGAAAAAATACAACCAGATCACCCTTTATACCTCGGTATGGCCCTTTTCCGGCATTTACACCCAGCGGCCTATTAGATCCCTGGAAGACCTCAAAGGGCTAAAAATGCGCGTCTACGACGGCACGGGCCTGGCCTTCGGCAACATGACGGGCATTTCGGCCCGGAAGATGCCCTTTTCCGAGGTCTATCCGGCCATGAAGGCGGGGCTGCTCGACTCCATGTACACCTCGTCCGTGTCGGGCGTGGACGCCAAGGCCTGGGAAGTGCTCAAGTATTTTACCCGCATCAACATCGTCGGCCCGGTGAACATGATCAACGTCAACCAGGATGCATGGAACAAGCTGCCCGAAGACATCCGGGAGACCGTGGCGGAGATCGCGGTACAGATGGAAGACGAGATGTGGAACCTGGCCGGCGACATGGACCGGGAGAGCGTCAAGACCCTCAAGGATAACGGCATGGCCATCCTCGAAGTCAACAAATCCTTCCGCAAGGAACTGAACCAGGTCGGCAAGGAATTGCGGGCCGAATGGGCCGAAAAGGCGGGCGAGGACGCCAAGGAAGTGCTGGATCGCTACTACGAGATTATCAGCTACTAGCTTGGGATGAAAACGGCCCGGCCAAGCGCCGGGCCGATTCTGTGCCGGAGGATCTATAAATGGATAAGGGCAGGCGCATCGCCACCGTGTTGCTCACCGCCCCCCAGACCTGGATGGCGGTGTTCACGATCCTGGTTCTGGAGGCGGGTTTCGTCTACTGGTTCCAGCCGCCGTGGACGGTGGCGGCGGCCGCCGGCGTCGTCGGGCTTTTCCTGCTGCTTCTGTGGCCCATCGTTTACGGCCGCACCGAAATGTTCCGCCGCCGGTACCACGGCGTCCCGGATGCACTGGATGAGGGCGATCTGCGGCGACTCCTGGACGGATGCGACCCGGCGTTCCGGACCCCGGCCCTGGAATGCCTGGCCCTGGCGGCGCAGATCCGACGGGAGTTCAAGGACCAGGCATTTCTCGACGAGGTGGACGGGGTGCTGCAGAACCTGGGTGAGCTGGCGCGCAACCATACGGAGCTGTTCCACCGGTCCCGGACCTTCGGCACGGACCAGCAGCAGCGGACCATGCAGGGGATGCTCCAGCAGCAGGCCCGGTCCGTGGACGGCGCCCTCGTGGCCCTCAAGCGGCTGGGGGGGAATTTGACCCTCTTTGACCTCCAGGTCAAGGATCAACGGGAGATCGACGGCGAACTCAAGGCCATCAACGCGGGGCTCCAGGACGCCATGAAGGAGGTGCATCATGTTTAAAAAGCTCATCGGTTTCATCATCGTAGTGGGGTTGCTGGCCGGCGGCGGCTATTATGCCTATGAATATCTGATGGGCGGAAGCCTCCTGGGCGGCCCCATGACCTACGAAAAGGCGGTGGCCCGCTTGGCCGACGAGGTGGACGACATCCGGCCCACGGAAAATTACGTCCAGCGCCGCGCCAACCTGCAACTGGGCGCGAGCCGGGATCTCAAGAAAAACCTGCCGGACATCAACCAGTTCCCCCTGGTGGTCGATCCGCCCCGCTCCGGCGGCGACGTGGTGGTGGAGATTTTCACCTCCACTGAAAAATCGGGGGAGGGCATCGACGGCATCATGGTGGAGATCGCCAACGATTTCAATGCCCGGAACCATGCGCTCAGCGACGGGCGGCGCGGCAAGATCGCCATCCGGAAGATCGCCTCGGGCACGGGATACGACTATATCGCGGCCCGGAAATATCTGCCGGACGGATTTTCCCCGTCCAACCACCTCTGGGTCCGGATGGTGGAGGCCCAGGGCGTGAAAACGACGCCGGTGCGGGAACGGATGGTGGGCAACATCGCGGGCATCGTCATGAAGGAATCGGTGGCCGGAGAACTGCGGTCGGCCTACGGCGATCTCGACGTGCCGAACATCATCGACGCGGTGGTCCAGGGAAAACTGGTCATGGGATACACCAACCCCTTTGCCAGCAGCACCGGCCTCAATTTTCTGGTGACCGTGCTGGCGACCTTTGCCCAGGGGGATCCGGCGGCCATGCTCACCCCCGAAGTGGTCA
The DNA here is from genome assembly GCA_964409085.1 of uncultured Desulfobacteraceae bacterium. Classification (GTDB taxonomy): domain Bacteria; phylum Desulfobacterota; class Desulfobacteria; order Desulfobacterales; family JAABSP01; genus JAABTD01. Next base: position 873 of record CAYPCE010000217.1, on the reverse strand, counting down.
GCTCTTTTGAAAGTTTCCAACGGGGGGTTCCCTTCGTGGCCCTGACCACCCTCCAGATGCGCGATTCCGTCATGAACGAGGGCTCCCTGGACGCCTTCGTCATGGAATACCAGACCTTTGTCAACACGCCTGTCCTCAAATCCGGCTATGAGTTCATCCCCTTCGGCATCCGGCACGACAATCCGCTGTACGCCATCGGCGACGTGAGCCCGGAGAAAATGGAGGTGCTGAAAGCCTTCGGCGATTTCGCGGACGGCCGGAAGTACGCCCAACTGGCCGCCGAATACGGCTTCAATCCGGATATCCAGTATACGCCGCCCTTTGACGCGCCCCCCGGCGAGGTCCTGGTCCAGGCCCAGAAGGTCTGGAAGGAGAAAAAGGACGCCGGCCGCCCCATCGCCGCCGTCTTCCTGTGCGATGTGAGCGGGTCCATGCGGGGGACCCGGTTGAGCCGGTTGAAGACGGCGCTGCTGGACGGCGCCGAGTTCATCTCGCCGCAAAACAGCATCGGCATCGTGGTCTTCAGCCAGCGGGTCAGCGTGATCCTGCCCGTCAAACAGTTCGACTTCAATCAAAAGGCGGCCTTCCATGCCGCGGTTCAGGACATGGCGGCCGAGGGACGCACGGCCATGTACGACGGCATCGCGGTCTCGCTGCAGCAGTTGGCGAAGGTAAAAGAGCGGAACCCGGACGTGAAGCCCCTGCTGTTCGTCCTCACCGACGGCGAGACCAACGAGGGATTGAGCTTTTCCGAAATGGACGACCTGATCCGCGGCTTGAACATCCCCATCTACACCATCGGCTACGAGGCCAACATCGACGAGCTGAAGCGGGTGTCGTCCCTGGTGGAGGCCGCCAGCCTCAACGCCGGGG
>CAYPCE010000216.1:0-6415 GCA_964409085.1 uncultured Desulfobacteraceae bacterium | reverse complement strand
GAAGTAGACCAGGTCGGCGGCGAAGACGAAGAGGACATCGAAAAAGTTGCCGCCGATGATGTCGCCCACGGCCAGGGTGAGGGCGCCCTGACGGACGGCGGCGACGGTGGTTACCAGTTCGGGGAGGGAGGTGGCCACGCCCGACAGGATGCCGCAGGCCCCGTATCGATCATGTCAGTTATTGTTGCCAGACGCCCGCCTCTTCTCGATCCGAAAAGCCCCAAAACGTCCTCCTGCACTGAAAGTTTATCTTGACATGCCGTCGGCATTTCTCATATCTTTTAAGTATAGCGCGCCAAACATTTCTTCACAGCAGCCGCCGTTCCGCCCCATTTCCGGAGACACACATGACCGATGGCAACATAAAGCCGGAACCCATCGGGTCGCCGCATCCCACAGCCCGGGTGATCGGTGCCGGCTTCACGGTGGCCAGCCGCCCGGGGGAAGGAACGGAAATCGCCCTCGACATTCCCGTCAACGGAAAAGGAGCGACCGAATGAGTGCTTACCATGTGATCGTGGCCGACGACCACACCCTCATGAGGGACGGCATCCGCAACATCATCGAATCCCGGAAGGAACTCCGGGTGGTGGGGGAAGCGGCCGACGGGTTGGAGCTTCTGGATCTGCTCAAAAAAACCGTCCCCGATCTCATCGTGCTGGACATCGCCATGCCCGGCCTCCGGGGCATCGAAGCGGCCCAGGAGATCAAAGCCATGCATCCCAAGGTGGCCATCCTCTTTATCACCATGCACAAAAACCATGAATACCTCGAAAACGCCATCGCCACCGGCGCCGAAGGGTACCTGCTCAAGGAGAATACCGGGCAGGAGCTGCTCACCGCCATCGAAACGATCCGCCAGGGCAAAACCTACCTATCCCCCCTTTTCGCCAAAGAATTCCCCCTCGATCTGATCGGCATCTGCCGGCGGAACCGCCCCCCTTCATCCGATGTACTGACCAAGCGGGAGCGGGAGGTGCTGAAGCTCATCGCCGAAGGTTACACCAACCGCCAGATCAGCGACCTGCTCTTCATCAGCATCCGCACCGTGCAGACCCACCGCATGAGCATCCGGCAAAAACTGAACTGCAAGCGAACCGCCGATCTGGTCAAATACGCCATCCAGAAAGGCTACGTCGAAAAAACCGGCTAAAAACGGTGGCTATCCCTCCCTGCGGCCGTCCGGCCCTCGATCCTGCATCGGGAAATTTGATTTTTAGTAAAATTTTCGAATATTTTTAAGTTGTATTGTCACCGTCGGCCTCGCCGCGCCCCCTAATCGGCACAACACCGCACTCAGTACAAGTACGGATATCCTTCCTCAGAATTCCATAGTTGTACGAATTGAATCCCGCCCGTTTTTTCCTTACATATGAACATCGTCAGTCGGGTTCGTCCCGACGGGAACACAGGTCTCAAAGTAGACCTCAGCGCGGTGGAAACCCACAATCTGAGATTCGAAGACAGGGCCTTATGAAAAACGCCGTGCTGCCGCTCAACAGAAGGGAGACGCCATGTACTCCATCATGGAATGTCAGACGCATCCCGCGCCCGGCCACCTGCCGTTTCGAACGGGCGGGGAAACCCACAAAAAAACCATTATGCTCATCGAGGAAAACCCGCTCCTGCGTCACCTCATCGAACACGAACTGACCTCTCTGGGATACCGGGTGCTGACGGCCGTGGATCCGGCAACCCCGGATTTCAGCCCCAAACTCCGGATGGCGGATGCGGCCATCGTCAGCTACCACTGGAACCGGAGTTCGGGATGGGACTTTTTTAACCGGCTGAAGGCGAGCCACGCCGACCTGCCGGTACTGCTCTACACCATGGAAGACCGGCCTTCAGTGGGTGTCAAAGCCATTACCGAAGCGCTGGCGGAAGTGTTCAGCGCAGGCAAGCAAACCACGATGGCGTCGTGACGTCAGAAAGGAGACGGCCATGAAAGCCGACACACAGAGAACCTATTTCAACCACAACCTGTTCATGTTCGAAATTCCAGGCCAACAGCCCGCAGCGGGGACGAAGGCCCGGCCCCCCCGCAACTGCGACATGTGCGACCTGCCGGACCATGCCGACATTTACCGGTGCGCCAGCGGTATCCGGTTGTGCTCGGAGTGCCAGGGCGACCTGATGGGGATGCCCAGCTTCACCCAGCAGCAGATCGGACGTTTCCTGATCGGCAACGTACTCTGATCGCATCACTCAATTCCATAAAGGACGAAGAAAACGATATGCTAAACGGAATCACGCCGAAAACCACGACGCTCATGGAATCTTCTTTCCGGACCTGGTGCAAGCTCTGCGCCGACCTGTACACCCCCGACGCCGTCGGGTCGACGTGGCGGCGCGCCAATGCCATCCCCCTCTACCTCCTCCAGATGAACCATGCCCAGCTCGACTTTCTTCTCTACCTTCAGAAACAATGGTCCGAGAAATCGAGGACGTTCGACAATTTTTTGACGCTGATGCTGATCAAAAACCTGCCGGTTCCCCCCAACGGAAACGGCGCCAAAACCGCCGGACCGACCGCGGAGGCGGCGGCTCCGCTTCCCAACTGAACGGGTACGTGACCCTGTGAGCACGAAAACACGGGAAAAAGATGATTTTAGCAAATCCGCCGGCATGGAGTCCGGATAGGGCGCGGGCGTTTGCCGGAGAAGCCCGCGCCAAGACCTTTCACGGCACCATCCCCCTCCCTCAAGCGGCAATTACCGTTTCCAGAGGATGTTGTAGAGCTGGTCCGAGGACCGCAGGTTCTGGGTCCAGGCGTGGCGGCAGCGCCTCTTCAACCGCAGGCATATAGCGGGCCGACCAGGATTGAAAACGGGCGGGAACGCCGTCTCGACCCGAAAGAGCCGGCTTTCGGGGCGGCCCCTACGCCGGCGACGTCTTTTCCATCGTCACCGTCTTTTCCAGGATCGGCCGAAGGTCGGGGAAGGTGGGGAGGGGGATGAGGCAGGGGTTGATTTCCGGCACGGAGACGGAGACGAGTTCCTCCATGCACCGGTCCTTCTGCTCCCAAAGGGCATTGACCCAGTTCTGAAAGGCATGGCGAAACCCCTCGTCGTTAAAGTAATCCCCCAGCATCTCCTGGGTAATGGGCAGGGATCGGATCTGCACCCGGATGTCCCGGATGTTCCCGCACACAAAATCCCAGATCGTCCCGGCGCCGCCGGGGTAGGCGATGGTCACGTCGATGAACCGGTTGAGGTGTTCGCCCATGGAAGAGAGCGCAAAGGCGATGCCTCCGGCCCGTGGCTTCAGCAGGTGTTTGAAGGGAGAGTTCTGCTTTTCGTGCTTGGCCGTTGTGAACCGGGTGCCTTCCAGGAAATTGATGACCGAAACCGGGAGGGTCTTGAATTTTTCGCAGGCCCGCCGCGTGATCTCCAGATCGCGCCCCTTCAGGTGCGGATGTTTTTCCAGGAAGCTGCGGGAATACCGCTTCATAAACGGAAAATCCAACGCCCACCACGCCTGCCCCAGGACCGGGACCCAGAACAGCTCCTGCTTCAGAAAAAACTTGAGGAAGGGGATCTGTCGATAGAAGACCTTCTGGAGCACCGGAATGTCCACCCAGGACTGGTGATTGGCCACCACCAGGTACCAGTCTTTTCTCTGGAGCGTCTCCAACCCCTGGACGTGCCATCGGATGTTGCAGAAAATCCGCTGGCTCAGGTTGTTGACCCCCACCCATGCGTTGGCGCACCCGTTGAGCACCCCGTCGCACCATTTCCGGAAGGATCGGATCGGGACGACCAGTTTCAAAAGGGCCGTCAGATAGACGGGAACCGCCCAGAAGGCGGTGTTGAGGGCGAGAATGCCCAGGACCATCGCGCCGCGGACGTGGGAGAAAAGGGATCTTCGGTTGTTCTGCATGGGGGCCACCTTGAAACGGATGCGTGTCGGTTGACGGTCGAACGTCCAAAAATCCCAACTAACTATGATTTGGCCGCCGTTTCAAGGGAAAGCCGAATTTTTACAAAAATTTTACACGGGTCGGGAACCGGAATGGCCGAAACCATTCCGGTTCTTTCCCTGCGCAAACTGGATGTCCGGATCCGGGCCGTGGGTCACAAATTGAACAACCCCACAACGCCCACGAGGATCAGGTAACCGGCGACGATGTAATTGAGCAGGCGGGGAATCGCCAGAATGGCGATACCGGCGACCAGCGCCAACAGCGGTTGAAGTGCGAGATGGATCTGCATAAGGGTCTCCTTTCAGTGGAATCGCACGGAATCGGCGTCATACCGCGCATTTTTTCACGGTGACGATTTGGATACGGCTCTTTCGTTACCGGTGTTTTCCGTGCCCACGCCTGCCGTCAGCACGAGTTTGGTGGCTTCTTCAAATCCCATGTCGAGGGGGAGGGTCGCCGAGCGGGGGACGTACACGGTAAATCCGCCCCCCTGGTAACTCATGGGCAGATAGACCCCCACGATCTTCCCGTCTCTATCCGGCGAATGGCCCAGCTGGTCTTCGGCGTTGCCGGTGATGAACCCGATGAGGCGGACATTGTCCCCCAGGTTCACCAGCACCGCCTTCCGCTCTTCCCGCCCTTCCTCCCGGGCCAGGGAGATGAATTCCATGAGATTCTGGATGCTGCTGTAGACCGTTTTCACAAGGGGTATCCGCTCCAACTACCGCTCTCCGAAATCGGATAGTTTTCGCATGACACCGCTTTTTTCCATCAACAGCCCGAGGGCGTAAAGAAGGAAAACACCGCCCGCATCAGCAAAACCAGCATTCTTTTCAATATGACAATCCTCCTTGCGACATGCGCTGTTCAGGTTGATATATGGATGAAGTAAATCATATTTCCGGATAATTGAAATCGGTTGTATCCTGTATTTCGAGGACATAACGACAGTACGTTGAGCCATAAGAGACCCCATCGGGTCGCAGGGACCGGACCGGACGGGCGGTCATGGAAAAGGAATCGGTTTGTGGGAAAAAGGCAAGAAAGATGATGCGTGGGCAGCCGTACCGCTCATGACGGTGGCGCCGGAGACGTTCTGGTTCGGAACCGGACCGCATTCGGCCCAATCCCCGCCGGGAGGCGGGGCCGGGGAGCGGATCGGCCCGACCCTCTCCCATGAGCGGCCGCTCCGGTTGAAGATGGCGGAATTCGGGGTCCTGAAGCCGCCGTCCGCCCTGGGACGGATCGCCGCTCAATACGGCGAATCCGACCACGAAGACGAATCGGTCTCACCGGACCCCAACGCCCCCCTGCAACTGCAACATTCTTCAGCGGCATCGCCGTTAATCCGGTAAAAACAAATCGGTGCTGATGTACCGTTCTCCGGTGGAGGGCAGGACCGTCACGATCCGTTTGCCGGCCGATTCCTCCCGGGCGCCCACCTTCAAGGATGCCGCCACGGCGGCCCCGGAGGAGATGCCGCAGAGAATTCCCTCTTTTTTGGCCAGCTCCCGGGCCGTTTCCATGGCCTCCTCATTGCTCACCGTCACGATTTCGTCGATCAGGGAGGGGTCCACCACTTCGGGCACGAAACCGGCCCCGATGCCCTGGATCTTGTGCGGCCCCGGATCGCCACCGGACAGGACCGGCGAATCGGTGGGCTCCACCGCCACCACCCGGAAATCCGATTTCCGCGGCTTGAGGGCCCGGGCCACGCCCGTCAGGGTGCCGCCGGTGCCGACGCCTGCCACGAAGATATCGACGTTCCCCTCGGTGTCGCGCCAGATCTCCAGGGCCGTGGTGGTCTCATGGATCTTGGGGTTGGCCGGGTTGGCGAACTGGTTGGGCATGAAGATGTCGGTGCCCTGTTTCAACAGCTCATGGGCCCTGGCGATGGCCCCTTTCATCCCCTTGTCGCCGGGGGTTAAAATCAGCTCGGCCCCCAGATGGCTCAACAGCTTCCGCCGTTCGGTGCTCATGGTTTCGGGCATCGTGAGGGTGAGATGGTATCCCTTGGCCGCACAGACAAAGGCCAGCGCGATGCCGGTATTGCCGCTGGTGGGCTCCACGATCCGGGTTTCGGGGCCGATCCGGCCTTCCGCCTCCGCCTTTTCGATCATGGAGGCCGCGATCCGGTCCTTGACGGAACCCGCCGGGTTGAAAAATTCCAGCTTGACGAGAATATCGACGTTCAACCCTTTGCCCACCTGATTGAGCCGCACCAGGGGCGTGGCGCCGATGGTATGCTGAATGGCTGAATAGAGCTTCATGGGACCTCCTTTTGGCGGTTCTGAAAAGAAGCCGCGACACGGGGAAGAAGAGCATAAGTCTGTCAGCGTTTTAAATTGATAATTGAAAAAGGAAATGTCAATTGATAGGCGGTGCCTTTTATTTTAAATCCAACAGGTCGGCCAGCAGTTCGGCGTCGGGCCGGGTCGGATCGGTTTCGGTCCCCTCCCCTCCCCTGCCGCCGTCTTCCGTGCCGGCAAAGGT
>CAYPCE010000215.1:0-6502 GCA_964409085.1 uncultured Desulfobacteraceae bacterium | reverse complement strand
GCCTACGGATACGGATGGTTTGTGCAGCCGTTTGGATTCCATTCGCTGGGATATAAGGGCCAATACCTTTTCGTCCTGCCGGCGATCGAGGTCGTGGCGGTATTCACGGCCGAACTCGCCCTTCACGAACTCGAACTCCCCATAAAATGGGTCCAACGATACATCATTCCGGCGGCGGAGACGACAAAGCCCTTGACCGAGGACATCGCTAATCTGATGGCGCTCAGGAACGAAATCCAACAATTTAACGACACGCCGTTTTGGTAATCAGACGTTGGGCAGGGGATCAGAGATGTATGGGGAAATAGGAAACTGCATTATCCGCGATTGGCAAATTCAGGATGCGCCGTCATTGGCCAAACATGCGAACAACAGAAAAATATGGATGAACCTGCGCGACGCTTTCCCGCATCCGTACAGGCTTGAAGATGCGGAGGCCTTTATTTCGCGCGTCGCTGAAGCAGACCCTGTCACCATGTTTGCGATAGCAACGGGATCGGAGGCGATTGGCGGCATCGGGCTGATGCTCGGAAAGGATGTGCATCGATTTACCGCGGAAATGGGGTACTGGCTCGCCGAGCCGTATTGGGGAAAAGGCGTCATGACCCCTTCGGTTCAATTTCTTGCGGCCTGGGCATTTCAAAATTTAGAGCTGCACAGGATTTCGGCGGAGCCATACGCCACGAATACAGCATCGCATAAAGTTCTTGAAAAGGCGGGCTTTACCCGTGAGGGCATCCTTCGGTCCAGCGTGTTCAAAGATGGAAAAATCCTTGATCAATGCGTTTACAGCCGCATCGGAAAGGTCGCCGCACCAACTGCAAGTCCAGCAGATCCAAAGGGATAGTTCGTTGTTTAAACCGCTGTTCAGACGGGTTGAAAAGGAATGATCTCATGAACCATCACATCACGAATCTCGAAAAATCTCCCGAATTCCAACCGGCTGCGGAAGCGATGAGGAAGGCAACCTGGCCGGCGTTTTTGCTCCATTCCGACGATCACCGCTGGGATCTGCTACTTGAATGGTTTACAAGATACCAGCTCTTGCTGATTTCAGGAAACGATCTGATGGGCGTGGTTCATGCGGCGCCGATGTTCTGGAACGAGACCATCCATGGGCTGCCCGGTTCCATCGGGGAGGTCATGATTTCCGCCGTTGGGTGCAGGGGCATCAACAGACCCTGCAATGCCCTGGCTGTTCTGGCGTCGGTGACGCCGGCCCGTCACAGAGAAAACGGCGTGGGAAAGGCGATGCTGTCGGCGGCGATGGCGTCGGCAGCGGAACATGATTTGCGTTCCGTGATCGTCCCTGTCCGGCCGGCGTTTAAAACCCGGCATCCACTCACCCCGTTCGATGAATATGTGAGCTGGCGACGAACGGACGGCAGCCCCTTTGATCCATGGCTGCGCGCCCACTGGAAGATGGGTGGATCGATGATGAAAACCGCGCCGAAAGCCGTATCGGTCAACGGCAGCGTGGCCGACTGGGAAAACTGGACGGACCGGCCCTTTGATGAGAGCGGCGAATACGTTGTGGACGGCGCGCTTCAACCGGTGCTCATCGACCGGGGAAGGGATTATGGCCGCTACGAGGACCCCAATGTCTGGGTGCGGCACGACGCTGGGGTTTGGAACCGTCATAAGGAGATCGACGCATGAAAAAGGTGCTCCTCGCGGGATCAACCGGCTACCTGGGAAGCTGGATCGCGAAAACGCTGATAGAAAGAGGGTTTTACGTCAGGGCCGTCGTCCGGGATCGGGCGCGTCTGACCGCCAAAGGCATCGACGTCAATGATGCTGTAGAGGCTGAGCTGACGCAGCCTGATACGATATCGGGTTGTTGCAGCCAAATCGACGTGGTCGTTTCAACCGTGGGGATCACGCGGCAGAAAGACGGCCTCTCCTACATGGACGTCGACTATCAGGCCAATATGAATTTGCTGAACGAGGCCCTCGCAAGCGGCGTTAAAAAGTTTATTTATGTGTCGGTATTGAATGGAGAAGCGCTGAGGCATTTGAAGATATGCGAGGCCAAGGAACGGTTTGTCGACGCATTGAAACAATCGGGGATGGACTGTTGCATCATTCGACCGAACGGCTTTTTCCCGGATATGACGGCCTATTACCGGATGGCCCAAAAGGGGCGGGCGTATGTGTTCGGCGACGGGAACGCAAGAGCCAATCCGATTCATGGCAGGGATCTGGCGGCCATCTGCGTCGACGCCATTGACAAGGCGGAACCGGAAATCAGGGTGGGCGGGCCGCAAACTCTTACGCAGAACGAGATCGCGGAAACGGCCTTCCAGGTCCTCGGCGTCCGGCCCAAAATCGTGCGGATTCCAAATTGGATAAGGTCTTTAAGCCTCGGACTTGTGAGAACCTTTACCGGGCCGAGAACATATGGGCCGATAGAGTTTTTCTTAACTGTTATGGCCATCGACATGATGGCGCCGGAGCATGGCAATTATACGTTGAAAAGATTTTTTACAGATCTTAAAAAGGGAAAGGCAATAGAGCCGAATCAGGGAGGTGCAGCATGAATCAACCGAATACGATATTTGAAACGCATTACCAAAATTACCTGGAAGACCTCGCCGGCATCGACTTTTCGACCCGGTGCGCGACGCTCGGCGTTTCGTTGGAAGATGGCGGAAAGACCGTCGTCATCCCCCATTTCGGGAGCGACTGTAGGGCATCAGGCGACGGCGTCGTCGACGCACAAGGAGAGCGGCCGAATTACGGAACCTGCGTCGTGCTGCTGAAGTATCTGCTGCTGTGTCCGCAACGTCTTCCGGTCGAAACGGATTGGGTGAACTACCGGGATTTGAAAGATTCCGGCCCGCTGGCCGTCTATTTCAACGACAACGTCGTCAACGCCATATCCCGTCGCTATTCGGGACGACGGAACGTCCTTGAAGCCGCCGCCGCTCTTGCCGGCGGCGAACCGGTCGCGGATTATCCATACGACACGGCCATGGTTTTCAAAGCGCTGCCCCGTGTGCCGATGTTGCTCTTGTTCAACGATGCGGACGAGGAGTTCCCTGCCCAGGCGACCGTCCTGTTTGAAAAACGGGTCGAACAATTCCTGGATGCGGAGTGCCTGGCCATGTTGGCCGTGGCCCTGGTTAACCGGCTGAAGCAGAAGGAAAAGGAGCTGGACATGCAGAAACTTCAGGAGACGCCAGCATAATTCAAATCGTAGAAATGAAGCATTGACGAAGGAGGTGAAGGAGAAATGACCCCACCCCAAGATGAACAGGCGGATCAGAAGCGAAAAATTACCGAACAGGTTGCTGCGTTGTCCAGGCTTCTCGGGATGATCCCGTCGGATGGTGAAATTACGTTTCATGCGCCAATGGGCCAGGATGAAATGGCGCTGTCCGAGTGGCTCGATGCCGCGAGAAACGCCTTTCTCGGTTTGTCCCTGTCGATCAGCCGGGAGCTGAATATTCAGCTGCAATAGGGTGGCCGGCCGAATGAGAAAAGGGTCAAGTATCCCGTCAAGCGTTGAATGACGTCGACTTTTGAATGAGGAGCTAATATTGAAAACCGCCATGAAGACGATTCCCTTGACCATAATCGTTGCGATCCTTCTGATGGGGTTCTGTGCAACAGGTTGCGCTTTGATCAAGCTGAAAGACGACGTCAACCAAAGTTTGGAATCCACCGTCATCGTTGGGCGGATCTATGCGGAAGTTTCAGGCAAGGGGCCAATTATCGTCGCGGCGTGTCCGATGAATGAACGGAAAACGATCGCCCATTATACGGTTCTGCACGGACCCGGCGAATATGAACTCATGGTGGATCAGGGGGATTATTACGTTTTCGCGTATCGGGATAAAAACAGCAATCTGATATATGAGGCGGGCGAACCGGCCGGGCAGTACAGCGATCCGGATGGGGTCCGGGCCCCGGCTGTTGGCGTGGTTTTCGACATTGACATTGCCATTCCGGAAGGCGGAGAAAAAATTGAAATGCCCCTGGGATCGACCATTTCATCGGTTCAACCGCTCAACCTCTACAGCCGGCAGGCGGGCGTGCTTGCGGGGTTGGACGACGAGCGTTTTGCCGAAAACTATGGGAGAAAAGGCTTTTGGGCGCCGATGACGTTTTTCAAAGAGATGGGCGGCAACATTTTTTTCCTCGAAGAATATGATCGGGAGAAAATTCCGATTCTCTTTATACACGGCGCCGGCGGCACGCCAAAAGGATGGCGGTATTTCGTCGACCATATCGATCGATCCCGATTTCAGCCCTGGTTCTTCTATTATCCGACCGGCGCCCGCATGGAAAGCATGGCGTACCTGCTGCTGTGGAAATTATCCAACCTCCAGACCCGATATCAATTCAACAAAATGGTTATAACGGCCCACAGCATGGGCGGGCTGATCGCCAGGTCGTTTATCGTGAACTACAGCGCGCAATTTCCCTATGTGGACCTTTTCATTTCCCTGGCAACGCCCTGGGGCGGCGACCGGATGGCCGAATACGGCGTTCAGCAGTCTCCGGCGGTCATACCGAGCTGGATCGATATGCAACCCGAAAGTGATTTTATCAAATCCATATACAGGGCGGAACTGCCTGAAACCGTAAGCTTTTACATGTTCTACGGCCATAAGGGCAATCGCAATCCCCTCCGATCGAACAACGATGGCACCATTACCCTGTCCAGTCTCCTTGATTACCGCGCCCAATCCGAAGCAAAAATGAACTATGCATTTGATGAGGACCACGGGAGCCTTATCTACAGCAAGGATGTGTTGGCTCAGTACAATGCAATTATGGAGGCATTTTATGAAAAAGAGAGCGCATCGCTTCGGAAATCGGGGGGATATGTTAAAGTTCATTTTTCCCATGGCTACGACAGCGGGACGGTGAAGCCCAGTCGCGCCTTAATCATCAGGCCCAGAGATAAAAAGGCCGGGGAAACCATAACTTTGTTGAAGGATAGCGATAATGGTCGAATTCTCGGACCTTTTCCTCCTGGAAGATACGTGGCGAGCATGGTCACCATGGCCGCAAGAACAAAACAACAATACATTCATGTTTCCATTAACAGCCGCGAAACAAAAGAGCTGAATTTCGTCTTCACGCCGGACGGCGTGATTCGCGGATGTCTGGCAGGCGAATTCCATCGGGATGATACATTTGTTGGAAGACCCGATTATCGATATCGATCCATCGATGCAGAGATTCATATTCAATCCATCACATTGGATGGCGCCGGCGTTCATCGCCGGTTGCAGCCAATCGAAGGGGGAGAGATCAACAGTTTCGCCCCTCTCATTTTGAGAAAAGATTTCTGCTTCAACCAATGTTTCGGATTCTTTGGGTTGTCGGCTGGAGATTACGAGCTGACGATTCAAGCCGACGGCTATCAACCCATCGTTAAAAATTATACCGTCAAGCCTGGCATACCCACATACTTCAGGGCGACTGAATTGTTCCCTGAATGAACCGTTTAGACTACTATTGATGTTATGCATGCAACCCGGTAAGAACGCCGGCACGAAACAAAATCATCATTTCAAATCAAAAAGGAGGCCGTAATGGCGCTAATCAACACCGTTTCACCCCAACAAGCGGAAGGGCAGATGAAGGAAGCTTATGATATGTTCATGGAAAGACTCGGGGTGATTCCCAAACCCTTGCAGATGATGAGCGCAAGCCCGGGAATCTTCGCCCAACAGCTCCAGAAAATTCATTATTATAACGATCATCCGACGCTCGGTCATCCTTTGCTGACGCACATCCGCTACCTGGTGTCGCTGAACCTGGATTACAAATTCTGCACGGACTTCAGCAAGCATATCCTGAAGCTGCAAGGGTTGGAGGAAACGGATATTCGACAAATGGAAACCGATCCGGGAAAGTCAGCGTATCGAAGAACTTTATCCTTCGGCAAGTGCCTCGCCGCTTTGATCCACGCCCTCATTCGCCTTTGCGCCCCTTGCTGCGACACAATTCCGCCCTGGGCGTCCCCGTCACCGGATGCTGAACATAGCCTTCCGGTTCCAGTATGCCCGCCTTCAGCCACTTCCGAATCAGCTTGAGAAACGCCCTGTCGTCGATTCTTTCCGTCATCATCTCCAGCAGATTGTCATGATCGATATTGTCGAAGTAACCTTTAATGTCAGCTTCCACAATGTAACCGAACACGCCGTACTGGAGTTGAAAGGTCATGTCGCTTACCGCATCCTTGGCCCCTTTCCCGGGGCGGTATCCATAGGAACAATCCAGAAATTCCGGCTTGTACATGGAGTCTAAAACCTTGGCCGCCGCCTTCTGGACGATCTTGTCCTCCAGGGCCGGGATGCCGGGTGGGCGCTTCTTGCCGTTGTCCTTCGGTATGTATTTGCGTTTGATCAGTTTCGCCCGGTACTTTTTCCGTTTGAGTCGTTCCGCCAGCCCTTCCAGATTGTTGGAAAGGTCGGCTTCATCCTCTATCACCGTGATGTCGTCGTCGGCTATGGCGGAATCCTTGTTCAGGTCCTTCCATGCC
>CAYPCE010000214.1:0-6616 GCA_964409085.1 uncultured Desulfobacteraceae bacterium | reverse complement strand
GGGACATCCACCGGACCCGCCGACTCTCGGCCCTGGCCAGCGTCTTCGACGACCGACTGCGGGAGACCATCCGTGAGGAACTGGGCGCCACCTACTCCCCCGTGGCCTACAATGCCCCGAGCCAGGCCTATGACGGATACGGCGTCTTCAAAACCATCGTTCACCTGGCCCCGGCAGAGGCCGGTGCCGTCATCGACGCCGTCAAAAAGATCAGCGAAACCATCCGCGAAAACGGGGTCAGTGAGGACGACGTGCGCCGGGCCGTGGATCCCACCATCACCAGCATCAAGGACATGCGCCGGGAAAACCGGTACTGGCTCTCCACGGTTCTGGACGGGTCCCGGGAACACCCGGAAAGGATCGAGTGGAGCCGGTCCATCGTCGAAGGCTACGCCGCCATCACCCCCGAGGATGTCCACAGGATGGCCCGGCAATACCTGGACAATACCAGGGCCGCGACCCTGACCATTCTCCCGAAAGACGATTGAAGACAGGAGGCGCCATGTTTGACCGGATCCGGGCGGCCGCAGGGCGGCTCAAAGGCCACGCCCATGTCACGCCGACCATGACCTCCCGAACCCTCGATGACCGTGTGGGCGCCACGGTCTTTTTCAAATGCGAGAACCTCCAGCGCATCGGCGCCTTCAAATTTCGCGGAGCGTTCAACGCCATCTCCCAGCTTTCGGATGCGCAGCGGCGGCGGGGGGTGCTGACCTTTTCTTCGGGAAACCATGCCCAGGCCGTGGCGCTGGTGGGGCGGCTCCTCGGTGTCAAGACCACGGTGGTCATGCCACGGAACGCCCCCCGCATCAAACGGGAGGCAACGGCCGGATACGGCGCCGACATCATCCTGTATGATCCGGAAGAAACGGGCCGGGAAGCCCTTGCCAGGGATCTGGAGGCCGAACACGGCTATACCATGATCCCGCCTTACGACCACGAAGACATCATCGCCGGACAGGGGACCGCCGCGCTGGAAATGATCGAAACCCTCGGCCCGCTGGACGCCCTGCTGGTCCCTTGCGGCGGCGGCGGATTGCTGAGCGGATCGGCCGTGGCCGCCAAACACCTTTCGCCGGCCTGCCGGGTGGTGGGCGTCGAACCGGAAACAGCGGACGACGCCACGCGGTCTTTCCATACGAAAACCCTCTGTTCGGTCCAGAATCCGCCCACCATCGCCGACGGGGTCCGAACGCCCTCCCTGGGCCGACACACCTTTCCGCTGGTGCTGGAAAATGTCGATGATATGAAAACGGTCCCGGAAGATGCCATCATGGAGGCGGTGGCATGCCTGTTTTACCGCATGAAACTGGTGGTGGAGCCATCGGGGGCCCTGGGACTGGCCGCCCTTTTGACGGCATCGGCGCCCCCGGGCGGGCGCGTAGGGGTCATTCTGAGCGGGGGCAATATCGACGGGGCCGTCCTTTGCGATATCTTGAACCGGTAAAACCGGGCCCCGATGACCGCGGCGCGGAAACGACACAGCGGGCTTGCCATCGCCGACGGTTTGTGGAAAGATGCTTTCTATTGATGACGCAACTTCAGCCGGCATGACGGCCGGCCTGGGACGATCAGGAGGAAAACCGGTGAAAAAAGGGATGCGATGGACAGGATGGACCGTGGTGCTGGCGTTCGCCCTCTTCATGACGGGTTGCGGGAATTCCGGCGGAGCCGCGAGCGACGAGGACGGTGGAGACGACACGTCTTCCGGAAACACGATCACGGGCCAGGGATCGGGTAACGGATTTTCCGAGCCCTTCTACAGCGAGGGATGTGAGGTCCAACTCTCCATGACCCATGCCGACAACTCCCGGTTTCTGCTGTTCATCCTCGACAAAACCGACGGTTCCGCCTTCAAAACCATCGTCTATACGAGCAGCCTCAACGGCGAAATCCAGGAGTTCGAACTCCCCGAAGGCGATTACTGGATCGAGGTGGAAACGTCGGGGGGCTGGTCCGTCAGCATCACCGGATGCGTCACCACATACCTGGATCCGGACGATTATGAAACGGACAACGGGTTGTACATCGGCTGTCCTCCGCCCTGTTGCGAGGATAACGACGGGGTCTTCGGGTGCGACTGCGTCGCCGGCCGCTGCATCTGCAACGACGACACCCTCAGTGACTGCACCTGCGAGTGCGTCGGCGGCAGCGGCGGTGGCGGTGGCAGCGGCACCCCATCCGGCGGTGAAACGACCGAAGAATAAGCGGTACCGACCCCTTCGACGCACTTAGCGGACCCGCAAGGGGCCGTTACCCCGCCTCTTGAAAGGCCCCCAGTTTTTCGGAAACGGCGTGGCCGTCATCTGTGTTCCAAAACAACCGCGCCGTTTCCGAAGGGGCGCCGCCATAGAGCTTCACCATCAGCAGCAGGATCCCCTCCATGTCGTGCTGCACGGGTCGATATTCGGACGGTTTGTACCGGGTGCATTTCCGGCACCCCAACCGAAGCCTGTTCTTTTTTGCCGCCCTGGCCAGGCAGTTGTCATATTCCTGACAGTCATATTGACGCGATTCCGGTTTATCGATGATCATCCCAGACATACCCTGTCTCCTTCCCAAAAGACCTCAGATCCGTAAACCAACAGATGTTGCCTCTAAGCAATCGCAGCGGCGTTCTCGATCATGCGTTCTCCGTCGAGGATGGGACTCTTTCCCGCCATTTTCCATGAAAGGAGGGGTGGGTACAATGGGTAATGTTGGGTATCCGGATGGTAGATTGTATGTATTTTCAGCCTAACGTCCGTTCCGGGACCGAGGGGTCGGCAGCGCCCCTTCCGGCTGTTGTCGGAACTCTTTCCTTCCCGGCCCACAGCCGCATCACCAGGGTTTGAATCGCCGATAGAAGGACAAAATACCCCATCCACAGGGGCAGTCCAGACAGAAGGGGGGACGTGTCGCCCCATGCCCAGAAATCCATGGCGGCCAGGAAGATGCCCCCCAGGAGATAGGCGTACGGATTCGCCAGCGGGGTGGGGAGCCCCACCGAAACCGGCCCCTCCCGGAAACGCAGGACCCCATGGACCGTCAGGTACGTGGCAAAGGTGATCGCCATCACCCAGATGACGGGCAGGAACGGCCCCGCCGTCACGACCTTGAAAAAGAACAGGACCACGGCCGACTCGCCGGCCACGATAGAGAGGATGGCGGCCAACGCATACCGCCGTTCCCAGTAGAGACCGAAAAGGACCGTCGGGAAGAGGACGGCCAGTCCGGTAAAGGTCTGGGTGGCGATCTGTAAGATGGTGTCGGGCGGCTCGATGGCCAGGGCCAGCCCGGCCAGGCTCAGAAAAACCACGAACAGCCGTCCCGTGGCGCTGGTCCGGCTCTTCCGTTTTCTGAACAAGGGCACGATGTCCCGGCTGAAGATGGAACTGAGGGTCAGCAGCTGGGAATCCATGGTGGACATAAGGGCCGCCAGCCCCGCCGCCATGACCAGGGCCGCCATGGCCTCTCCGGAAATCTGGGTCAACACCATGGGGAGAATCCGGTCGGCGGCCTTTCCCGTGAGATCCGGCACCGACAGCCGTCCCATGACGCCCACGGCAATGGGCATAAAAAAAACGACCGTACAGACCAGCGGGTAGAACATCATGATCCGAAACAGATCCCGTTCGCTCCTGGCGGTAAAAAACCGCTGAAAAAGCTGGGGAAACATCGGATCACAGAAAAACCAGAGGAGGATGTAGGAAAACCAGATGCCCAGGGTGTACCGGCCCGATCCTCCGGGCCGAGAGAACAACTCGGGCCAGTTTCCCAGCACCTGGGTATTGGCCGCCACGAATCCCCCGTGATGACGGGCCACCAGAAAGAGGGATACCGCCAGCAGCACGAACATGATGCTGCCTTGGAACAGATCGGTCCACGCCACGGCCCGCAGCCCGCCCCGGAAGGTGTAGAGCACGATGATGGCCGTCACCAGGACACATCCCCAGATGTAGGGCAGCCCCACCAACTCCTCCAGCACATACCCGGCGGCCATGGGCTGCAGGGCCAGATAGGGAATGGTGAAGACGATCATCACCAGCGCGAAAAAAACGCTCAAGAACCGGCTGCCGTACCGGTCCGCCACCAGCTCCGGCGGCGTCACCAGCCCCTGATCCCGGCCCAGCCGCCAGATCTTGCGGCCCAGAATCCAAAACGTCAGGGCCATGAACCCGGTCCCGAACCCCATGATGGGAAAAAAAGCGTAGCCGTCCCGATAGCCCGCCCCCGACGTGCCGAAGACCGTAAAAGCGGAAAAATTGGTGGAGACCATGGTGGCCAGCAACACCAGAGTACCCAGCTTCCGGTCCCCGAGAAAATAGGTCTCGGGCGTGGACTTCCACCGGGTGCGGGCCACCAGGCCGATGATCAGGACAATTAGAAAATACCCCGCCAATACGGAAACCTTCACAAGCATAACGGATGCCTCCTTTCAGAAAAATGATGCTCGTTAAAATAAAAAAGCCATCCCGATCGGTCGGGATGGCTTTCGCCTGGCATAACCTTAGCTGATACTTTATTCGATTTTAGGCAACGGAAAAGGTGACCTGCCCCCTCGAAAAAGTGAATTATATTGTGTCAAACAGGATCTGCTTTACACTGAAGCGTCCACATAAAAAGATTGCCCGACAGGGTGAAAACCGGACAACTCATGGCTTTCAAGCTTGGCTTCGATGTTTTCAAAATGCCTTATGGTTTCAGGTGTATATATTCTTTCACCGCAACGATGACAAACGCCTGCGGTCACCGACATAATGGCGGTGTGCCGACCGCCGCTGATCACCTCCGTGACCTTTTTTTCAATCACTTCTCCGCCGCCGCAAAGGGGGCATTTTTTTACATACGCCATCTTTATTGCCTCTTTGGCCGGTGGATTCAACGCGCGGAGTCGAGGGAGAAGCGCACGGCTTCTACTGGGTCGCCTCCAAAATCTTTACCAGCAATTCCTGGACGCGGGGCTCCGCAAACAAATCCATATCCTTGAGGCCCGAGACCTTTTCACGGAACGCCGCGATGTCGGGATTTTCCTCGACGGTCATCCCCTTTTCCTTGAGCATGGCCAGCCGGGCCGCGTTCTTGTCCCGGTTGTCCTTCCGTTGGTAGACCGCCGCATCGTACATGGTTTTCTGAATCAGCTCCTGCTCCTCCGGCTTAAGGGTGTTCCACCAGTTCAGCGACGCCACATCGATGTGGGGGCTGTAGACGTGGCGGGTGAGGGTCATGTAGTCCTGGATCTCATAGAACTTGTAGACCTCCATCACCCACAGCGGGTTCTCCTGGCCGTCGATGACGCCCTGCTCCAGCTCGGTGTAGATGGGCCAGGGCATGGGCGTGGGATTGGCCCCCAGGGCCTGCCAGATGGCCTTGTGCAGGGCCGACGCCATGACGCGGATTTTCAGCCCCTTGACATCGTCGGCGGTCTTGACCGGCCGTTTGTTGTTGGTCAGGTTCCGGAACCCGTTTTCGGAGAAACACAACCCCTTGAACCCAGAGGTTTCAAGGCTCTTGAGGATTTCCCCGCCCAACGGGCCGTCCAGAATCTTGTCCGCTTGGTCGTTGTCCTTGAACAGGAACGGATAGTTGATCACCCGGACGATGGGATCAAAGGTATCAAAGGGGCCGCCGGTAATGACGCCCAACTGGACCGTGTTCATCTGGATCTGCTGGAGGATCTCCGTCTCGTTGCCCAGGGACGCCGAATGGAAAATCTGGACCGTGATCTCGCCCTTCGACCGCTCCTCGATGAGTTCTTTGAATTTGTCCGCCACGATGTTCTGGGCGGACCCCGGTTTGGTCACCACCGCCAGCTTGATTTTCATAGCGGCCGACGCGGCGGCCGGACACAGCGCGATTCCCGCGATAAACGCCGTCAAACATGCCGTCAGGATTAGCTTTTTCACCGTTGCCCTCCTTTGCTGTTGGCCCGATTCACCCCCTCAATGGGGCGATCTGTCTTGACCATTTATAGCACAACAGAACGGCGGCTTCAAATCCTCTATCGGTCCTCCGTTGGTCGTCAAAAATTCCGATTCACCAAACCCAGCGCCCGAACGTCGGGCGACACATCGCTCAACCCCGTGCCCACATGGGCCTTGAAGCCCCATTTCCGCCAGAGATATAGAACGCCCGCGCCCAGTTCCCGGTAGTCGTCGTCCGCGGGCTGGTTGATGCACGGGTCGCAGTCGAGGTCGATCTTGTTGCCGTTGTGGAAAAATTCGACATAAGCGGAAAAGACCTCGGACAGGTAATATTCGCCGGTCAGGCCGAAAAAGATCGACGCGTCGTCCACATAGTCCAGGTCCGAGTTCAGATAATTCACCCCGAGGTTGGCGGCGATGTAGAACCGCTCCCATCCGTGCCCCAATAGCAGGTTGAGACCGAAGGTGGGATCGTCTTCGTTCGTGGGGTTGAAGTTGTAAAGATCGCCGATCCAGTCGTCCCGGTCGCCCGTGGGCAGCGTCACGTAGGGCATGAGGGACAGGTCGAAACCAAGGGGCCGGTCGCCGCCCAGCAACTGGAACTTTCCGCCGAGAAACAAATCGCCGAAGCCGGATTCACTATCGTCGGTCTCGTCGCTGTCCCAGGATTCGAAATGGGTCGCGGCGGCCACTTCCCACCGGCGGCCGTCGCC
>CAYPCE010000213.1:0-6658 GCA_964409085.1 uncultured Desulfobacteraceae bacterium | reverse complement strand
TCGTCCATGCCGTCGCCCATCCCATGTACCCGGTCAACGGACGGCTGACGGTGGACCATTTCGAAAAACTGCTCCTCCTAACGCCGAAAACGATGGCCTCCCTGGCGGACCACCACGGACTGGACCCCGGAAACGAGATCCCTTGGCGGAAAGGGGGATAATTGGCGGCTCCGACGATCATTCCGGCCTCTACATGGCCAGCACGTTTACGGAGGTGGACGGCGAGCGGTCGGCCTCCGATTTTCTATCCACCTTGGACGAAACAAGCGGGCAGATCCGGGGCGCCGCTTAATGTCCCAAACGTTTCGGACACGCGACGTGCAGTACTGTTTACCAGTATTTCCAGAAGATCCACGGCATCGACCGGTTTATCCAGGATAAAACCCTACACCGGTTTCTCGAACGCGCTGCGGTCCCATTTCCGACCCTTTGGATCGGACAAAAAGGGGATGTTCCACCGGAAGCGCCGCCTCCAATTTGCTCCTGGACCGGGCCGGGGAAGTGATTCAGAAGGATTACCGGTTTTACGACAGCATCCGGGATGGCCAGGCCGACGTCTACCGCCCTAACCGCACCTGGTTCCGGTACGTCAACCGGGTCGCCGACGAGGTGATCCGCCATTTTGCCGACGAATGCTATCGGCGTCGACCGGTGCGGGCATACCAAACCCCGGTCACGGTTTCGTACAGTCTGAACGGCAGCTTTCGCAGCGCTGTTTCATCGATCCGTCCCATGGTCCCGGCCGGCGGCACATAGAGGGGAATCGTCGGCAGTCCCATCTCTTCGAACCAGTCGTGGCTGCGCCGGATGATGTCAGCGACGCGGTTCAGGCCGGCCGAGAGGTGTCTGGCCACGTTCCGGGACAGGAAGCGGCTATGAAACCGGTGGTACGGTTCCCAGATCCGTCCGCACCGGTGCCGCAATCCGTGGGCCGCCAGATCGATGCCCGACTCCCCCCACTGCCGGAGCCGCTGGCGCCCGGCATCGTCCCAGCCCGAACCGGGGATCACAAGCAGCGTGACCCGCGCAACGTTCATGGACGAAAGAAAATCGAGAATGGCGGTAATCCGGTTGATGTCCGTCCCGGCGACGTCGTGGATGGAGACCACCGCATCCGGTGAAGGTGCGATGTCGAAGAGGACGATGTCCAGCATGGCCAAATCCCCCATGCTCAGATAGCAGAAGCATATATGGATGGAATACCACAGCTTCAGGCTGACGGACGGCGCCGCGTCCGCCTTGAAAATCGCCTTGCGGAGAGACCGGGCCGCCTCAATGTAGTCGCCGAAGTAAATGGTCTGGATAAAACCGCGTCCGCCGATGGCCGCCGCCAGGGCCAATGGGGACAGACCATCCGGTGTTTTCAGCAACCCCGCGATCCGTTCGTCCCAAGATTCGAACCGTCTAAAATCCCTGCCACTGTTCATGATGGTGAAAATGGCGGTGACAGCCGCAGCGACGGCGGCATCGTGGTCTTTCTGCACCAGAAATTTCTCGAACAACCCGTCGATATCTTCCAGCGGCCCGTCCATACGGCAGGCGGCCGACAGGATGGAAATACGCTCCGGAACGTCGATTTCCTTCGGCAGACCTTGGAGGGGGTTCAAGTGGGCCGCCAGGGTGGGCACATCCATGCTCAGACACCAGTCGAGACCGTCCCGGCTGAGCGATGAAACATATGCTTCCCATTGCCTCTCCTGTAGATATTTAGCATAAAGGGGATTTAATTCAGGCGATTGCATAGCCGCCTCCTTTGGAGATAAGAAATGTTTTTGGTGATTTCGGGAATGGAAGAATCATTTGATTGGGGGGCTGAGAAGGGAAAGGACGGAAATGGACAGGACACCCGACAGCATGTTCACAATGCGTCGATCCATCCCTTGATTCAAGGGAATGATAGTCGCAACGCATTGTAAGGCGTGTCATCTTTGACAGAACCTTTCCGGCCCCGGAAAGGGCTTTTCGCAGGTTGGGTGTCGCGATGAAAGCGGCTTTTCAGAGCAAACCCGATTGCTCTGTATAATTATTTAATATTAAATCGGAATATTATAGCTTTGTCAAGGGGTTTTCCCAAAAAATGGCTTGCGACAATCATTGGAGAGGAAGGGGACATCGTCGATCAGCCGCCCGCCCGTGCGACGCCGTTGAGCCCGTACTTTGAGATTTTTCGATACAGCGTCGCCCGGGTGATGCCGAGGATTTCGGCGGCCCTGGAAATATTGAACGCCTCGACTTCCAGCACATCTTGAACGGCTCTTTTTTCCACTTCCGCCAACGAAGAACGAGAGCGTCCCCTTGACTCGGTAACGTCTTTCTGCTCGCCGATGCCGCCCATCAACTGCGGTTCGATGGTCGTTCCTTCCTCTAGATTCACGGCGCGCTCCACCACATTTTCCAGCTCCCGAATATTCCCCGGCCAGGCGCAGGCGGTCAACGTCCGTTTCGATGCTTTGGAAAATCGCATGGCGGATTTTCCCAGAGACCGGGCGCACCGGGCCAGGATGTGGTCCGCCAAAAGCGGGATATCCTCGGCCCGTTCCCGGAGGGGCGGAATGACGATGGGGAAGACGTTGAGGCGGTAGAAGAGGTCCTCCCGGAAATTGCCCTTTTCCACCTCGCGCTTGAGGTCCATGTGGGTGGCGGCGATGACCCGCACGTCCACGGGGATGGGCTTGTGCTCGCCGATGCGGGTCACCTCGCCGGTCTGGAGGACCCGGAGCAGCTTTACCTGCATATCCGTGGGCATGTCGCCGATCTCGTCCAAAAGAACGGTGCCGCCGCTGGCCAGCTCGAATTTGCCGGGGCGGCCGCCTTTTTTGGCGCCGGTGAAGGCGCCGCCCGCGTATCCGAACAGTTCGCTTTCCAGCAGTTCCCGGGGGATGGCGCCGCAGTTGATGGCCACGAAGGGGTGGTGTTTCCGGCCGCTCCCGTTATGGATGGACTGGGCGAACAGCTCTTTTCCGGTGCCGGTCTCGCCCTGGAGCAGCACCGTGGACCGGCCGGTGGCCGCCAGCAACGCCAAACGCTTGGCGTCTTCGATGGCCGGACTGTCGCCGATGATGTCGTCGAAGGTGAATCGGGCCTGGGAGCCGGCCATTTCGTTGACAAGCCGGCGGATGCGGTGGATCTCGTTGAAGACTACGATAATCCCTTGTACGGTCTCGCCGGCGTCGAAGATGGGTTTGGCGGTAATGAGAAGCTGAATTTCCCGCTTGGGACCCCGGATGAAGATCTCCCGGTCCGTGACCCCGAATCCGGCATGCATGATTCTATTCAAATCCACCTGGGCGCCCAGGAGGGCGGAGAGTGGGGCCCCTTGCAGGTCGTCGGGCCAGTCCAGAATCCGCTTGCCCTGGTGGTTGATCTGGGAAATGACGCCGTCCCGGTCCACGGCCATGACGCCGCTGTCGATGGACTCGATGATGGCGTTCATGTAGCGGTTCCGGAGCAGGAGTTCACCGGACGCCTTCAGCAGCCGCATCTGGTTTTCGATGGATTTGGAAGCGGTGATGACCATGCCCAGGGTGTGGGGATGGACCTGTTGGGCGTCTCCGGACATGGCGATGACCCCGAGCAGCCTGCCGTTATCGCTGAAGACCGGCGCCGCCGAACAGGTATGGCCGTAACCCCGCTGGCAGAAATGCTCCTCATCCGTGATCTGGACGGGGATCTTGCGCTCCAGGGTCAGACTGATGACGCTGGTGCCCACATCCCGCTCGGTCCAGCGGAATCCCGGCCAGCAGTTGCCCGCCTGGAGGACGCCCATGGTGGATTCGTCCCCCACCATCTCCATGATGTATCCCTCGCCGTCGGCGATGGTGACCACGAAGCCGGCCCCGGCCACGAATTGATAAAGTTCCCGGACCTGGGCCACGGCCACGTCCAGAAAGGCCCGGTTCATTTCCCGCCGGCGTTCGAGGGCTTCCGGACTGAGCCGGATCTGGCCCGGCGTACACCGATTGTGGGGGTCCACGCCATACTGGCGGCATCGTTCGTGGGAAGCCCGGATCTCCTGTTGTAACACGCCGGGATCGGGGATGGTGTAGGCGCTCATGATCGTCTCGTCAGGGCTTTTCGCCGGTGTAGACGGTGGTTTCGATATCGAAACTGATGCTGCGGACGGTTTGGTTGAGGACGCCGCATTCCAGTTCCGGGTCCGTCAGCCGCTCCAGTGCCCATCGGTCGGTGGGGCCGAGTTTGGCCCGATATCCGGCGCTGGCGTCCCTGGACAGGAAAGACCGGAGCCAGTCGTCGATGTATCGCAACTGGATTTGCATGTCCGGCGTCTTGAAGGGGAATTGGAACTGTTCTGTGGATTTCAATCCCATTTTTTTCATCGTCTTGCGCCACCATGCGTCGTCGGGGCGGTCGCGGCCATGTTCCTCTTCGAACCATCGATCATACAGGTCGTGGAGCCGGGTTTGGAGGTCGTCGTCGATGTCCAGCCCTTTCGATGAAAATCGCCACCGACGGCCGCCGTCCTCTCGGATGGCCAATCGTCCGCCCGAACGCAGGACGCGGTAGAGTTCCGCCAGCGCGGCCTTGGGGTCGGGCAGGTGGTGGTGGACGACGCGGCTGCACCAGATGAGATCGAATCCGTTATCGGGGAAGGGAAGGGCTTCGACATTCCCCAGGACGCTCAGGATGCGGTCGTCGAGCTTTTCAAGGCCCGCCAGATCTTCGGCCTTCAGCAGGTTTTCATGGACGATGTCCAGGGCGGTCACCCGTCCTTTGCCTTTCAACTTCCGGGCCATGTGTCGGGCAAAACCGCCGGCGCCGCTGCCAACATCCAGCACTTGGGCGTCCTTGGGCGCTTTCAGCGCATTGACGATTTGTCGATGGACGGTGTCGAAGAATCTGTCGAAAATGATCAGTCGGTTGATGTCGGATGGCATCTGTTGGGCCTTTCACTTATCGACTCTGGAGAAATGATGGCGTTTGCCGTCATGGATTCAAGCAAATTTGTCCGTTTCCAGAACCATCTTACATGTTTCTCAAGCCGCATGAAAGGCCAAACTGCTTTGGGAGATGTCAAACGGAAGGAAAATGCGCACGGATCATCACTGGAGAGTGCCAAGTTCTCTTAAAACTTTGATTATATTGAATTATACAAAAAGGGGCATTAGCGCTATTTTTGCTTCTTCTTTTTCGGTAAGATATGGGTCGACTTCCCCAGAAACGCCTCCGCCGCCTCTTCCTCCCCCTCCGATAAGGTCGGATGGGGATGGATGGACAACGCCAGATCCTCGGCCAGCGCCCCCATCTCAATGGCCAGGACCCCTTCCGAGATCATCTCGCCGGCCTCCCGGCCCACGATGCCGACGCCCAGGACCCGTTCGGTTTCGGCGTCCAGGATCATCTTGGTCAACCCCTGGCGCAGCCCCATGGAGGCGGCGCGGCCCGAGGCGGACCAGGGGAAGCGGCCCACCCTGACGTTCCGGCCCTGCGCTTTGGCTTCGGATTCGGTGAGGCCGCACCAGGCGATTTGGGGGTCGGTGTAGACCACCGCCGGGATAGCCTGGGCGTCGAAGGCCGACGGTTCGCCGGCGATCACTTCGGCGGCCACCTTGCCTTCGTACATCCCCTTGTGGGCCAGCATGACGCCGCCCACCACGTCGCCCACGGCGTAGATCCGCTTTTCGGCGGTCCGCCGCTTTTCATCCACTTTGATGAAGCCCTTGTCGTCGGTCTCGACACCCGCCTTGCCGAGGCCGATATCGGACGAATTGGGCCGCCGGCCGATGGACACCAGGACCCGGTCGAAGCGCTGTTCCGACCTTTCCGGGCCGCCTTCGAAGGTGACGTCGACGCCGTCGTCCTGCTCTTCTATGGACGACACTTTGGTTTGGGTGTGGATCGCCTCGAAGCTCTCCTCCAGCTTTTCCAGCAACGGTTTGATCAGGTCTTTGTCCGCTCCGGCCATGAGCCGGTCGGCCATCTCCACGAGGGTCACTTTGCTGCCCAGGCTGGCGTAGACCGATCCCAATTCCACGCCCACGTATCCGCCGCCCACCACCAGAAGCCTTTCGGGGATGTCGGGCAGCGCCAAAGCGCCGGTGGAACTCATGATCCGGCCCCCCTTTTTGAATTCGGCATCCGGCAGGGGGATGGCGGTGGAGCCGGTGGCGATGATGGCGTGCTTGAATTTGAAATGGGTGACGTCGCTGTCGGAATCCTGGATCCCCACCCGGTCGTTCCCCTCGAACACGGCCCGGCCCCGGATGAACTGGACGCCCCGCTTTTTGCACAGGCCCGCCAGCCCGTTGGCCAGCCCGTCGATGACGCCGTTCTTCCACTCCCGGACCTTGTCGATGTCGATCTTCGGTTCTTCGAAGGTCAATCCCATGTCGCCGGCCCGTCGCGCGTCATGGAGCAGTTCCGAGATGTAGAGCAGGGATTTGGACGGGATGCACCCCCTGAACAAGCAGACCCCGCCGGGCCGGTCCTCCGTATCGATCAACGTCACGTCCATCCCCAGGTCCGCCGCCCGGAAGGCCGCGGCATAGCCGCCGGGGCCGCCGCCCAGCACGATCAGTTCCGTCTCCTGCGTGAATTCGCCCATTACCATCGCATCGCCTCCTTTAGCCTCTTACATTACCATCATCAGGCTTTCGGGGCTCCGGAACGCCTCGATGATCCGGTTGACGAACCGGGCCGC
>CAYPCE010000212.1:0-6686 GCA_964409085.1 uncultured Desulfobacteraceae bacterium | reverse complement strand
CCGGTCTGCTGCGGATGCACGCCCGAAGGACCGACGACGCCCATTTGACGGAGATATTCAATGACTGCCGGGACCGCATCGGGGCCATGTCCCTGATTCACGAAGCCCTCTACCAGTCCAACAACTTGGCGAAGATCGACTTCAACGCCTACCTCAGGAAACTCTGCCGGAACCTTGCCCAGGCCCACGACGCCCCACGGAGAAGAATCGACCTGACGGCAAGCGCCGCCAATGTATCGCTGGATATGGACCAGGGCGTCGCCGTGGGCATGATCATCGCCGAACTGATCTCCAACGCCTTCAAACACGCCTTTCCGAACAACGAGGGGGGCACCGTGGCCGTCCATCTGGACCGCCCCGACGGAGAAACCGTCCGGCTCATGGTTTCGGATTCGGGAACGGGCCTGCCGGCGGACTTCGATATCCAGAACACCCCGTCCCTCGGCATGCGGCTGGTCTCGGGCGCCGTGACCCGGGAGCTGGGGGGCGCGCTGACGGTGGAAAGCGACGGGGGAACGAGGTTTGTTATCCGGTTTCCCTGTAAAGACTGGTAAAACGAAGACCTGCGAGGTTTTCAAAACCTCGCAGGTCTGGGGACGACTTTTCTAAATTCAACGAATGAAAAATGTGATAAAAGATCTCCGAAAGGGAGGCACCCGATATGGCGCGTCATTCATCAACTGAATCCAAAGAGTCCCCAAATACAGGCGCCCCGCAAAAAATCCCCGTCGTCGGCATCGGCGCCTCGGCCGGGGGCCTGGAGGCGTTCAAGGCGTTTTTCGGCAAAATGCCCGCCGACACCGGCATGGCGTTTGTCCTGATTCCCCACCTCGACCCGGGCCACAAAAGCCTGATGGGTGAAATCATCGGGCGCCATTCCGCCATGCCGGCGGCTCATGTGGAAAAGCGGATGGCCATTGCGCCGAACCACATTTACATCGTCCCGCCCAATCGAAATCTCACCATCGAAGGGGGCCGACTCGTCCCGTACGAGATCTCGCGGCAACAGCGGATCAACCTGCCGGTGGATTTCTTTTTCCGGTCCCTGGCCGCCGCCCGGAACGAGCGGGCCATCGGGGTGATCCTTTCCGGGACCATGAGCGACGGCGCCATGGGTGTCAAGGACATCAAGGAGCACGGCGGCCTGGTCATCGCCCAGATCCCGGAGACCGCCCAGCACGACGGCATGCCCCGGAGCGCCATCGACACGGGAATGGTGGACCTGACGCTGCCCGTAGAGGAGATACCGGACGCCATCGTCAAGTTCATCACCCACCCCTACATCCACGGCGACGCCCACCCGCCCCGGTTAATGCAAACCCAGTTGCTGAAGCGGTTCGCGCCGCCCTCGGTCCTGATTAACAAAAAATACGAAATCGTGAACCTTTACGGCCCGACGGAAAATTTTCTCCAGATGCCCCGGTACGATCCGGTCATGGACCTGATGTCCATGATCCGTGAAGGGCTGCGGGTCAAAATGCGCGCGGCGGTGCATAAAGCCGTTAAAAACAATGAAACCGTAACGGTGTCGAAAGCCCGGGTTGAACGGGACGGCCGGTTTCATCCGGTCCGTTTCACCGTGAGCCCCGTCCATGAAAAAGACGTTCACGACGCGTTTTTCCTCATCACCTTCGAGCCGGACCCGTCGTCAACCCCGGATGCGGCGGGCCAGACCGACCTCGCCGGCG
Organism: uncultured Desulfobacteraceae bacterium; assembly: GCA_964409085.1. GTDB lineage: Bacteria > Desulfobacterota > Desulfobacteria > Desulfobacterales > JAABSP01 > JAABTD01. The sequence goes on along the minus strand of CAYPCE010000212.1, from coordinate 4,998 downwards.
GCGAGGGACCCCTCGTTAAACAGCTCGAAGCCGAATTGATGACCACGCGGGAGGATTTGCAAAACACCATCGAGGAACTGGAGACCGCCAACGAGGAACTGAAGGCATCCAACGAAGAGATGATGTCCATGAACGAGGAGCTGAACACGGTCAACGCCGAGCTGCGGGAAAAGATCGAGGAGGTGGAAAGTTCCAACAACGACCTGGTCAACCTCATGGACAGCACGGAAATCGCCGTCATTTTTCTGAACGTGGATTCAACGGTCCGGCGCTTCACGCCCTCGGCCAAAAAGCTGTTCAATTTAATCCCTTCCGACGTGGGCCGGCCCATCGGCGACCTGAGCCGGCGGTTCAGCGACGACGACCTGGCGGACCATGCCCGCCAGGTCATGGAAACCCTCGCGCCGATGACGAAACAAGTCAAAACCGACGCGGGACGGTGGTTTATCCGCCGCATTCTGCCGTTTCGAACCCAGGACAACCGGGTGGACGGGCTGGTGCTGACCTTTGCCGACGTGACGCAGATCAAGGCGGTCGAATCTGAACTGCGGGCCAGCGAACGGGAATTTTGGAATCTGGCCGAAAACATACCGGGGCTGGCGCTGAAATATAAGCTGAATCCCGATGGCGACGACGAACTGCTCTACATCAGTAAAGGCGTCGAGGACCTTTTTGAAGTTTCGCGGGAAGAGGTCTTGAACAATAATGCGCTGCTATGGGACCGGATTCACAAGGACGATCTAGAGGAATACGTCGCATCCATAAAGGAATCCGCTCAAAATCTCTCTTTCTGGGAACAGGAACACCGGCTACAACTTCCCGACGGCCGAATAAAATGGGTGCATGCCCGAGGCGTCCCCAGCCAACAGGAGGATGGCGGCGTTTTATGGGACTCCCTGGCGGTGGACATCACCGGTCGCAAAAAAGCGGAAGAGGACCTGCGCGAGGCCCATGCCTTTTTGCAGCAGATCATCGACAACTCCCTGGCCCTGATTGTCGCCAAAAACCGGAAAGGCGAATACATTCTCGCCAACCATATCAGCGCGCGGCTGCTCGGCTGTCAAAAACATGACATGATCGGCAAGACCGACGCCGACCTCTTTCCAAAAGAGACGGCGGACCGGCTGGCCGAAGACGACGGTAAGGTTTTTGAAACCGGCGAGTCCTTGCACACCGAGGAGCAAATTCAAATCGGAGACCGGAACTATACCTTCGCGACTACCAAATTTCCACTGCTTGACGCAAACGGCGAGGTGTACGCCATATGCGCCATGGCGACGGACATCACCGAACGCAAGCGCATGGAATCCGAACTGGAAAACAGCAAGAATCTGCTGGAAGCCACCGGACGCATGGCCCGTGTGGGCGGTTGGACCTTGGAACCGGAGACATCCGCGGTGGGCTGGACCCAGGAGACCTACCGCATCCATGAAGTCCCCATCGACCATCGGCCGCCCCTTGAAGAGGCGCTTGCTTTTTACCCCCCCGAAGGCAGGGAACCCTTGACCCGGGCCATACAACGGGCCATGGACAACGGCGAACCCTACGATCTGGAAATCCCGTTCGTCACGGCAACAGGCAAACCGCTCTGGGTGCGCACCATCTGCCGTCCGGAGGTCATCGACGGGAAAACCGTCAAACTATCCGGCACGTTCCAGGACATTACAAAGCGCAAAAACGCGGAACTCGCCCTCCAGAAAGCCCTCGCCGAAAAGGAAACGCTGCTGCGCGAGATCCACCACCGGGTCAAAAACAACATGCAGGTCATCGTCGGTCTTCTGCGGATGCATGCCAGGCGGACCGACAATCCCGACCTGACGAAAGCGTTCGATGACTGCCGCGACCGCATCGAGGCCATGTCCCTGGTTCACGAAGCCTTGTACCAGTCCGACGACCTGGCGTGCATCGACTTTGCAGCCTACCTCAAAAAACTCTGCCGGAACCTAGGGCAAGCCCATGACGCCCGAAGAAAAGGAATCACGCTGACGACAAGCGCCGCCGACGTATCGCTGGACATGGACCAGGGCGTCGCCGTGGGCATGATCATCGCCGAATTGATCTCCAACGCCTTCAAGCACGCCTTTCCGCATAACGAGGGGGGAACCGTGTCTGTCCATTTGGACCGCCCCGACGGGGAAACGGTTCGGCTCATCGTTTCGGATACGGGGGGAGGCCCGCCGGACGATTTCGACATCCACAACCCGGCGTCCCTCGGTATGAGACTGGTGTCGGGCGCCGTCACCCGCGAGTTGGGAGGGACCATCGATGTGGAAAGGGACAACGGCACACGGTTTATCATTCGGTTCAAATAATGACCTGCGAGGTTTCCAAAACCTCGTAGGTCTAAAGGCGAACGCGAACCCGCGACAAAGACCTACGAGGTTTTTAAAACCTCGCAGGTCTCGCTGAACAGAGAAAGGGGAACTTATGGACGCCGCGACCATCCTGATCGTCGAAGACAACACCACCGTGGCCGAGGACATTCGCGAGTGCCTGGAAAACCTCGGCTATGTTGTCGCCCCCATCGCGGCTTCGGGCGAGGAGGCCGTCGAGAGGGCCGGGGCGGACCGGCCCGACGCCGTTTTGATGGACATCCGCCTCCGGGGGGAGATGGACGGCGTCGAGGCGGCCGAAAACATCCACAACCGATACGAAATCCCGGTTCTGTTCCTGTCCGCCTACAGCGACGACGACCTGCTCCAGCGGGCCAGGTCAACAGGATCCTTCGGCTACCTCGTAAAACCGTTCGAGGAGCGGGAACTGGCCGCCATGCTGGAAATGACGATTTACAAAGCCGGCGTCGAGAAAGAGCGCCGGCGGATGGCGGAACAGTTGAAAGAGAGCGAAGGGAAGCTCAAACAGTATTCGGAACGTCTGGAAGAGATGGTGGCCGAACGCACCCGGGCCCTTGAGGCGGCCCAGGCCGAATTGCTGGTCAAGGAACGGCTCGCCGTTCTGGGCCACTTTGCCGGCAGCATCTCCCATGAGCTGCGGAACCCGCTCGCGGTCATCGACAGTTCGGTCTATTGCCTGAAACTGAAATCCGATGAATTTGACGGCACCGTCAGGAGTCACCTGGACCGCATCCGCGACAACGTCAAAAAATCAAGCGACATCATCGAAAGCCTGCTGAATTTGAGCCGAATGGAAAAGCCCAAAACCGAAAAACACCATCTGGCGGATGTGGTTGCCGAGAGCCTGGGCGGCAGCGAGATTCCTGAAACGGTGGGTGTTCATTTGAGTTTTCCTGAAACGGACGTTTTTGTCCATGCAGACCCCGAGCAGATCCGCATGGCCCTGAAAAACATCATCCGAAACGCCGTCCAGGCCATGGACGGGGCGGGGAAGCTGACCATCGCCATTCATCCGGCGGATGGGGCGGTGGAACTCCGCATCGCCGATTCCGGGCCGGGGATCCCGCCGCAAAACCTCGACAAGGTCTTCGACCCCCTGTTTTCGACCAAGACCCACGGCATCGGCTTCGGTCTGTCCATCACGAAGATGATCGTGGAAAATCACAACGGCGCGATCCGGGCAGAATCAACACCGGACGGCGGGGCGAGGTTTATCATCACATTGCCAATCGTCGGATTGACGTGAATGCAGGAATGTCCGAATTGAAAAAGAATCTTGACGAGATATTCCGCCCCAAAGCCCCCTGAAGGTGGAACCACAACCCTTTTAAACTTTAAGCCAAGGAGGATATCATGACCGCGGCAAAAAACGAACCCTGCGTAGACATGGGATTTACCAGCGAGCAATTTCCCCCCGGCATCCACATGTGCCTGATTTACCAAGATGAGGCCGAACGCATCGAGATTATAAGAAAGTATCTGGAAAGCGGGTACAAAACCGGCGAACAGGTGTTTTATTTCGCGGACACCGTGCGCCCCGAAGAAATCAATGACTGGCTGGCAGAGATGGGGATTCATATCAAAACAACTGAAGCGGAGAACCGCATGATTATTCAAGATGCCCTGTCCGCTTATTGCCCGTCCGGTGCATTTGTCCCGGAAATCATGTATGAAAAACTGAAAAATGCCTATCTGGCCGCACGGAAATCGGGGTTTCCCAATGTCCGCATCAGCGGAGAAATGTCTTGGGCTGTCCGGAATATTTACGGCGCTGAGCGGATAATGGAATATGAGGCCAATGTCAACCATCTGGTGGTGCAATATCCGTTTACCGCGATCTGTCAGTATGATGTTAATCTGTTTGACGGGTTGACCATTTTTAATGTGCTGAACGTGCATCCCATGATGATCATCCACGGCCAGATTGTCCGCAACCCTTATTACATGGCGCCTGACGACTTTTTAGTCGGGTGCCGGGTGTAATCCGCTTGCTTTATGCCCAAAATCCCGTTTTCATGTTTATCATAGGGCCACGGGGCGCAGAAAAATTATAACTGTATAAATTCCAATTTATTATGCACAAAAAATGGATAGCCATATTATGAAATGCGACCTCGAACCCACCCCGTTAAGCCGGCTATTAACCATCTACAATTTTTTGAACATCCTGCCCCCGGGCCAGAAATTGGCCGAGTTTTTGAGTGAGGCATTGAACTGCATCCCCGGCGTCCGGGCATTCAATTTATGCCTGCGGAATTTTTGCGGTCCGAAAACCATGGCGCCGCCACCGGATGCCTGCCGCACCTGTCCGATCTGGGATGGACAGATGGATGATGTCCGGGAACGTTTTTCCTGTCATGTGGCAAATTCTGAAAGCCGACGCATCTACCCCATTGAAACCATGCATCGCGTCTATGGGCATGCGCTGGCGGATGTGAATCCGGCAGGGGAATACTCATCTTACGAACCTTATGTGCGCAACCTGTTCCATGTGGTGGCCGTCACCATTGAAAACTGCCTGCAACAATCCCGCCTGAAAGCCGTCAATCAAAAATTGCAGGAAAGCCGACACACGCTGCAGACGTTTTTAGACGCGATCCCGGAATCCGCGTTTCTGATCGATCCACAATGTACCGTCCTGGCC
>CAYPCE010000211.1:0-6686 GCA_964409085.1 uncultured Desulfobacteraceae bacterium | reverse complement strand
ATCCCATACCTTTTCATCTTCCGCCACAACGTCGTCCGGTCCATCCCCAGCGCCTTGGCCGTCCGTTCCCGGTGGCCGTCGTGTTTCCGCAGGGCTTCGATGATCTTTCCTTTTTCCGCGTCTTCGTCCCCGGTCCGGCCGGCCGGGCGGTGGTGGCGGCGGGCGGCCATCCGGTTGAGGACGGTGGCGGGGAGGTGGCGGGGGGCGATGGCCTCTTCCTGGCAGACGATGAGGGCGTGTTCCAGGACGTTTTCCAGTTCCCGGACGTTGCCCGGGTAGTCGTAATTGAGCAGCACCTCCATGGTCTCGTCGGCGATGTCGGGGGGGCGCTTTTCGCTGGCGGCGCAGAGGCGGCGCATGATGTGGCGGATGAGCAGGGGCAGGTCGCTCGGGCGGTTTTTGAGCAGGGGCAGTTCGAAGTGGAGGACGTTGAGGCGGTAGAAGAGGTCCTCCCGGAACTGGCGGTTGGCCACCAGGTTGTCGAGGCCCCGGTTGGTGGCCGCGATGATCCGGACGTCCACCTTGGTGATGCGGCGGCTCCCCAGGGGGTAGAACTCCCGGTCTTCCAGGACCCGGAGCAGCTTGGCCTGGAGGGCCAGGGGCAGGTCGCCGATCTCGTCCAGGAAGATGGTGCCGCCGTCGGCCTCCTGGAACCGGCCCGGCTTGTCCCGGTCCGCGCCGGTGAAGGCGCCCTTGGCGTAGCCGAACAGCTCCGATTCCAGCAGGTCCTGGGGCAGGGCCGCGCAGTTGACCTTGATGAGCGGTTTGGAGGACCGCCGGCTGGCCCGGTGGATGGCCTTGGCCACCATGTCCTTGCCGGTGCCGGTGGCGCCCTCGATGAGCACCGTGGCGTCGCAGGCGGCCACGGCCTTGACCTTCTCGAAGATCTGCTGCATGGCCGGGTCCCGGCCGATGATCTGGTGGAAGGAGAACCGCTCGCTCATGACCGCATCCAGGTGGCGGGCGAAGGTCAGGTCTTTCACGGTGGCGATGCCGCCGATGATCTCGTCGGATTCATTGGTCAGCGCCATGTAGTCGGCCCGGACGGGGATGATCTCGCCGTCCCGGGTCGTCATCCGTCCCTTTCGGCTGGTGCGGGCCCGGCCGTCCTTCATGGATTCCCCCAGCAGGTGGAGGTCGTGGATGTCGCTGCCTCCCAGGATGTCGTTGAAGTGCTTGCCGATGACCTCCCGGCGGTTGTAGCCGGAGACCATCTCCGCCGCCGTATTGAAAAAGGTGATGTGGCCGCCCCGGTTGACGGTGAAGACGCCGATGTCGAGGTTGTCGAGGATGATCTTGAGGCTCCGCTCCTCGTACCTTACCCGGTCGATGAGCCCGGCGATGGGCGAATGGTCCTGGAGGATCGTCAGACAGCCGGTCATCCCGCCGTCCGGGTCGTAGAGGGGGGCCGACATGCGGGTGACCAGGTGGCGGATCCGCTTTTTGTCGGTGATCTCCACGTCGCCGTTCACCGAGGCGAGGTTCGGTTTGCCCTCGAAGGGGCATTGGGCGTAACAGGGGATGCCCCGGAAGACCTCGTGGCAGTCCCGGCCGATCACCGCCGATTCCGACACCCCTAAAAGGGCCTGGGCGGACCGGTTGAAGGAGGTGATCCGCCGCCGGCCGTCGATGGTGAAGGCCCCGATGCCGAGCCGGTCCATGAGCCCCACCCACTCTTCGCAGCGGAGCCGGTCGCCGGATCTGTCGGATTCATCGCTCATCTGGATGGCCTCCATAATCCCTTTCATCCGTCCCCTTTCATCCGACGGCGGTCCCCTCCCGCCCGGCCTGGACGGGCAGACGGATGGTGAACGCCGTGCCTTCCCCCTCCCGGCTCTCCACGTCGATGTCGCCGCCGTGGCGCTGGACGATGCCGTAGACCGTGGAGAGCCCCAGCCCCACGCCGTGGCCCTCCTTCTTGGTGGTGTGGAAGGGCTCGAAAATGTGGTCCCGCTCCGACGCCGGGATGCCGGTTCCCGTGTCCGCCACCCGGATTTCCACCCGGTCCGCCTTCCGGTCGTGGCGGCCGGACAAGGTCAGGTCGCCGCCGTCGGGCATGGCGTCGATGGCGTTGAAGATCAGGTTGATGACGCACTGCTGGAGCCCGTTGGCGTCCCCCCGGATCGGGGGCAGGTCGCCGTCCACATCGGCGGTCAGGCGGATGTTCGACAGGTCGAGCTTGTGCTGACTGAGCAGCACGCACCGGTTGAGGACGTCGGCCACGTCCACCTCGCCGAAGGCGGGCGGCGATTTCCGGGAGAAGGTGAGCAGGCTGGAGATGATCCGGGAGCAGCGCTCGGTCTCCTTCTCCACCAGGTCGAGGTAGCCGGCGAACTTCTCCTGCCGTTCGGCCGTCAACGGGCCCCGGCCGATCATCCGGCCCATGAGCCGCAGGTAGTTGAGGATCCCCGACAGCGGGTTGTTGATCTCGTGGACCACGCTGGCCGCCAGCCGGCCCAGGGACATCATCTTGTCCTGGTGGAGGATCCGGGCCTGGTCGGCCATCTCCCGCTCCAGCCGCCGGATCTCCCGCAGGTCCCGGAGAAACAGCACCAGCCCCGTCTCCCGGTCGTCCTCGAAGAGGGCGGCGGCGGAGAGCTGGACCGGGATGCCGTCGCCGTTTTTCCCCAGGAGCGTCGTCTCGTACAGGGAGAGGTGGTTCGGGCCGCCGAATCCGTTGCCGGCCAGGGCCTCCCGCAGCCGCTCGTTTTCGCCCTCGGGAAAGAACCGGTTCAGATCCATGCCCTCCAATACCTCCGCTTTCGGGACCCCCAAAATCGCCGCCGCCGACCGGTTGTAGACGACCACCCGCTCATCGGCGTCGCAGGCCACGATGCCGTCCATGGAGCCCTCGATGAGGTTGTCCCGGAAGGTGACCGTCCGGATCAGCTCCTGGAGGGTCCGGGCGTGGGCCTTTTCCAGCAGCTCGGTATAGTCCCGGCGGCGCTTTCGGGCCGTGAACCGCTCCCGGGCCCGGTCGAGGGCCAGATGGAGGGCGTCGTTGCCGATGGGCTTGGTGATGAAGTCCGACGCGTCGAGCCGCAGGGCCTGGATGGCCACGTCCATCTCGCCGAAGGCGGTGACGACGATCACCTCCACCTCGGGCCGTTCCTTTTTGAGGGCCGACAGCACTTCGATGCCGTCCATCTTCGGCATCCGGATGTCGGTCACCACGATCTGGGGCCACGACTTCCGGCACAGGGCCAGCCCGGCCTCCCCGTCGGCGGCCGTATCGACCCGGTACCCGGCATCCGCCAGGGTGATGGAGGTGATCTCCCGGATGTCGGCTTCGTCGTCGATGAGAACGATGTGCCATCCGTTGTCGGGCGACATGGCGGCTACCCCCGTTTCGGTACAAAAACCGATATGGTCGTCCCTTTTCCCAATGCCGACGCCACCTCGATCTCACCCCCGTGCTGCTGAACGATCTTGTTGGCGATGAAGAGGCCCAGGCCGGTGCCTTTGCGTCCTTTGGCGGAAAAGAAGAGGTCGAACATGCTGCGGCGGGTCTCCTCGTCCATGCCGACACCCGTGTCGCACACGTCGAATCTCACCCGGTCGTTTTCCGATTCTACAACGAAATCGATTTTTTGTGTAGGGGCGAAAGATTTTTCGCCGTCAGGTCCGGCGGTCCGGGCCGCTTCGCACGCCTCCACCGCGTTTTCCAGGATGTTGATGAGGGCCGACCGCAGGAAACCGGCGTCCACCTCGAAATCCCCCGGTTCCGGGTCGATCCGTTTGTTGAAGGCGATCCCCGCCTCCTTGGCCTTGGGGGCGATGACGCCGGCCAGGTCCTCGGCGAACCCGGCGATGTCGATCTCTTCCCGCTTGAGGTCCCGGTCCTTGGCGTAGAAGAGGATGTCGAGGACCATCTTCCGGATCTTCTCCACCATCCCCTTGACCACGTCGAGGCCCTCCCGGACCTGGTCCCGGTTCTCCTTGGCCAGCCCGCTGTTGAGCAGGTAGACGCCGCCGTCCAGCCCCGTGAGCATCCCCTTGATGCCGTGGGAGACCGACCCCACCATGAGGCCGAGGGAGGTGAGGTGGTCCTGGAGGTCGAGGACGTCCGCGATGTCGGTGGACATGGAGAGGACGTGGGGGATCTCCCCGGCCGCGTCCCGCAGCGGGGAGGTCATCACCAGGACGTTTCTCACGGTTCCGTCCGGCGCGGTCCATTCCGTCTCCGTCTGCCGCGATCCGCCGGCGTCGAAGGTCTCCCGGACCGGGCAATCCGGACATTCGTCCCGCCGCTGTTTGAGAACGGCGTAGCAGAACCGCTCTTCCGCCTCGCCGAAATCTTCCCGGAACCGGCTGTTGACGGCCGTGAAGCGGAGGTCCGGGTTCTGGACGGTGATGTAGCAGGGCAGGTGGTCGAAGGCCGCCTTGAACCGGCTGAGCAGTTCGGCGGGGGGCGCGTCGGCGGACAGGTCGTCCATGCCTTTGCGGACCGCTTCGAGCTGCTTCGATTTTTCGTAGGCCAGCGATTCCAGGTGATGGGTGTATTCGGACAGCTTGCGCCGGATGAGAATCTTCTCCCGTGCCCGGTTGACGGAGATCCGGAGGGCGTCCACGTCGATGGGCTTGGTGATGAAATCGACCGCCTCGTCCTTGAAGGAGCGGATGGCCAGGTCCATGTCGCCGTGTCCGGTGATCATGATCACCTCGGTCTCGGGGTCCTCGGCCTTGATGCGGCGCAGCAGCTCGATGCCGTCCATGCCGGGCATCTTGATGTCCGTGAGGACCACGGGGGGGCGAACCTCCCGGAATTGCCGCAGCCCCTCTTCGCCGTTTTCGGCCGTGTGGACCGTGTACCCGGCGTCCATGAGGGAGATGCTCAGGACCTCCCGGATGTCTTCTTCGTCGTCTACCAGTAGGATGGTGTCGTCCATATCATGGCTCCGCGATCAGCTTTTCTTTCAACAGGTCCCCGGTCCGCCCGTTTTCATTCTCCTCCGGCGGGGCCGCCGGGAACCGGAGGGTGAAACACGCCCCGCCGCCGGGTTCCGAGCCGGCTTCGATGGTCCCTCCGCAGTCCCGGACGATGCCGTAGGAGATGGAGAGCCCCAGCCCGGTCCCCTTGCCCACCTCCTTGGTGGTGAAAAAGGGCTCGAAGACCTTCTCCGCCACCTCCCGGGGGATGCCGGCCCCGGTGTCGGCCACGTCGATGCGGACCCCGTCGCCGTCCCGCCGGACCCGGAGAAAGATCCGCCGGTCCGGTGTTTCGCCCCCGCCGTTTTCGGCGTGGGCAAAGGACTCGCGCCGGTCCTCAATGGCGTCCCGGGCATTGATGAGGAGGTTGATGAAGACCTGTTCCAGCCGGCCGGCGTCCACCATGACCGGCGGCAGGTCGGGTTCCACCTCCCATTCCACTTCGATGCCCCGCACCTTGAGCTGCTGGCTGAAGAACTCGCAGGCCTTTTCCAGCACCGACTCCACCCGGACCCGGGCCAGGTGGATCTCCGACTTCCGGGCGAACTGGCGCATGTGGTGGATGATCCGGGTGGCCCGGTCGACGTTGCCGTCCACTTTCTGGAGCATCCGCGTCAGCAGCTCCGGGTCCATGGGCTCGTCCCGGCCGAACTTGAGCAGACAGAAGGAGGAGGCGGTCTTGATCACCGACAGGGGCTGGTTCAGCTCGTGGGCCACGCCGGTGGCCATCTCGCCCAGGGTGGCCAGTTTGCTGGCCTGGATGAGCTGCCCCTCGGCCTCCAGCCGCTTGGTGATGTCGCTGGCGGTGACCAGGAGCACCTGCTTTCCCGAATACTCCGACGGCGACAGGCGGAGGTTGACGTAGATGGGCTTTCCATCTTGGGTGGCGTGGCGGGCCTTGTCCACCGTGGCGGCGGCGCGCAGGGTCCGGGCCGCGGTCTCCCGGTCGCCGTTGCGGAACAGATCCGGAAAGGTCATGCCGATCATGGCTTTCCGGTCGTATCCGTAGACGTCCTTGACCCGGTCGTTGCAGTCGAGCACCGCCAGCGTCTCGGTATCCAGCACGAATACCGGGTTGGGGATATTGTTGAAGATGGCGTGGTACTTCTTCTCCGACCGGATCAGCTCCGCTTCGAGCTGCTTCAACGGGGTGATGTCGAGGCTCATCTCCATGGCCGCTTCAATCTGCCCCTTTGCGTTCTTGATGGGCGCGGTCTTGAAGATCCAGTGGGTGACGCTGCCGTCCCGGTTCCGGCCCATCTCCTCGCCGGAGTGGGACTGGCCGTCCCGGAAGGTCGGTTCCACCGGGCAGTTTTCGCATTTCTCGTCCCGCCCCTTGTAGGCGTGGTAGCACCAGTCCCCCAGACGGGGCTGGAACCGCTCGGCAAATTCCCGGTTGTACTTGATGATCCGGAAATTCCGGTCCTGGACGGTGATGAAGCAGGGGACCAGCTCGAAGAGCTTCTGGTACTCGTCCTTCTGCTGGTTGAGTTCGGCCTGCTGGTCCCGGATCTCCCGGCCCATCTTGTGGATGGCCATGGCGAGCTGTCCGATCTCGTCCCGCCGGTTTACGGGCGCGGGTGATCCGTACTCGCCCCGGCCGATGGACCGGGTGCTCTCGATGAGCCGCTTGATGGGCCGGTTGACGAACCGGACCATGAAGGTCGAGAGGATGGCGAAGGTGATCAGGAAGATGGAGACGGCAAAGGCGATGATCCCGTTTTCAAAGACCTGGATGTCCCGGTCCGTCTTGGCCA
>CAYPCE010000210.1:0-6720 GCA_964409085.1 uncultured Desulfobacteraceae bacterium | reverse complement strand
GTCGTGTAAAACAGTTGCCCCGGCAGGGCGATCATGCAGTCCACCAGGTCCGCCTCGATGATGCTTTTCCGGATCTCCCCCTCGCTTGTCGTATTCGTGGACATGGACCCGTTGGCCATGACGAATCCCGCCACCCCCTTGGGCGCCAGATGATGGATGAAATGCTGAATCCAGGCGTAATTGGCGTTGTTCACCGGCGGCGCGCCGTATTGCCACCGGGCGTCGTCGCGCAGCCGCTCCCCGCCCCAGTCGCTCATGTTAAAGGGCGGATTGGCCAATAAGAAATCCGCCCGGAGGTCTTTGTGCAGATCGGTGAAGAAACTGTCCGCGTTCCGGCCCCCCAGGTTGGCGTCGATCCCCCGGATGGACAAGTTCATCATGGCCAGACGCCAGGTGGTGGCGTTGGATTCCTGACCGTAGATGGCCAGATCGCCCCGCCGGCCGCCGTGCTTCTCCACAAAGCGCTCGCTCTGGACGAACATGCCGCCCGACCCGCAGCAGGGGTCGTAGACCCGGCCGGAGTAGGGCTCGATCATTTCCACCAGCAGCTTGACCACGCACTGGGGCGTGTAAAACTCGCCGCCGCCCTTGCCCTCGGCCGCGGCAAACCGCCCCAGGAAATATTCATACACCCGGCCCAGGACGTCTTTGGAGCGGGACGCCTCGTCGCCCAGACCGATCTTGCTGATGATGTCGATGAGCCCGCCGAGGCGTTGCTTGTCCAGAGACGCGCGGCCGTAATCTTTCGGCAGCACGCCCTTGAGCGTCGGGTTCTCCTTTTCGATGGCCGCCATGGCGTCGTCGACGATCTTGCCGACGGTCGGCTGCTTGGCCCCGGCCTGGAGCCTGGACCACCGGGCCTCTTTGGGCACCCAGAAGATGTTGGCCGCCGCGTATTCGTCCCGGTCTTCCGGGTCGGTGTATTCGGTCTCTTTGGTCGCCTCCAACTGTTCGTATTTGTCCTGGAAGGCGTCGGAAATGTATTTCAAAAAAATCAGGCCGAGAACGACATGCTTGTACTCGGAGGCGTCCATGTGCCCCCGCAGCTTGTCGGCCGCGGCCCACATTTGATTTTCAAAACCGAGATTGGCGCCGTTGTTGGTTTTTTTGGCCATGCACGTTTCTTTCGTTCAGATGGAAATCAGCCGGCGGGCGCGATGGGAAGCGCCGGAATGGGTATGATCCAAAGCATGTGAGACCCTGTAACATATCATAAAACTTGCGTCCAGTCGGATTTTGACGGTTTGGATGGATCGGTTTTTTTGTTGAGTTTTGGAAAAAAGGAAGGGAAAGACGGAGGGCGGTCTCGGATCGACCGGGCGGTTATATCCGAGACCCTAAACGGAAAAGGAGGAAAGGAAGACTTTCGGCTTTACAATCGCGATCCCCCGGAGAGGACACGATGCGCCATCCGGATTTTATCCGGTCAACTCGGCTTCAATGCTCCGCATTACCGGAACGCTGGTATTGAGCAGCGCCTGCTGAACCGGTTGTGGAAAATCCACAAGGATAAAATATTTGGCCGGGTACAGGTAATCTTCGCCTTCGTTGTCGATCACCCGCAGGTAATCCGATTTGGCCGCGTCGTCATCCGGCAATACCTGATAAATCATGCGGGGCGTCAACAAGTCGGGATCATCCGTGCCGACGCAAACGGCAAAGCGCGTCGCCGGGTGCTCAGGATCGGTTATCATTCGACATGCATTCCGTATCGCTCAGGGGGCAGGCAAACCCTTCTTCCCGCAACATCGATTCCAGCATGTCCGGCGTCAGGCCCTTGGCCTGGGCGTTTTTACTGATGTCGTCCATAATTTCTTTGAGCGGGCGGTCGGGTCCCATTGTCAGTTCCCACAACCGCAGCCGGAGCATCAGTTCCAGTCGCCGGCGTTTTTCCGGCGGCGCTTCGTTAAATGATCGGGCCACTTCGGGGTCCACGGGGATGGTGATGGTTTCGGTTTCCATGTTGGCGCCCCCTATCATGGTTCAAAAAAGCCTGTCTCCACTCCATTATAGCCAAAATGGAACCGATTGCAATGGGATGGAGACAGCGTTTCCGGTCATACCCGCTTGAAGAGATCGTCGATGGGGCATCCCAGGGCGGCGGCGATGGCGCCGAGGGTGTTGGCCTTGGGTTCGCGGCGGCCGGTTTCGATGCGCCGGATGGCGTCTTCGGTGAGGTGGTTTCCTTTTTTGTCCTTTTTTGACCGCTTGGCCAGCCGTTCCCGGCTGAACCCGAGTCTCTCACGTGCGGCTTTGAGTTGCCGCGGGCTGAATTTCAACATGGTTTTTTCCTTTCCGTGGGAAAAGGTTTCCCCTGGGGACCACAAGGCGTTTGCCGTCGAGGTCCACCAAGGCGTTGACGGGTCCGGGTCCTTTTCCTGCGATGACGACGATGCCGGCCGCGCCGTGGTGGGGGCAAAGCGGCCGGAGGGTTTTCCGGTACCGGAGAATGACCGGCTGTCCGGGTTTGGGGCGCCAGATCATCAGTATTGAATTTGCAGACCGGGGATTTTCCCGTCCCTGACGGCGTCGATGGTGGCTTCGGCCGTGTCCGGGTAGCAGCCGAGATCGATGAAGGCCGCCTTGATCCCGCCTTCGACTTTCGCGCGGTGTTCCTGATCCGCGATCTGCCGGGCTTCTTCCTCCTGGCGCTTTCGCTCCGACGCTTTTTTTTCTTCTGCATCGGCTTTGAGCTTGGCAATCAGTTCTTTTGATTCCCGGTCGATCCGCTCGGCTTCCTCGCGTTTGATCCTTGCGTCTTCTTCCGCTTCTCGCCGGGCTTCTTCCTCTTTGCGGATTCTCTCGCGTTCTGCTGCTTCCCACCGGCGGCGCTCGGCTTCCTCGGCCTGGGCGTTGGCCGCGTCGATCTCGGCGGCCAGTTTTTCGGGGGCGATCCGGGCGGCTTCGGCTTCCTCCCACTCTGTAAGCGGGCGTCGGATGCTGGCCTTGAGATCGTCCAGGCCATCCCGGAGGCGTTTTCGCTCAACATCTACAGTTTTGACTTTCGCCTTGAGATTGGCAACCAGATTTTTACCGGCGTCGTCCAGCAGGGTTTTCGAGCGGGCCACCTTGTGAGCCTGGGAGGCGATCCGCTTTCTGCCGGCTGCCGTGGTCAAGCCGGGCCCGAATCCATCCCATGCCGCATGTTCGACTTCCTGTAAGATGGCGTCGACTTCTTCGGATGCTGAAAAGATGACTGCCGGGTTCAATTCGTCAATTCGGACTAGAGCGTTTTCCATGGGTTCTTCTCCTCTATCTGAAAGTGGTCGGCAGTTTACAAGGCGTCGCCCCCTTTTCGAAGACATCCCGGAGGCCGGGGGCGTCGAGTTGCTCGTAGATGTGCTTTCCGAGAACGTCGCTGTGGAGTTGACGCAACCAGTAGGCTATGCACCCATAATCATCGGCGCGGCCGTCCGGTCCCCGGAAAATCCCCGGGGCCTTTCGCTCCGGATGGGCGCCCAACCGTCGGCGTAGTTTCCATCCCAGGCAATAGAGCGGGATTCGATGGCGGTTAGATCAATTGGCATGATTCCCCCCTTCCGGCGCCCGGAGGATAGGACCCTCGGGCTGATGGGGTTTATGCCGCGAACCGTTGCGCGAAGTCGTCGGCCTGTTGAGCTTTGGCTTTTACCTTTCGGGCTTCGGCTTCCTCGCGCCGTCTGGCGTTGGGGTCGTCGGCGTATTGCGCGCCCTGGTGGATGGCCTTGGCCTTTTCGGCCAGCAAGTCTTTTGCCGCCGCTGCAACGTGGGCCATGCGTTCGGGGTCAATCGGGGATTCAAGCGCAAAAGCCTGTTGAAAATCTTCGAGCGTCTGATCTTTGATCGACTTCAGCAGGTCGCCCAACCAAAGACGGTACTTTTTCAGGTCCTGGAGCCTGTTCAGAAATTCGCGGCCAGCGGATTCAGACGGTTTTGCGTCTTCAGTCAACTACCACCGCCAGAGGCGGTGGCTTGTAGGATTGTCCTGAAAGGGACCCTATTCTCATGATCCAATTTGAGAACACTTATCTTGTTTTGTTCAGCCTCTTCGCCCTTATTCTACTGTCATTTCATATTCTTAAATTCGTCCATCCCAACTATGTTTACCAAATATCTTATATCTCAAAGATCCCGACCTTGTTAGCCAATTTTGAAACATTCATTTATCTCACATGTATGCCGCCGCCAAAAGCATCATCCAGTATATCGGCAATGCATCGGACGACATCATCTTCTCTTCGCTCCCCCTTTCCTTCGATTACGGGCTCTATCAAGTCCTGATGGCGTTCCTGTCCGGCGGGACGGTGGTGCTTGAAAAATCCTTTGCCTATCCGTACGAGGCGATCGATCGGCTGGTCAGCGAACGCGCCACCGGATTCCCCATAGTGCCCACCATGGCCGCCATCCTGCTGCAGATGGACAATCTGGCAAAGTTCGACCTGGGATCGCTCCGGTATATCTCGAATACGGCGGCGGCGTTGCCGGTTTCCTACATCCGGCGGTTCCGCAAGATGTTTCCAGAGGTCCGCCTCTATTCCATGTACGGACTGACGGAATGCAAACGGGTGGCATATCTCCCGCCGGAGGAAATCGACCGGAAACCCGAATCCGTGGGGATCCCCATGCCGAATACCGATGTGTTCATCGTCAACGAAAACGGGGACCGGCTGGGACCCGGTGAAGCCGGCGAACTCGTGGTAAGGGGCGCCAACGTCATGCAGGGGTACTGGAAAGCGCCGGAGGAGACGAAAAAAGCTTTCGGCCGGGCCGGTTCCCATCGGAAACGCCCCTCTACACCGGCGATCTCTTCAAGCGGGATGCCGATGGATTTCTCTATTTCGTGGCGCGGAAAGACGACCTGATCAAAACAAAGGGGGAGCGGGTCAGCCCGAAGGAGATTGAAAACATGGTGTGTGAGCTACCGGAAGTCGTGGAAGCGGCGGTATTCGGTGTCCCGGACGAACTGATCGGCCAGGCCATCCGTTTGTGCGTTGTCCCGCGGCAGGGTAGCGAACTGACCGAAAAGTGCGTCGCCCGGCACTGCGCCAAGAACCTGGAACCGTTCATGGCGCCGAAATATGTACGCATCATGGATGAGCTGCCCAAATCCGGCAGCGGAAAGGTGGATAAAAAACAGTTGGCGCAACTGCATCGGGAGGAAATGGAACATGGGCTGTGAGGTAAAATCGCTTTTTCTCGCGTGCATCGCCGGTGCGTGCATGCACTCCTGCAATGGTGGCACCGATGAGGGGGCTTCCGTTTTCCTTGAGAAACTGGAGCAGCCATCCGCCGTCCGTTGACCCTGTGTCGGATGCCCCGCTTTTGCCATCAATCCTCTCCTCTCTTCTGCGTTGGGTATTCAGAACCGTAACCGCAGACCGGCTTCTCCCCACCGCTCGGGATTCTTTTTCCAGAAACCGCTGTACTGGTCGCCGTTAAAGAGGTTGTGAACCGTCGCGAAGATTTCGGGTTCCACCGGGAAGCCGAGGTCCGGCCGGTAGGACACATTGAGGTCGGCGACCATGTCGTCGTAGCTGGCGCCGAATCCGGTATCCTCTTGATCCCACCAGACATACCGGCCGAACATCTCGGCCCGCAGCCCTTTGTCGTTGTAGCGGACGCCGGTGTTGAAGCTGTACCGCTCATCCGCCTGGCCGCCCTGGTCCGGCCCGTCTCTTTCTATGTAAGTGACGCTGCCCAGAAGGGAGATCCCATGGTAGGGCGCCGTTTCCAGCTCCAGTTCCATCCCCTGCCGGCTGGCTTCGCCGAGATTGAACAGCTTCCGGGTTTCGCCGGTCGGGTCGAATTCGATGAGGTCATCCACGTCGTGGTAGAACAGCATGAGTTTGGCCCAAAGGTGAGGGATGGCACGGGTTTCGACGCCCCCCTGGTAAGACCAGACCGTCTCGGGATCCAGCTCCGGATTGGGATCGAAGTTCCAGGCGCCCCCGTCGGTGAAGCTGAGGCCAGGAGCGTTGAACCCCCGTGCCGCAGTGGCCCGGAAGACGGTGCCGTCCCAGGGTTCGAAGGCGATGCCGAGGCTGGGGCTGATGAAACCGCCGCTCGTGTCCAAATCGTCGTAGCGGATGCCCGGCGTGATGTGCCACCGGCCGAAGGTGAAGGTGTCGTTGATGTAGACCGCCCACCGGTCCTCCCCGGACTCAGCGTCGAGGCGCTCCTCGCCGAAAAGAGACGCCTGGTCCAGTTCGCCCCACTCGGCATCGACGCCCGCCACGAGGGTCTGCCAGCCGCTGCGCCAGGTCAGGCGCGCGTCGATCCCCAGGGTCTGGTCACCAATGCGGTGCTGCCGAATCCGCCTTTGTCACTCACGAAGATGCCGGGCACGCGGGCCAGCACCTCGCCCAGGGAATGGGCGTTCATGGCCCGGATTTCCTCGGCCGTGACCACTGAGATGTTCTCGGCGGTTTCAGCGACAGGCCGCGGCGTCCGCGTGGCGGAGATCACCGTGAGTTCTTTTTCGGTATAGAACATCCGGAGCACCGCCAGATCCCCTTCGGTCTCGGCCGCGGCCGGAAGAGCGGTCACTAGCAGGATGGGGGCCATGAAAACCAGGCGGTCGATGCAGCGTCGGATCATGCGGGGAGATTTCCTTTTTATTTTACTTTTCAAATCGGTTGAATTGTGGTAATGGGAAATTTCAGCTCAGGATAAGGCGAAGGGCCGATAACCCAATTCCATATGACAAAACAATGGGCCGAAATGCGGTGTCGATTGGTGCAG
>CAYPCE010000209.1:0-6740 GCA_964409085.1 uncultured Desulfobacteraceae bacterium | reverse complement strand
ATCGGCGATGAAGGTATCCTCGGTTTCGCCGGAACGGTGGGAGATCACGGTGGTGTATCCCGACTGCTTGGCCATTTCGATGGCATCCAGGGTTTCGGTCACCGTGCCGATCTGGTTGAGCTTGATCAGGATGGAATTGCCCACCCCCTTCTCGATCCCGTCCGCAAAGATCTGCGGATTGGTCACGAAGATGTCGTCCCCCACAATCTGGAGGGCATCCCCCAGCCGCTCGGTCATCAGGGCCCACCCGTCCCAGTCGGCTTCGGCCAGACCGTCCTCGATGGAGACGATGGGATACCGGTCCACCAGATCGGCGTAATAATCGATCATCCCCACGGCCGACAGGTGCTTGTCCTCGGAGGCCAGGACGTATTTGTTGTCCTTGTAGAATTCAGAGGCGGCGGCGTCCAGGGCGAGGCTGATGTCTTTGCCCGGCGTATACCCGGCCGCTTCGATGGCCTGGATGATGAGCCCGATGGCCGCTTCGTTGGATCCCAGATCGGGGGCGAAGCCGCCTTCATCCCCGACGCCGGTGCTCAACCCCCGGTCCTTGAGGATGCCTTTCAGCTTCTGGAAGGTCTCGGCCCCCATGCGGACGGCCCGGGCGATGGAATCGGCGCCGAAGGGTACGATCATGAACTCCTGGATGTCCAGGTTGTTGGTGGCATGGGCCCCGCCGTTGACGATGTTCATCATGGGGACGGGCAGGTACCGGGCATTCAGACCGCCGATATACCGGAACAGGCTCATCCCGTGGGCCTCGGCGGCGGCCCGGGCCGCGGCCATGGAGACGCCCAGGATGGCGTTGGCCCCGAATTTGGACTTGTTCTCGGTGCCGTCCAGTTCGATCATGTGGCGGTCCAGGGCCGCCTGGTCGGCGGCATCCATCCCCCGGATGGCCAGGGCCAGGTCGTTCTTCACGTTGTCCACGGCGGTGATCACCCCTTTGCCGCCGTAGCGGTTCGCATCCTTGTCTCTGAGTTCAAGGGCCTCCCGCGTTCCCGTCGACGCGCCCGAAGGAACCGTGGCACGGCCGCTGGCGCCGCAGGCAAGGGAGACCTCGACCTCCACGGTCGGGTTGCCCCTTGAATCCAGCACTTCCCTTGCGGTTACATCCATGATCTCGGTCATCATCCCATCTCCTGACAAACGGTTAAGGTTGGATCTCCACCTCATCGGGTCCCGTGCTTGACAATAAAAGGTTCTCTAGTTACTCTGCTTGGCCGAGGATGTCAAGATCGAGGATGCCCCGATTTCCGGCGGTGAAGTGGACGGCGCTTTCCGGCCGGCACCCGATAATCCATGGACCGCTTTCCGGCGGGGAAAGAAAGGAGCAGACGATGAGCGCAATCGATCCATACACCGAAGCCCACCTGGTCACGGCGTCCATCCGCGTACTGGAACATCAGACCGGTGCCCCACCGACACTGGAGGCCGTTTGCGATCAACTCTCCTTTTCTCCGGAACGCGGCCGCCTCCTGGCCAAAAAACTCTCGGCCGCCGGCGTACTGGAGGTCACCGAAGGCGCCTACGGTCATCGGATCTTCATCAAAGACCATCTCGCCATTGAAAAAATCCCCCGCGAGCAGGAAGGGCAAACGCTCCAGTCCGAAATCGAACGGTTCCGGCGAGACAAACAGGGGTTCGCCCGGAAAATCGAGACCCTGGCGTCGAAAAAGGAACAACGGAAAAAAGATCTTTTTGCCGAGATCGAAAAAGGGCTCAAAAAAGAGGAGAAAAAATGACCGGTCAGTCGGCGGCGAACCGCCCGTCGTCCCGGGCGGCGGCCATCTTGTCGGTCCGGCGTTCCATCCAGCCGATGTGGCACGGCTCCCGACGATCGAATGCCGGCACATAGGGCTTGACATCCAGGACCGGCGCCCCGTCAAGGATGTCCACCTCCTTTATATAGAGGGTGCCCCCGGCCACCCCTGTCAGGCGAACGATGGAAAGCCCGATGGGGTTGGGCCGCGACGGGGCCCGGGTGGCGAAAAGGCCGTGGGGGACGTTATCCAGAAAAGGCGTGACCGTCAGGGACGGGACCCCGGAGCGGTGGCAGTGGTAGAGAAGGATGAGATGGGAAAACCCGTCCAGGTCCGCCAGCCCTTCCCCGTAATCCGGGAAGATCTCCACTGTCGCCTCGGCATCCCGGCCGCCGGGAGGTTGGATGGGGGCGCCCTCCGGGGTTTTGAAAGGGGAATGGACCACGCCGATGGGCCGGTATTCGATCTTTTCGATCATGCATCTCTCCTGAAATCTTTGATTTGTCGGGACGGCGCGTCCACCGGCGTCGCGCAGGCGTCAAAAACGGTTCGGCAGTAATCGCACGATCCGCAGGTTTTGGCACAGTCGATCACCGTGGCGGCGAAATCGGCCGGGACCGATGAATTGCCCACGTGGACCTCATCGGCCAGCCACGCCATGGCGTCGGTCAAATCCAGCAGATTCCCCTCGTAGTTTCCCGCCAGATACGCTGTGACGACCCGTTTTAAGAACGCTGGTCCAAGGGTCCGGCCACAGATCTTGAGAACATCCGCATCGTCTGCATAGACGGGCACATCCTCTGGCCGGATGAACGGGGAGCCGAAGAGCCGGTGGGGGGTTTCCCGGAGACGGGCCATGCACCCCAGTTCCCCGTTGATCCGGTGGGTGTCCAGGTCGTGGCCCAGATGGACGAGGCCGATGTGGGCGTCGTGGGTCAACTTGAAGGGGCACCGGTAGAGGCACCCTTCATTGGCCAGCAACGACACCTTCAATTCCGGCCATTCAGACCGAATCCGCGCCGAAAGGTCTGCCAGATCCCCCCGGCGACGGTTGAGGGACCGGTCCAGGGTCAGCTTTCCCGGCGGTTTGAAACGGGTCTCACCGATGCTTTCCATCAACGCATAGACGCCGTCGAAGGTCTCGGGCAGGAAATTGACGCTGGGGACCGCTTCCAGGGCCGCGGCGGTCTCGGGGCTGGCGTCGGAGAGCGCTTTCAACAGATAGGGATCGGCGTAGACGATGCCGTCGAGGGATTCGGCCTCCAGGAGCGATGTCACGCCCTCCAGCACCGGCACCAATCCGTCCGGGGCCAAATAAAACCGCGGCGGATGAAACCGGCTGTTGAGGAGTCCGTATTTCCTGGGCCGCCCAATCCACGCCAACAGATCGGCCATGCGCCGGGGGGCGATGTTCCGGAATCGATGTCGTCCGTCGGGCACCCCTTCGGCGTAAAGGCTGAAATGGACCGAATGGAGGTGGCCCTGCCGCTCCGCCAGAAAAGCGGCATATTCCGGGTCCGGTATGAAAGGCACGTCCAGCAGCATCGGTTCTCCTCAATCTCTTCAGAACCCTATCAGCCCCGCTGCGGCGGCGTCAATAGGGTCCGTGGGGCCGGCAGGCCGGGCACCGCGGGTTTTACTGCTTGACAAAACCGCCGCCGCCCCGTAATTTTTTTCTTTGACGCGAACCCATCACTCACTCAGGGGGTTATTTTGACAAGCACCGTCTATTTCATGGACCTGCGGGCCACGCCCAAAGAAAACCTCATCCACAAACTCGGCCGACTCATGGAGACCGCCGGCGTCGCCGGAACCGTTAAAAAGCGGGACCTGGTGGCCGTCAAACTCCATTTCGGGGAACTGGGCAACGCCGCCTTCATCCGGCCCCTCTATCTTCGCAAGGTCGTCGAAACGGTCAAGTCCCTGGAGGGCAACCCGTTTCTCACCGACGCCAACACCCTTTACGCCGGCACGAGGGGGGACACCCCCAGCCACCTGACCACCGCCATCCGGAACGGTTTCGCCTACAGTGTCGTGGACGCCCCCCTGGTCATCGCCGACGGCCTGCGGGGCAAATCCGAACGGGCCGTCCCCGTAGAGGGCAAGCATATCGAGACCGCCTACATCGGCACGGAGATCGTGGAGGCGGACGCGCTCATCTCCGTGGCCCATTTCAAAGGCCACGAACTCTCCGGATTCGGCGGGACCATCAAAAACCTGGGCATGGGGTGCGCCTCCCGCCGGGGAAAACTCGTCCAGCATTCGGGCGTCTCGCCCAAGGTGACGCGGAAAAAGTGCATCGGTTGCGGCGACTGCGTCCCCCACTGCTCCCAGGAGGCCATTGCCCTGGAAAAAGAGGATGAAAAAAAATATAAGGCCCACATCGATCCGGACCGGTGCATCGGCTGCGGCGAGTGCATCCTCATCTGCCCCCAGGGCGCCATCAATCCCCAGTGGGCCACCTCCATTCCGGACTTCATGGAGAAGATGGTGGAATACACCGCGGCCGTACTCAGGAACAAGGAGAACAAGACCTTTTACATCAATTTCATCACCAACGTCTCCCCGGCCTGCGACTGCGTGCCGGCCAACGATGCCCCCATCGTCCGGGACATCGGCATCGTCGCCTCCCGGGACCCGGTGGCCATCGACCAGGCGTCCGTCGATATGATCAACGCCGAACCGGCCCTGTCTGCCTGCTGCATGGAAGAGAACCGGGAAGCCGGGTCCGACAAGTTCAAATCCATCTACCCCAAGGTGGACTGGCCCATCCAGCTCGACTATGCGGAAAAACTGGGACTGGGCAGCCGGACATACGAATTGGAGAAGATTTAGGAGGCCGGCGGCAGACCCGCCGGTCCGGCCCGACAGAACCGCCCATGCCATCGCCCCCCGGCAACCTGCACCTGTCGCTCAAGGCGTTGCCCGTCCGGATCATTCTCCCTGCGGTGGCGACGGTGCTGTTGTTCGTTTTGACCATCTTTCTCCTCATCATCCCGACGGTGGAGGACCGGCTGATGGAGGGGAAGCGGGAGATGATCCGGGAATTGACCGAGACGGCCTGGTCCACCCTGGCCTTCTATGCAGAGCGGGCCGAAACCGGGAAATTGAGCCCTGCGGAAGCCCGGCACCGGGCCGTGGCGCATCTCCGCCGCCTGCGCTACGGGCCCGAGGCCAAGGATTATTTCTGGATCAACGACATGCACCCCCGCATGGTCATGCATCCCTACCGCCCCGACATGGAGGGACAGGACGCCTCCGGGTTCATGGATCCCGGCGGCAAGCGGATCTTCGCCGCCTTCGTGGACGCGGTGGAAACGGACGGCGCCGGCTACGTCGATTACGCCTGGCAGTGGAAGGACGACCCGGACCGGATCGTGCCCAAGATCTCCTATGTCAAGGGCTTCGCCCCCTGGGGATGGATCGTGGGTACCGGGATCTACGTGGAGGACGTCCGCGCGGAGATCGCCGCCATGACCCGCCGGCTGACCTTGACCTGCCTGGCCATCCTGCTGGCGGTCATGGCCCTCACCGTCTACATCATCCGGCGGGGAATGATCGTGACCCGGGAAAAGAAACGGGCCGAGAACCAGGCCCGGCTGCGCCAGAAACAGCTCTTCCAGGCGGCCAAGATGGTCTCCCTGGGCACGCTGGTGTCGGGGGTGGCCCACGAGATCAACAACCCCATCACGTCGGTGATGCTCAACACCCCGACCCTGGACAAGGCCTGGCGGGCGGCCCTGCCGATCCTGGACGACCACCGGGACCGGAACGGGGACTTTCTCCTGGGCGGCATGCCCTATTCCAGTATCCGGGACCGGATACCGAAACTGCTGGCCGCCATCGGAGACGGAAGCCGGAGGGTCCGGGACATCGTCAACGACCTCAAGGACTTTGCCCGGGAATCCCCGGCCGCCCACACCGACGACGTGGACGCCAATGAGATCGTCCGGAAGGCGGCGGGACTGGTCAACAACCTGATCAACAAATCGACGCACCATTTCACCGTCCATTACGATCCGTCGATTCCCCGGTTCAAGGGGAACGCCCAGCGGATCGAGCAGGTGGTCATCAATCTCCTGGTCAACGCCTGCCAGGCCCTGCCGGATCCGGAGCGGCAACTCCGCGCGGCCACCGCCTTCGATCCGGCGGCCGGTCAGGTCATCATTGAAGTAATGGATGAAGGAACCGGCATTCCCCCGGAGATCCTCGCCCAAATCAAAGACCCGTTTTTCACCACCAAGCGGGACAACGGCGGCACCGGCCTCGGTCTGGCCATTTCCGACAAGATCATCGAAGACCACGGGGGACAGCTCGTGTTCACCTCAACGACGGAGACGGGGACCACCGTCCGGGCCGTGTTCCCCCTGGCACCGCCGTCCTCCCACAGGAATGAGGACGCCCTACAGGACACCCCATGACAACGATGCGCGTCACCCTTACACCGGCCCACCCCATCATGATCGTGGATGACGAGGAGAGCATCCTCCTGGCCATCGACACCACGCTCCAGATGGCCGGCTTCAACCATACCATCACCTGCCAGGACAGCCGGCAGGTCATGGAGATCCTCGGGGCCCAGATGATCGAGTGCATGCTCCTGGACCTGAACATGCCCCATGTCCACGGCGAGCGGCTGCTGGACCGCATCGCCCAGGAGTTTCCCGAGATCCCGGTGATCATCGTCACCGGCGCCGTGGATGTGGAGACGGCGGTCCGGTGCATCAAATCGGGCGCATTCGATTATATCGTCAAACCCGTTGAGGAAGAGCGGCTCGTCACCGCCGTCAAACGGGCCATCTCCTTCCAGGAATTGAAACGGGAGAACCTCTCCCTCCGCCAGCACATCCTGGGGGACAGCCTGGAAAAACCCGAGGCCTTCCGGGAGATCATCACCCGGAACAAGAAGATGCTGGTGCTTTTCCAGTACATCGAGGCCATCGCCCGGACCTCACAACCGGTGCTGATCCGCGGGGA
>CAYPCE010000208.1:0-6742 GCA_964409085.1 uncultured Desulfobacteraceae bacterium | reverse complement strand
CCGTGGACAAAGGCTTCGATCTCGAGGTCGGTCGTCTCGGCCATCGTTTGGATCTCCCGGAGGGAGAGTTCCCTGGCGGCATTGATCCGGCGGACCCCGCATCGCGCCCAGAAGCGGGCGGCTCGGCTGTTGACGGTGTTGGCCTGGGTGCTGAGATGGATGGGGAGGTGGGGGGCGATCTCCGCCGCCATGGCGACCACGCCGGGATCGGCGATGATCAGGCCATCGGGCCCCAAATTTCCGAGGAGTTCCAGATAGGCGGCCAACCGGTCGAGTTCGTCGTCCCGGGGAAAGAGATTGCAGGCCACATACACCTTGACGCCCCGCCCGTGAGCGTAGGCAAGGGCATGGGGCAGGGCGTCGGCCGTGAAATTCCGGGAGAAATTCCGGAGACTGAACCGGTCGTCCGACAGGTAGACCGCGTCCGCGCCGTAATGGATGGCGATCTCGAGCTTTTCGGCATCGCCGGCCGGGGCCAGGAGTTCCGGTGGAACTCTCCGACGGGATGAGCCGGTTTTCGGGCCGCCGCCGGCCTCAGTATCTTTCGAAGCCCTCATCCATCTTTCCAGGCCGTTCGGTCATGTCGATGGCCCCCGCGCCGATAGATGCCGGGGAAGCGGTGTTGGACCGGCCGGGCCTCGGGGTGGCGGTCTCCGCCGGTTTTTCCCGCCTCCAGTCTCCGCCGGCGGATGTCGGTGCCCCTTCCTCCCCATCGCCGTTGACCTGGAAAAAGGACATGGTGGTCGCGAGCTGTTCGGCCTGGCTCGAGAGTTCTTCCGCTGTGGAGGCCATCTCTTCGGCGGTGGAGGCGTTCTGCTGGATGACCTGGTCCAGTTGCTGGATGGCGGTATTGATCTGGTCCGCGCCGCTGTTCTGCTCGCTGGTGGCGGCGCTGATTTCCTGGACGAGTTCGGCGGTTTTCCGGATATCGGGGACGAGCCTGGAGAGCTTTTCGCCGGCGGTACCGGCGACCTTCATGCTGGCGTCGGCCATTTGCCGGATCTCGGCCGCGGCCGTCTGGCTCCGCTCCGACAGCTTCCGCACTTCCGAGGCCACCACGGCGAACCCTTTGCCCTGTTCTCCGGCCCGGGCCGCTTCGATGGCGGCGTTGAGGGCCAGGAGGTCGGTTTTGGCGGCAATGTCCCCGACAATGGTGATTTTTTCGGCGATTTCCGTCATGGCGGCCACGGTTTCCGATACGGCTTTTCCGCTTTCCGCGGCGTCCTCGGCCGATTTCAAGGCGATCCGTTCCGTCTCCTGGGCATGGTCCGCGTTCTGGCGGATGTTGGCCGCCATTTCTTCCATGGAGGATGATGCCTGCTGGGCCGAGGCCGCCTGCTCCGAGGCCCCCTGGGAGGTCTGCTGGGCGCTGGCGCTCATCTGCTGGCTCCCGGCCGACACATTGTCCGATGCCGCTTTCACGTCCCGGCAAACGCTGCTCAACCGCTGGATCATGAGGTTGAGGGCCTGCATGAGCCGGTCTCCGTCGGACCGCTCCCGCACTTCGACCGCCAGGTTGCCCCGGGACATCTGTTCGGCCAGTCGGGTGATGTCGTCCATGGCCTGGATCAGGAGGTTGAGGCTATCTTTGATTTCGTTGAAATCTCCCCGGTATTCCGCGGTGATCTTGCCGGGCGCTTCCCCCCGGCTGATCCGGTGGACATAGTCGGCCGCGGTCTTCAGGGGACGGATCAGGGCCTCCAGGAGGTCATTGACCCCCTGGACGATGCGGCGGTAATTCCCCTGGAATTGTTCCGGGTCGGCCCGTTCGTCCAGGCGGCCGTCGACGGCCGCCTCCGCCAGGGCGGTCAATCCCTGGGTGATTTCCATTTCCTTGCTGATATCCAGGACGTATTCCAGGGCACCCACGACCTTGCCGTTTCCATCCTTCAGCGGGGCGCCGGTGTAGCGGATGGGAATGTCCCCCGACGGCAGCCGGGCCGTGGTGTCATCGGTGAATACGCCGTCCTGCCGCATGGCCTTGGCGAGCTGGCAGTGGGGCGTGTTGCAGTGATCCGTCCGAAACAGATTGAAGCATTTCTGGCCGATGCAGTCGGCCGGTTCCCGTCCGGCCACGGCGGCACCGGCGTCGTTCATGAACGCCACGTTGTACTCCGGGTCGATGGCCATCACGGGGGTGGGGACGTTGTTCAGGAACGCGACCTTGTCGTCGGCCTCCCGGATGGCCCGCCGGGTTTCGGTCTCGTCGACGATGACCTCCAGGGCCCCGACGGTCTGGCCCTCCTCATCCTTGAGGGGAGCGGCGTTGTAGGAGATGAACAGGTCTTTTTCCGCCGGGTGCGCCGACGTCTCCCCGGTTTCGGACTGGCCGGTGGCCATGGCCCGCGCGCAGGCGCACCGGGAGGTCTGGCAATCGGAGGTCTTGAAAAAGGAGTAGCATTTCTGGCCGATCATGGCATCGGCCGTCATGCCGGCCAGATCACCCCCGACCCTGTTGATAAAGCGGATGGTGTGTCCTTTGTCCATGATCATCACCGGGATCGGCAGGTAATGGAGATGGCCCACAAGGGTGTCGATGATGGTGTTGACGGCCCGGATCATCCGGGCGTGGCCGCCGCTGAACCGCTCCGTCTCCCCGCGGGCGTCCAGGCGGCCTTCAACGGCGGCCCGGGATATCCGGCCGGTTTCCGTCAACAGGTCGTTCATCTTCCGGAGGTTTTTCAGAAGATGCCGCCCGATCCATACGGCCAGGGCCAGGGCCGGCAGGGACAAGCCGGTGATCCATCCGAAAGTTGCCGCGATGCCTCCGGCGCTGTGGGCAAAGCGGCTGAAATTGATGATTCCAAGGCCGCCGATGACCGCCAGAATGAGGGCCAGCGCGACCGCGGCGCCCATGACGGGCGCATCCCGTGTGATATCCTTGGTCCGATCCATCTGTTATTTTCCTCCTTTCAATGGGGAATAAGGGGGGCGGTGTTCTTCGGGCAGGGCGACGATACCGGACATTGCAGTCAACACGGTGGATTCTAGAATATTTGGTCGGTGGAGTCAAACGGTTTCAACATCGTCCGGCCCCAGCCGGAGGGGGACGCCGAGGCGATCGTCCATTGCGATAAACGGTGGGGCGTGCTACAAAGACAGCTGAACGGAGAGACCTGCACGACCCATGACCCGCAAACAGGGGAAAATACCATGAAACGTTCTATTGTCCGCTGTGGAGTGGCATCCGCCCTCTGGCTGATGCTGTTGTCGCCCGCCGGGGCGGAGGTGACCCTGGATGGCAGCCTGGGAGAGGCCGGCGAGATCGCCGGGCCGGATTACGAGATCACGGCGGACATGGGCCGCCAGGCCGGCGGCAACCTCTTCCACAGCTTCGGACGGTTCACCATCGGCGCGGACGAGTCCGCGGCCTTCTACGGGCCGGACACCATCACGACCATCATCGGCCGGGTGACCGGGGGCGATGTCTCCCGGATCGACGGGACCGTGTATTCGGATATTTCCGGCGCCGATCTCTTTCTCCTCAATCCGGCGGGGATAATCATCGGACCCGATGCGTTTCTGGATGTCACCGGCTCTTTCCACATCTCCACCGCCGATTTTCTGCAGATGGGGGACTCGGACCGGTTTTACGCCCTGCCGACCGCCGGCGAAGTGTTGTCGGCGGCCCCGCCCACGGCATTCGGCTTTCTGGAGGGCGACACGGGCCGTATCGTCGTGGATAGCGACCTGACGGTAGGAGAGCCGGGGTTTGGGGAGTCCCTGAGCATCGTGGGCGGCGATGTCGAGATCAACGGCTGGCTGACCGCCGCCGATGGACGGATCCAGGTGGAAAGCCGGGCTCCCGGCGCCACGGCGCCGTTGTTGACCCCGGATACGGTGGAATCGTTGCCGCCGGTGACGGACGGCGGGACCGTGGCGCTGACCGGGATCCTGGATGCCAGCGGCGACGGGGAGGGGAACGTTTTCATCCGGGGCGGACGGTTCTACAGCGCCGGGGGCGGCGTTTACGCGGAAACCTACTGGGACCTGGAAGGCGGCCTCATCGATATCCAGGCCGGTTCGGTGGAACTAACCGACGGCAGCACGGTCTCGGGGGATACCTTTGATTACGGCGGGGGGGCCGACGTGCGGATCACCGCTGGGGACGCCATCACCCTGTCGGGGGCGGGTGAATTCGGCGGCGCCAGTGCCATCACCGCCATTACCGAACTCCCGGAACCGGGGGCCGGGGACGCCGGGGACATCCATTTGTCCGCTTCCCGGATCACGGTGTCGGATGGGGCCACGATCACGGCGTCTTCCATCGGCGACGGGGCGGGCGGGGACGTGACCCTGATCGCCGACGACGCCGTCCGTCTGTCCGGAAACGATGAAAACGGGTCCGGTTCGGGGATCGTATCCTCCGGCCAGAGCCTCTATTCCGGCCCGGCGGGGGACATCCGGATCAGAGCGGCGGAGATCGACCTCTCCGACGGCGCCTTCATCGACTCGTCGGCCTTCGGGATCGGCGACGGGGGCGACATCCTCCTGCGGGTCGGCCGGTCCGTCACCTTTTCCGGAACCGACGGCAACGGCCTGGGCAGCGGCATCATCGCCCGGAGCGACAGCCCCGCCGCCGCAGAGGATGATCCAGACGGTTTCGTGGCCGCGGGCGATGTCCGCATCCAACCGCTGGTTCCCGGCGACGCCATCGCCGTCGATTTCCGGGACGGCGGATGGATCGGCAATACGGCGGATGGGGACGGCATCGGCGGGGATGTCGTCGTGGATGCCGGTGGCGGGACCCTCCATTTTTCCGGTGCCGACACCGACGGCTATGCCAGTCGCATCTACACCACCGCCCTCAGCGACGGAGACGCCGGGGACATCGTCCTCCGGGCGGGCGATATCCGCTTTTCGGACGGCGCCGGCGTGACCGCTTCCACCGAAGGACGGGGGAACGCGGGCCGGATCGAGGTGACCGCGGAGCGCCTGGAACTGACCGGCGGCAATCCCTACGGCGAAAACAAGGATGGGTTCGGCTCGGGGATCTACGCCCGAACCCGGACGCCCGATGCGGAACCGGGCGAGGCCGGCGGGGGGGAGATCGTCATCGATGTCTCGACATTGGAAATCCGGGACGGCGCCCTTGTGACCAGCAACACCGAAGGGTCGGGCGACGGCGGCGATGTCGAGGTGCGGGCCGGTGAGATGACCATCGACGGGGACGGGAGCGGATGGATCACCGAACCGCCCGCCGAAAGCCAGAGGGAATGGCAGGAGACCCATCCGCCCAGGGCTGGAGCCTGGTATGTTTCCGGAATCTACGCCAGTTCCGAGAGAACCGAAGGACCGTCCGGGGACGCCGGCGGTGTTTCCATCGATGCGGGAACGATCACGTTGACGGACCGCGGGCAGATCACCACCGCTGCGGAAAACGCCGGCGGCGGGGCCATGGAGATCGCCATCGACGATACGCTTTTTATGTTTGACGGCCGGATCACCACCAGCGTCCAGTTCGGAAAGGGCAACGGCGGCGATATCATCATCTCGGAACCGGAATTCATTATCCTGAATCACAGCGACATCATCGCCCAGGCCTACGAAGGACAGGGGGGGAACATTTTGATTGTGGCCGACCAGTTCATCCAATCCGCCGACAGCATCGTAGACGCGTCATCGAAACTGGGCATCGACGGCAACATCGAGATCGTGTCGCCGGAGGCGGACCTGAGCAAAGTGCTCACGGTGCTGCCCTCGAACTACCTGGATGCGGCCCGGTGGATGGAAACGCCCTGTGACGCCCGATCCGGCGCCGAGGTCAGCCGGTTCGTCATCACCGGCCGTGACGGCGCGCCGCCGTGCGACGGGGTGTTGGGGGCGCCGGTGTTGCCGTGACGATTTTGGCGACTCATCTAATGGAAAGTCTAACAATATAGAGGTAATCATATGTCGATACCCACACTTTTTCGTTCAACCATTGTCAGGACAAAACGCGGGCTGTCAATTGCGGGTACGCGCATTACCCTTTATCAGATAATGGATTATGTCAAAGCAAATGAACCTCCTGAAGTGATAAGGGATCATTTTCGCCTCACAATTAAGCAAACCGAAGATGTTCTGGATTACATTCGTACCCATTACGATGAAATTGAAAAAGAATATCAGCGGATCCTTGTCCAATCCGAAAAAAATAGACGATATTGGCATGAACGCAATAAAAAGCGACTTGCTGAAATAGAAAAACTTCCTCGAAATCCGAAACACGCGGAGGCATGGGCCAAATTAGACGAATGGAGAGCAAAACTGTCCCGAAATGACAATCATACTCGTTGACCATAATATGGAAGGACAGGCGGTATAGCTGTGGAATTCTTTATCAAATTCAGGAATGCCCGATTTGATTCAGTTGAAGATGGTGATGTTTGCCGATGTCGGCTTGGCTGAAAACAGCATCGACAGAGAAGTGTGGCGATTTGCCCAAACCAACCGAATGATTTTGCTTACTGACAATCGAAGCGACAATGAGGAAGATTCTCTGGAGCAGACAATCCGTGAAGAAAACACACTGAGTTCATTGCCGGTTATAACAATCAGCCGATTGGACAGGTTAAAGGAGAACCTGTATCGAGAAAGATGCGCCGAGCGCATTGCTGAAATCGTATTGGAACTCAAAAACTACGAGGGGACAGGACGTATTTTTATACCATAAAAGGCCTCGATCATCGTTACGGGCAATGTGCAAGCCGAAACGGCTGCAGCCGGCTTCAGCCGGGTTTGGCTTGTAGCCGGGGGATTC